>NZ_AULZ01000002.1:0-300000 GCF_000422545.1 Desulfocurvibacter africanus subsp. africanus DSM 2603
TTTGCCAAATTTCCTGGCGGCCATAGAGGTGGGGCCACACCCGATCCCATTCCGAACTCGGCAGTTAAGACCACCCTCGCCGATGATACTTGGAGTCCACTCCTGGGAAAGTAGGTCGCCGCCAGGTTTTTTCTTCCACAGCAAGGCCCCGAAGCTCAACGCTTCGGGGCCTTGCCGCGTTTGCGGGGTCCAATGACCAGCCGACCTACCCCAAGGCCGGCCGCGCCAAGACGACCCAAGTTCCTTAGCCTTCAGACCCCACTGCGCGTCCCCGCGAGCCGCACGGGCGATGGGCGGGGACATGTCAGTTACTCACGCAATGTGGCCGTCAGGCGCAGCGGGTGCAGCAATAGGTCTAGGCCATCGGTGATGTTTGCGGCCACTATGTCCGCGGCAGTCATAGCGGCCACCGACATGCCCTCATGACCTAGGATGGCGATGCCCAGGGCTGCCTCGGCCAGCATGAGCCGGTCGTTGCGGCCATTGCCCATCGCCGCGCAGCGCTGTGCGCCCAGGCTGCGTATATGATTGCGCTTAGCCTCGGCTTGGTTGCCCGGGGCCAGCACAGCCACTTGGCAGTGCAGTCCCTGGAGCTGCAAGCGCACACTGCCGAAGGTGTCGGCGGTAATGACGTGCACGGATAAATACTGGGCCAGGACAGTCATGCGCTCCACGGCTTCGGGCAGCACCGCGCCGTCGCGAGCGATGGTGCCATTGTAGTCCAGCACGAGGTGCTCCAGCTCCAGACGGCCCAGTCCGGGTATGTCGAACGCTTTCATGCATACTCCTTCACTGCTCAGATATCAGAAACAGTCGTCCAACACCTCTTCCAGTGAGCCGGCCCTTGCCAACTCTTCCTTCTCCAGCACGCGTGACATCTGTCCGGCGCGCATGACCACGATGCGCTCGGCGATGCGCTGGGCTTGGCGCAGGCTGTGCGAAACAACCAGCAACGTGTAGCGCTCCTTGAGGCGCAGCAACAATTCTTCCAGACGTAAGGCCGACTGATAATCTACCGAGGCAGTGGGTTCGTCCAGCAGCAGTACATCGGGCTCCAGCGCTATGGCGCGGGCCAGGCATAGCCGCTGCTGCTGGCCGCCGGAAAGGGTCTGCGCTCCCGCGTTCAAGCGGTTCTCGACTTCGTCCCACAGCCCTGCTTCGTTCAGAGCCGAGCGCATGCGCTCATGGGCTTCTAGGCCCGCAATGCCGCACACCAGCCGTAAGGGCAGGAGCAGATTTTTCTCCACGCTCATAGGCAGCACGTTAGGCGTCTGGAAAACCATTCCGACCCTGCGGCGCAGTTCTTCCACATCCCTATCCGGAGCGTAGACGTCCAATTGTCCATCTTTTAGCGCAAGGCGCACCCGACCCGATGTTGTGCAGCCCGGGAAGCACTCATTGAGTCGGTTTACGGCTCGCAACAAGGTCGTCTTGCCCGAGCCGGAGCGACCCAGGAGCACTGTGATGCCGCCAGCTGGAACTTCCATGTCCACGTCCCTGACCACGGGCGTTCCACCGAATGCAACGGTCAACCCTTCAATACGCACGGTGGTGCTCATGCCGAAGTCCTCCAGCGGCGCTGCATGGTCGCGTGCAGCAGATGAGCGCCCAGAAAAATACCCGAGGTCAGCAGCAGGAGCACCAGGGCCGCGCCGAATCCGCGGTTCAGCTCCCCAACCGTCTGGTGCTCGGCCGCGGTGGTAAAGATGAAGAAGGGCAAGGCCTCGTATTTATCCAGCAAGCCGCGCGGCAGGCCCGCATTGGCCACCACGCCGGTGAGCAAAATCACGGCCGTATCTTCGGCGGCTCGGCCTATGGCCAGCACGGCGCCGCCCAGGATGCCCTTGCCCGCGGCGGGCAGCTGGATGTGCCGGATGGCCTGGAGCTGCGTCAGACCCAGGCTCGGCCCCAGAAGTCGCAACTCCTCAGGCAGGCCTTCCAAGGAGGCTTGGGTGGTTTTGATGAGGTAGGGCAGGATGAGCAGGGCCATACAGGTCGCCGACAGGAGCAGGCAGGTGGTGGCATCGGGCATCAGCGTTTGGCGCAGCAGCAGGATGAGCGCAAAGCCGAACAGGCCCATGACGATTGACGGCACACCGGCCAGCAGATCCGCGCCCAGGGATAGGGCGGCTTTGGAGCGGCCTGTAGCGAATTCGGCCAAGTGGATGCCACAGGCCACGCCCACGGGAATGGCCAAGGCGGCGGATAGGATCACCAGGCTCAGGGTTCCGGCGCAGGCCGGCCAGATTCCGTCCCAGACCGGCGCGCGGCCCAGGAGAGCGGCCAGAGGCTGTGTATCACCGAAAAAAAGGGCGGCCGAGACCGTGGGCAGGCCTCGGGCTGCCAGGAAAGCCAACAGCGCGACCACGCACAGCACGGGGATGAGCGCGCTAAGCCAACAAAAAATTATGAAGGATGTCTGGCCGGATCTGCTCACGCGCGGCCTCCGTCAGACCTGTTCAGGCTGCGCAAGGTCAGGTTCACGGCCACGCTGGTGACGAAGAGGATCAGCCCGCAGGCGAACAGTGACAAATAAGCCGTGCTCTGGCTGTCCGTGGCCACGACCAGGGCGATATGCGCCGTGAGCGTGCGCGTGGCGTCCAGGAGAGATCCTGGCACCTGAGGCGCGTTGCCGGCGAGCATGAGCGGCACCAGGGTGTCGCCCACGGCGCGGCCGAATCCCAGTGCCGAAGCCGCCAATAGCCCGCGCTGGGCGGCAGGCAGGACCACGTATCTCACGGCTTGGGCGCGGGTCAGCCCCAGGGCCGCCGTGGTCAGGCGAACGCGCGGCTCGATGAGCTCGAACTGGGCGTGCAGCATGAGCACAACCGTGGGCAGCACGAGCAGGCTCAGGGTCAGGGACGCGGCCAGCCAGGAGAAGCCCGAGCCCGAAACAAAGGCCGCGCGCACGAGCGGCACGAGCAGGAAGACCGCCACGAAGCCGTAGACCACCGTGGGTACGCTGGTCATGAAGCGCACAACGCCCATGACCAGAGCCGCCGGCTTCCGGGGGCCGACCCCATGGGCGAAGCAGCACAGGCCCAAACCCATGGGCAGGGCCACGGCCATGGATGTGGTGGACAGGCATAGCGAGCCCACGAGCATAGGCAGAATACCGAATTCGCCCTGGAAGGGCCGCCAGCGCCAGGACAGGACCTGGGTCAGCCCCTCGCCGCACAGTAGCGGCAGGCTGAACCAGACCAGGAAGCCGAGGATGGCCAGCACGGCCAGACCAGCCACCAGGGCCGACAGCAGGAGCAGGCCGCGTGTTATTCGTTCCATAGGATGAAGATGCCTCCGGCGGCTGGGGGAACGTGGTCCCCCCAGACCCCCCCGCATTTCTTGGCGGTGTATTCGCGACAGAGTCGGCGAATACACCGCCACGAAACACGGGGTCCAGGGGAATGATTCCCCTGGTGGGGTGAGGTCTGGAGAGGGGCAACGCCCCTCTCCAGTTAACTACTTCGTGGGGATGTAGCCGCTGGCCTTGGTGATCTCCGCGCCCTCGGGGCCACGCACGTATTCGATGAAGCTCTTGACGAGTCCCTGCGGCTCGCCCTTGGTGTTCATGTACAGCAGCCGCGTGACTTTGTACGCGCCACTGACGGCAGTCTCCTGGCTGGGCTCCACGCCGTCGAGCAGCGGAGCCTTGAGCGTGTCGTCGATGTGGCCGATGCTCACATAGCCGATGGCGTTCTTGTCGCCAGCCACGGCGGTCTTCATGGCTCCGTTGGAAGCCACCACGTTGGCCGAGTCGATGATGGCGCCCTTGGAGAGCATCTTTTCCCAGAACACCTCGCGCGTGCCGCTGGCCTCGTCGCGGGTGTACACGTCGATGGCCGCATTGGGGCCGCCGAGCTGCTTCCAGTTGGTGATCTTGCCGGCGAAGATGTCCTTGACCTGGGTCTGAGTCAGCCCATGCAGCGGGTTCGCCTTGTGCACCACCACGGCCACGCCGTCGATGGCGAAGGGGAAGGAAACCAGGCCGTACTTGCTCTTCTCGGCCTCGGTCACGGCCCGGCCGGTATTGCCGATGTCCACCAGGCCCTCGCCGGCCTTTTGCACGCCCACGCCCGAGCCGCCGCCCGCCACGGTTATGCGGATGGCTGGATTGGTGGTCATGATGCGCTTGGCGGCTTCCTTCATGACCGGAATGTGCGCCGTGCCGCCGCCAATCTCGATGTTGCCGGACTTACCTTTGAAGGCATCCAGACCCTGGGCCGAGGCCAGCGTGGACATGGCAAGAATGAAGAACGTGATGATTATAAATGTTTCGAGCTTCCTCAACATGGTGGTTCTCCCTGCATGCGGTTGTTGATGCCTCGGCGCGGCTATAAGTCGATCGTTGCAAGGGTTCTACTCATGTCGCAAAGCTGTAACAAATCGAAATGGCCAATTATTTAGCTAAAAATGTATTTGGATTTATGATGTGCCGATCGCGATTCGTGCCTGTGGGAAAGGATAGCTAAGGAGGGAATTGCTCAGCGCCTGATGTTTACCCGGCGTTCAACGCTTTGAACAGGAAGCGATCCAGGGCTGCAGCGAAACGGTGCCGGTCCTTGGCCCCGAGCTGCGGCGGGCCGCCCTGGGCCAGGCCCATGGTGCGCATTTCCTGCATGAAGTTGCGCATGGTCAGCCGAGCGCGGACATTATCCTCGGTGTACAACTCCCCGCGCGGATCGATCCCGGTGGCTCCTCGTTCGACGATCATGGCGGCCAGGGGAATGTCCGCGGTGACGACCAGATCGCCCGGCGAAACCTGATTCGCGATGTACTTGTCCGCCTCGTCGAAACCGCCGGGCACGCGTATGGCCGTGATGAGCTCCGAGCCTGCGCCTACGGCTCCCAGGTGCCGATTGGCGACCAAGTATACCGGAATGCGCAGGCGCTGCGAGGCCCGAAGGATGATCTCGCGGATGGCCGCCGGGCAGGCGTCGTCATCGATCCATATCTTCACCGGAGTTCTCCTCATGGCAGGTGCGGCACCATTTGCCGGACATAAAGATGTCCCGGCATCCGGCGAAGCTCCCATGAACTTCAGGCGGCCGGGACATGATTGTCCTTTGGGCGGGTAGGGCAAAATCCCTTCACCGTATTGCAGGCAGCCTATCTCTTGACTGCGGGCTCGATGTAGATGCGGTTGCCCCTGATCTGGTTGTTGCTCATGATGCGCAGGACATCCTCGGCATACTCTTCCGGAACTTCCACGAAGGTGAACTTGTCGTAGATCTCGATCTTGCCGATGAGCCGGCCCGGCATGCCTGTTTCGCCGGCGATGGCGCCGACGACATCCTTGACGCCGATCTTCAGTCTGCGGCCGACATTCATGAACAGCCTGACCATGCCGGGCTCCGCGCCTGTGTCGCCGTACTTCACAGGGGTTCCGGGCTTGGACTTCTCGGGTTCCTCGGTCGTGCCCATGAGCATCTTCAGGAGCGCCGCGGCCAGATCAAGCGTGGTGGCTTCCTGCTCCTCCTCGACGAATTCCTGGGCGATGCGCAGGTACTTGTCGATGCCGCCTTCGGCAATCGTCTCCCGCACCGCGGCAAGGAACTTCTCCGTCCTTGCCTGCTCGACATCGGTGACCGTCGGCACCTTGTGCTGCACGATCTTGGCCTTGGTGAAGCGCTGGATGTCCCGGAGCTTGTAGAACTCCTTGCCCGAGGCGAAGGTGAAGGCCCTGCCCGAACGTCCGGCACGGCCGGTGCGGCCGATCCGGTGCACGTAGTACTCCACGTCGCTCGGGATGTCGTAGTTGAACACGGCCTCGATGTCTTCGACGTCGATGCCGCGCGCAGCCACGTCCGTGGCTATCAGGATTTCGATGGACCCGGCGCGGAACTTGGCCATGACGCGATCGCGTTGGGCCTGGTTCATGTCGCCGTGCAGGCCGTCGGCCATGTAGCCCCTGGCCTGCAGGTGCTCCACCAGCTCATCCACGCCTTTCTTGGTATTCGCGAAGACAACGGTCAGCTTGGGATTGTAGAAATCAATGATCCGGCACATGGCCTCAAGTCGTCCGAAACGCGGAACCTCGTAGTAGATCTGCTCGACGTTCGGAACGGTCAGGACCTTGTGCGAGACCTTCACGAACTCGGGTTTGTCGAGGTACTTTTCTGCCAGGCGCATGATCTCCGGGCGCATGGTAGCGGAGAAGAAGATCGTCTGCCGCTCCTCGGGGACATCGTCGAGTATGCGCTCGATGTCTTCTCGGAAGCCCATGTCGAGCATCTCGTCGGCCTCGTCGAGCACGACCATGCGCACCTTGCCGAGCTTGAGCGTGCCCCGCTCCATGTGGTCCATGACTCGGCCGGGAGTGCCGATGACGATCTGCACGCCCTGACGCAGCGCCTTGAACTGTCGGTCGATGGGCTGGCCGCCATAGACGGGCAGGACGCGCAGGTTGAGCTTGTATTTGGCCAGCGTGTTCAGCTCTTCGGCCACCTGGATGGCCAGCTCGCGAGTAGGGCAGAGCACCAGGGCCTGGAGGTCGTGGCTGCGCGGGTCGACCGCTTCCAGAATGGGAATGCCGAAAGCGGCGGTCTTGCCCGTGCCGGTCTGCGCTTGGCCGACCACGTCCCGTCCTGCCATGACCAGTGGTATGGCCAGAGCCTGGATGGGAGAAGCTTCCTCGAAGCCCATATCCTCAATAGCCTTGAGCATCTCCTTGGAAAGAGTCAGGCTTTCAAATCGCAAATTTTCCATGCTTATTTCCTTGTCGCGCGAAGCGCAGCGTAGTGTCAGCGTAATGTAATTGTCGCCGAACAGAGTTCGCCATTATAAGGAAATTGGCCAGGAAGTCACCTGCGGATGTGCCCTGTGAAGTCCGGACTCTTCGAGGGTAACCGCAGGGCGGGCGTATGCCTGCGGCAAGGCCCGCCTTGCGTGAGCCGCAGGGGCGACGTATAGGAGGTTGACAGCGCCGGCCCGGCTTTTTCGATCATCCGTGCCGGTTCTTCCATTCATTACCGAATTACCAAATAACGAGGCCGCATGTTCACACTCGCCCGCGAAAGCTCCATACTTGTCTCTTGCCCCAAGGGCATGGCCCCCTACGTCGCCCTGGAGATGGGCGAGCTTGGCTATGAAACGCAGGAGCTGGAGGCAGGGGTGCGCACCACGGGCACGCTTCACGACTGCATGCGCCTGAATCTGCATCTGCGTTGCGGCCACCGCGTTCATTACCGCCTCAAGCGCTTCGGGGCCTTGCATCCGGACATGGTCTACCGCGAGGTCAACTCCATCCCCTGGGAGGAGATCTTCGCGGCTGACGGCTACCTGAGCGTGCACTCGTCGGTCGTGCACCCCACCATCAGCGACACCCGTTTTCCCAACCTGCGCATCAAGGACGCAGTGGTGGACCGTTTCTCGCAAAAGACGGGAAGCCGGCCCGACTCCGGCCCTGACGAGGGCAAAGGGGTCTGCCTGTTTCTGCACTGGCGCGAAAAGAAGGCCGAGTTGTTCCTGGACACCACGGGCATTCCGTTGCCCAAGCGCGGCTACAGGCTCAATCCTTTCCGCGCGCCCATGCAGGAGACTCTGGCCGCGTCGGTGATCCGGGCGACCTTCTGGGACCCGGCCGACAACTTCGTGAACCCCATGTGCGGCAGCGGCACGCTGGCCATCGAGGCCGCGCTCATGGCCCGCAACATCGCGCCCGGCCTGCTGCGCGAATCCTTCGCTTTCATGCACCTTTCAGAGTTCGACGCCTCCGCGTGGCAGCAGATGCGCACCGAGGCCGAAGCCGCCATCCTGCCTCGGCCCAAGGGACGCATCATCGCCTCGGATATCGATCCGCAGGCAGTGGACGCGGCCCGTGACAATGCCCGTCAGGCCGGGGTGGAGGAGAACATTGAATTCACGGTTTGCGACTTCCGTCAGACAACGGTGCCGGAAGGCAAGGGCGCGGTGCTCGTGAACCCGGAGTATGGCGAGCGACTGGGTGAAGCGGACGAACTCGGCGAAACCTACCAGGCTGTGGGCGACTTCCTGAAGCAGCGCTGCGCCGGTTACCGGGCAGGCATATTCACGTGCAATCTCGCCTTGGCCAAGCGCATCGGCCTGCGCGCCGAGCGCAAGGCGCCATTCTTCAGCGCCAAGTTCTCCTGCACGCTGTTCGTGTACAACATGTGGGAGGGAGCGGCGGCGAAGCGCGGAGCATCGGCGTAGTTCCTCCTCCGCCTTCGCAACGATCCGGGCAGCTTCCACGCAACATGACGGCACGTCCTGTAGTCTGCAGGCCGTGCTCGTGTTTGCGTGTGGATAAAACCCGACGGCGTTGTCTAGTCATCAGCTACGTGATGATGCGACTGCAAGGGCGGCCTTGAATGTGTTTTTCTTTCAACGTGTTGGGCTGGCGTTGATTTCCTTGGAGGCTTGGACTAGAGCCTGATGTATCCAGAATGGCTTCAACCTTGCGTTGTTTCGGCTTTCGCAACAGCCGCACGCGTCACCCCCGAGGTTTTCCATGCTCATGTCCCTGGCCGCTATACTGGCCACGGCCTTCGTCGTGTTCTCCGGCTTGTTTGTGCTTATGCTCGCAGTCGTGGGCGATTCTTTCGGCATGTCTGCCGTTTCCGGCCTCATGGCCGCGGCCGTGGCGCTGCTCGTGGTTTGGGTTCTATTGCGCCGGGCGCTGGACGCCTCGTCAAGCCTGCTTCTGAGCCATGTGCGTGATCCGGGCAAGGCCTCAATTCCTCATGGAGCTGTGCTGGAAGAGCTGTTCGGGCTCTCGGCCACCCTTGAGTCAGTGGCCAAGACCCATCGCGAGCGCGTGGCCGCGCTGAGCAAGGCCAAGGACGAGGCCGAGTCGCGCGCCGCTGGCCTGGAAGCCGCCGTGGCCAAGTCCAGCAACGTCTGCACCGAGGCGGAGAAGCGCACCGCGAGCCTTGAGGGCACGGCCCTCAAGGCTTTTGAGATCGCCGAGAACCTGTCCTACTCGGCCGCGACGCTCAACTCCCAGGCGGACCAGGTGGCCGAGGCCATGGTCGTGCAGAAGGACCGCGTGGCCGAGACGGCCACGGCCATGGAGGAGATGAACGCCACGGTCCTGGAGGTGGCCCGCAGCGCGGAGCGGGCGGCTAGCAGCGCCGAGCGCTCGCGGGAGAAAGCCGGTCAGGGCTCGGGCATCGTGGGCAGGGCCGTGCAGGCCATCGATCGCGTGGAAGTCATGAACAAGGAACTGGAAACGGCCATGAGCCGCCTGGGCGAGCAGGCCGGCGGCATCGGCGAGATCATGAACATGATCACCGAGATCGCGGACCAGACCAACCTGCTGGCTCTCAACGCGGCCATCGAGGCGGCCAGGGCCGGCGATGCGGGAAGAGGCTTCGCGGTCGTGGCCGACGAAGTGCGCAAGCTGGCCGAAAAAACCATGAACGCAACGCGCGACGTGGAGGAGTCCATCAAGACCATCCAGCAGTCCGTGGCGCATAATCTCACGAGCATGTCGGCCGCCTCGGCGGCCGTGACCGAGGCGGCCGACCTGGCCCGGCGCTCGGGCGAGATGCTGGGGGAGATCGTGGCCCTGGTGGGTGACAACTCGGACCAGGTGCGTTCCATTGCTACCGCCGCCGAGGAACAGTCCGCGGCCAGCGAGGAGATCAACCGGGCCATAAGCGAGATCAACCGCCTGTCCGACGATACCACGAGCGAGGTCCAGGGCACGGTGCGCACCATTCAGGATATCCGCAAGCAATCGGAGCGGCTGCACCAGATATTCAAGGAAGTGCGCGGCGCGCAGAAGAATTCCCTGGCCGCTTCCGAAGGCCAGATGAAGGGCGTGTTGCCCAAGCTCATGGTCGACTACATAGGCAAGACCTACGGCGACGGCGTGCGTCGCAAGCTGCTGGAGGAGCTGGGCAATCCGGTGTTCATGATCCAGAACAGCTACCCCGACGCAGTCATGGGCCAGATGGCCGGTATCGTGTCCAGGCTCACGGGCGACACCAAACGCAAGATCCTCTTCGATCTGGGTTCCTACACGCCCGGCGAATTCGCCAAGCTCTACAAGAAGCACATTCACGGTTCGGAGCTGGGAAAGACGGATCTCAAGAAATTCCTTCTGCGCATGAACGAGGTGCACGAGGAAATCACCAAGGGCATGCCCGGAATCACGCCGCCGCGCTTCAGCTATGAGGACAAGGGCGACACCCTGGTCATGACCTACCATTCCAAGCGCGGCTTTTTCGACTATTTCGAAGGCATCTTGCATGGCGCGACCAAGATGTTTGGCCGCAAGGCGGAGATCAAGGTCAAATCCAAGGACGCGGCCACGGCTGTGGCGACCATCCGCTTTCAGTAGAGCCGTTGATAAGCTTCCAAAGAAGGAGCGCTGCCGCCGAAGCGGAGCGCTCCTTTTTTGTTGCTGATGTCGGAGAGAGGTCGCCTTTACGGAATTTAGAGCATTTTGCTTTTGAAAATGCTCTGCAAGCCGTGCGTCGGCATGGCTTGCCGCCGCGTAGGCGTAGGCGCAATTCACTTGCGCCGCCAACGCCGGAGCGGGCATCTTAAAGGCAATTTGCTTTAAAAGATCTTCACCAAAGAGAAACAGGAATCTGGCCATTCCAATTTCTTGGCGGATTGCTATGGTAAGCACAATCCTCCAGGCAAGACACATTTTCGGACAGTTCTTATTACTTCGGTTTCAATTGGGATTTGGCGGCCCGATTTGACTTGGTTAGCTAGGGAGCCTTCGCATTCCCCCCTAGAAAAGGTAGGAGCCCGGCCAAGTTGAACCTGACCGGGCTAAGGTGAAGGGGCGAGTGAGGAGCTGACCGTCCTCGGAAGGATGTAGGAAAGGTAATCGCCGGCAGGCATCTGCCGGATGTTTCCTGCGGCGACGTGAGCACATACTAGCTGTTTAATTTTTTAGGGATATAGGAAGTGTTCTGATTTTTCTGTCAGGCTATGACCTATATGCTTGTAGGAATGTGACTGACAAGAATGGAATGTCTTATGGGCGCAGGAGCAAATTGGTGCATGTCCCTTGAAGGCCGGAGCGGCAAGAAACCTGACGTGAATCGTCGCGGATGGTCGCCCAGCGTGGGATCATGAACTCGGCAAGGGCATCCATGGGCATGCACGCAAGCATGTCTGCGCAGCCGGAGCGTTCATTGATGGAATGCGGCAGGCGCAAGCCACGGGTCGGCCAGACTTGCTGAGAGTCAGGCGCGTGCAGTGGCGTTCGACTGGGCGGCTTTAACAGATCTAGGACGATTCAAGGCGGCAATGTGTGTATTACGGCAACCCGAAGCGGCTACGTAGCCTCAGTTCCTGCTCCGTCAGCCAAGCTTGCGCGCCGGAAGAATCGGGTGCGGGAGCCCAGGGCGCGAAGTCCTTGTCATCCAGTGGATCGTAGGGTCCAGGCTTGATCTCGAAGAGCACCGAGCCTGGAGACATGCTCACCAGCATATGCCAAACGCCGGGGCGGATGTCCACGGCAAAGGGGCCGTATTGCGCATCCAGCAGTATAAGATCCTCGTCGGCCGCGCGTCCCTGATCGTCAAAGAAGGCGAAGCCGACCAGGCCGCGCAGGATGATGAAGCACTCGGCCTTGGGCGGGTGCAGGTGGCGGTGAGGCCGGATATAACTGCCCGGCTCAACGGCATTGAGCATGCGGTGCAGGGAGCTGGTGTCGCTGCCGTGAAACTGATGCATCTCGCGCAGCCGTGCGTTGGCCGCGGCGTCGGCGGCTTTGCGATCCAGGAGCGCGGCGTCCACCACGGCGAAGCGTTCATGCGTGGAACGCGTGGCCAGAGCGGAAATGCGCCGGAGTTCGTTTGCGTCGCAATGTGGCATGGTCGAGACATATACCGTCGTAGTATGGCTGGCAATGTCAGCGGCGCTACGATGGCGCGAACTGCACGCCGCCGTTACTTCCCGGTCGGGGTTAGGCTTACGCGACTTCCGAGCTTTCCGGATCGGCATCGACCTGCACACGATCGAGCAGGTTCGCCAGGTCGTTTAGCATCTCGGGCTCTGTCTCTACCAAGGCCTGATCGATGGAGTCCATGGTCAACTGGTGCAAGACGGCAAGCACATCGAGCCCTTCGCTGGTGATATGGATACGCAGATGCCTCCGGTCCGCGGCTTCACGCTTGAGCCTGATGAGCTTGGCCTTTTCCAAGACGTCCAGGGCCCGCCGCAGAGGCGGCTGATCCCTGCCGAAAATGGCCGTGGAGATGTACTTCAAGGGAATGCCCTTGCCTGGAGGGATCGCGGAGAGAAAGATGTAGTGCTCGAAGCGCCAGGGATATCCCCCTCGCTTGATGGCGGCATTGACCTCCCTGCGAATGACTGAGTGGAGAAGGAACAGCTTGGATATGAGATCCGTCGTCATGGCGTCGCTTCCTTGTTCGGCGGTCGGCTAGAAGTGCAGGATCACCTTGGCCGATGCGCCTAAGGCGTCTTCCAGATGGTATTTGTCGATGCGGTCCTCGTTGCTGTCGAAGAGCTCGAATTCCCGATAGAAGAGCATGTCCGCGCCCAGGCTGGTCTCGACCATGGGCAGCGGCGTCCAGCTCAGTCCTAGCCGACCACCGACATCCAAGGTCTTATAGTAACCGCGCGGCGCGGTGGGGTTGTCGTCGGTCAGGCGGTAAGTGCCGGACTCCAGGACCGCCGCCATCCGCACGGCCCAAGATTGGTTGAAGCGGTAGGTGACTTCCGTGGCCGGAAAACCCAGCGAGAAGGACACGCCTTCAGGGGCGGAACGATTATAGGACAGGAAAAAGGCGGGCAGCACCTGGCTGTCCACGGCCGAAGCCCCATACCCCGCGCCCAGACCGACATGCCACTTAGGCGATAGGAACAGCATGCCGCCTAGCCAGACATCGCCGCTGACCGAATTGTCCAGTTCCTGCTCGAAGCCCGACGATAGAGAAAAACCGCCGAACCAGCCGTATATTCCCTGTATATGATCAAGGCGGTGATAGGCCAGGGCGACCGAGTGCAGGAGGCCCCACGGCTCGTCGCGGCCGTTGCCGAAGGGCAGGCGATCCGAATCCTCGAAATCGTGGTCCACAAGGGCATACGAGAGGCTCAGGCCCGAGCGCTCCAGGGATACGCCGGTCCTGGCCATGGACATGGACCCGCGATCCGACTTGACCTCCGCATGCCCGTAAGCCGCCGCGCTGCTGGTGATCTCCCATTGCGGCTCCTGAGGAGGCTCCTGATCCTCGGCAGCGGCTGTCCTGGCCAGCACGAGCAGGCACAGGACGGCTGAGAGGGCAATGGCAATCCGCCAATGCGCCGCATGCGTCCAGAAGCGCGCCCGCGTTTGACGGATGGAGGCCAGAAAGGGCCTGCCTATTTCCTTTTCGTGCCTGGGCATGGCTTGGTTCGAAGCGGGTACGGTCGGCATCACGCTCCCCTTGTGTTCAGGGCCGTTTGCGCGGGGTTGGCTTTACGCTCCCGGCTCCGCGCCTCGCGCCGCGTAGCCCAGGCCGCCGCGCTCTCGCGCAGCGAGCAGAGTACGGGCACCACGATAAGGGTGAGCATGGTGGCCACGCCCAGGCCGAAGATGACGGCCACGGCCATGGAGCCCCACCACATGGAAGACTCGCTGCCGACCTCCAGCCGGAAGCCGATGAAGTCGAAGCTTACTCCCGTGGCCATGGGCAACAATCCCAGCAACGTGGTGATGGCCGTGAGCAGAACCGGCCGGAAGCGGGTCAGGCCGGTGGTGATGAGCGCCTCGGTCGCTTCCATGCCCCTGGCCTTTAGTTGCTCGAAATAGTCGATGAGCACGATGGCGTTGTTGACCACCACGCCGGCCAGGCTGATGACGCCTATGCCGGTCATGATGACGCCGAACGGCCTGCCCGTGACCAGCAGGCCCAGGAATACGCCGATGAAGGACAGGATTACCGAGGTCAATATGATGAACGGCACGGCCGCGGAGTTGAATTGCGTAACGAGCACGAGGAAGATGAAGAACACAGCCGCGATAAAGGCCTTGCCAAGGAAAGCCTGAGCTTTGGCCTGCTCCTCCTGCTCGCCGGTGAACTGCCAGGAGTAGCCACGGGGGAACTCCACATGCGAGAGCTTGGCCGTGATCTCGGCGATGACCTCGTTTGCCAGCCGTCCGGACACGTCGCTGGACACTGTCACCACGCGCTTGAGGTCCTTGTGGTTGATGGCTCCGTATCCGCTGCCGATGCGCACCTCGGCCAGGCTGGTCAGGGGCACGGGATCGCCGTCCGGACCCGGCACGGTGATGCGCCGGATGCCTTCCAAACTGCTCACGGCCGCATCGGGCAGCTTGGCGAGGATGTCGTATTCGTCCTTGCCCTCCCGGTAGACGCCGACTTTGGCTCCGGCCACGGCGGTCTTGACGGTCGTGCCCACGCTGGCGGCGTCCAGACCGAGAATGGCGGCCTTCTCCTTATCCACGTCCACCCGGATTTCCGGCTTGCCCTCCACGAAGTCGTCCTTGAGGTCAACCACGCCGGCCACGCCGGACATGATCTTGCGCGTCTGCTCCACCAGACCGCCCAGCACGGCTATGTCGTCGCCGTATATTTCCATGTTCACGGCCGCGCCGCTGGGCGGGCCTTCCTTGCGGCGCTCCACCAGGTATTCCGCCCCGCCCATTGTCGAGTTGATGGCCTCGCGCACTTCGCGGATGATGTCGAAGGAGTTGCGCTCGCGCTCGTCGAAGTCCACGAAGTCGATGGTCATCTCGCTCTTGTGCGTGCCGTATGTCGCGTCGCCAACCGTGGAGATGACGCTCTGGATGTCCTTGTGGCCGCCGTCGGCGAGGATTCGTTCCACCTGGCGCACCAGGCGGTCCGATGCGTCCAGGTTGGTGCCCACGGGCGCGTCGATGGTCACGGTGGCTTGCTTGGGCTCGATGTCCGGAAAGAATTCCACGCCCTTGCCGAACATGCCGAAGGCGACGGCGGAACCCACCAGCATCGCGAAAGACAGGCCGATCACGGCCAATCGGTGGCGCAGAGCCCAACGCAGCATGGCGCGGTAGAATCGAAGCACACGCCCAAGGTTCGCTTCGTCGATCTCGTCCGGATGGCGATCGCCGGCCTTGATGGTCTGGAAGCGGGCCGAGAGCACCGGGTTGACGACCAGGGCAACGAACAGCGAAGCCATGAGGGCGATGATGACCGTCTTGGGCAGGAAGCTCATGAATTCGCCCATGATGCCCGGCCAGAAAATCATGGGAATGAAGGCTCCCACGGTAGTCAGGGTGGAAGTTATGACCGGCCAGGCCACCTCGTCCACGGCCACGCGTGCGGCCTCCATGCGGGTCATGCCTTCCTGCATGTGGCGGTAGACGTTCTCCACGATGACGATACCGTTATCCACGAGCATGCCTAGGGCTAGGGTCAGGGAGAACAGCACGACCATGTTCAGGGTTATGCCGAAGGCCTGCAGCATGGCGAAGGTGATGAGCATGGATAAGGGGATGGACAGGGCCACGAACACCGCCGAGCGGCCGCCGATGAAGGCGAACACGACCACGAGCACGAGGAGCAGGCCCGTGAGTATGTTGTTCTCCAGATCCTTGACCATCAGGCGGATATCGCGGGCCTGGTCGCCGGTGGTGTCGATGATCAGCGAGGGTGGGAGCTGCTGGCGCATGTCGGCGATGATGCGGTGCGTCTCGTCCACGATGTCGATGATGTTCTCACCGCTGCGCTTCTTGATGGCGATGGTCACGGCGTCCTGGCCATTGATGCGGCTGATGGTCGTCGGGTCCTTGTAGCTGTCCTCGATGCGCGCCACGTCGCGCAGGTAGATGGGCTTTCCGTCCTTGACGAAGGCCACAATGGAGTTGATCTCGGAAGGATGCTTGAAGTCGGCGGGTACGCGCACGAGGTATTTGGCGTCCCCGATGTCAACCGAGCCGCCGGGCATGTTCACATTGCCCCCGCTCAGGGCGGCCGTCACGCTGGATACGGGAACGCGCAGCCCCTGCAGGCGGTCCAGGTCGAATTCCACATGGATTTCGCGGTCCAGGCCGCCCAGTATCTCTGCGTCCAGCACGCCGGGGATGGCCTCGAAGCGGTCTTCGAACTGCTCGGCAAAGGTCTTGAGCCGTTTGAGGCTGAAGGGACCCGATAGCACCACGCGGATGATCGGGAAATCGGAGAAGTTCATCTCCTTTACCAGCGGGTCGTCATCCAAGTCGTCGGGCAGGTCGCCCTTGGCCTGGTCCACCTTGTCGCGCACCTTCTGCAAGGCGTCGTCGATGTCTACCGAGGGAGCGAATTCAAGAGTGATGGAGGACAGGCCGTCGCCGGACATGGAGGTGATCTCCTCCAGGCCGTCCAAGCCCTTGAGCTTGCGCTCCAGGGGGATGGTCACGAGCTTCTCCATATCCACCGGGGCCACGCCCTCGTAAGTCGTGGTCACGAAGATGTACGGGATATTGATGTCCGGGTCCGACTCGCGGGGCAGGCTGAAGTAGCTGGACAGGCCGGCCAGCACGATGATGATCACCAGCACGAGGACCGTGACATGGCGTTTGAGGGCAAGCTGATTGATGATCATCGCACCACCACCCGCATGCCTTCCTCGACCATGTTCTGGCCGTTGACGATGATCCGGTCACCGGCCGTCAGGCCTTCCAGCACCTGGACGCGGTCGGCCTCGATGATGCCGAGACGCACGGTGCGGGCCTTCGCAATGCCGTCTTCCTCTACATAAACCAACCGCTCGCCGCCTTTATCCAGCAGACAGAACAGGGGTACGCCCAAGGCGTCGGGCACAAGGCGGCGTTGCAGGCTGGCGCGGGCGATCATGCCGGGCCGGATGCGGCCGTCACCATTGGCCACCGTGACTTTGGTCGAGAAAGTACGCGTGCTGGAGCTGGCCTTGTAGGCCAGGAAGGTTATCCGGCCCTCCCAGGCCTGACCGGGATAGGCGTCCACCGTGACCAGTACCGGCTGGCCCATGGACAAATGGCGCACATCCAACTCGGGCACGCCGAGCCGCACGTCGATGATGTCGGTGTTGACCACCTCGGCAACCGGAGCGCCCTCCGCCACGAACTCGCCGGGGTCAACGTGCAGTTCGTTCACCACGCCGTCGATGGGCGAGTGGACCAGGCCCTGATCGTAAGCCACCTGGGCTTCGTCCAGGCCGGACTTGGCCAGGCGCAGCTCAGTTTCGGCCTTGTCCAGCTCCTCGCGGCTGATGAATGCCTGCTCGTAAAGGCTCTTGCGGCGCTCGGACTGATCCTTGGCCAGCTCGTACGAGGCTTGGGCCTTGCGCAAGGAAGCATTGAGAGCCGACAGGTCGATCTTGGCGATGAGCTGGCCCTTGCGCACGCGTTCGCCCTCCTCGGGGCCGATCCACTCCACGCGGCCGCCGCGCTCGGCGGACAGGACCACGTCCTCGGAGGCCTCGGTATCTCCCGGCAAGGTAAGAACATCGCGCATGGCCATGGGCTCGATCACGGCCACGCTGACGGCCACGGGATTTGGGGCTGTCTGTGCCGTTGGCGTATCCGCCTTGGCCTTGTCCCCGCCGCAACCGGCCAGGGACAGCGCAGCCAGGCAGAGCAGAGTCGGCAGCAGGAGTTGGGAACCCGCCAGGGGAAGTGCGCGGGCTTTATGGATAGGAGTTCGCATGGGCATGATTCGTCTCCGCTGTATTAGTTTAGCTATCGCTAGCGGTTGCAGTCTTGGACTTATGTAAGGCCTGAGCCTGCTCAGGAGAGGCGCCCGGCTAGTCGGCGCATTCCGGCTTTTCTCCCGCGTGGCGTTCGACGGAAGCCAGTAGGGTATCGGGGTGTATGGGCTTGACCAGGCACTCGGCAACCAGGGCGCTGGTCTGGCGCACCACGGCGGCGTCCTCGGATGAGGCGGTGAGAATGACCGCCATGGCCGGGTGGGCCGCCAGGACTGCCCGTAGCGGATCAAGGCCAGCGCGCAGAAGCGCCGCATCCAGGAGCAACGCATCGAAGCGCAAGGATTCCAGGATGGGCTTCAGACCCTCGAAGCCTGGTCTGGTCAGCACGCGTATGTCGTGCAGCCGCAGCTTGCGGGCCACAGAGGTCTGAAAGACCTTTTCGGGATCCAGCACCAGGACGGAAATAGGCATGCGTTTCTCCTTGGAAGGGCATGTAGTTCCGTCCTGCAAAGAGCAAAGCCGGTGCCAGAACGGCCTGGCCCGGAAGCGGCGGTTTGCCTGCATTCCGCGCCCAGGAGTACGCTTGGCCATGCTTCGGCCCCATCAGATCAACGCGCTTTCTACGCGGGAAGACGTGAAAATGTCTTGATGAATCTTGCCATGTGGCTCGACATGCTCAAAATGATACACCTGCTCTTTTTGATTAACCCAGCCCGCTCGTGCTATGCATGCATAATGGCGCGCTTTGAGGCTTGGCGAAGTCCGGATGGCGATCCTCCATGAGGAACATGCCTTGCTACGAGGTTCGCCGCATGACGCACTACGCTTCCCGGAGGAGTACATGTCTATTCTTAAGGCCAAAAGCAACCAGTTTTTCGTCATTTTATTGCGCATGGTCTGTATCGTGTTGCTCATGCTGGCCCTGCTTGGCGGATGCAGACTCAATGGTGAGGATGACGATGACGGCGGTGGCGGCGGCGGGGGGATGTCGAGTACGATACCGAGGACAACGATACACCGGGGACCGCCCAGCAGGTAAGCCTGCCGGTCACCATTATCGGTTTTGTCCAAACGTCGGATGATCCCAATGACTACTTTAGGATCAGCCCGGACGAAGATCTGCAGTATAGGTTCCTGCTCGCGTCGTTCAACAGCATGGATAACGATCTCACCCTGTATTTGTACGACGCGGATGAAAACGTCCTGGCTAGCAGCGATACCGACGACCCCGAGGAAGCCTTCAACTACACTCTGAATGATGGTGAAACCTACTATGTCCGGGTGCAGGCCGAGTCAACGGTCAGCGCGGGTGCCAGCTACGTGCTGAGCATAAGCGAGGAGAATTAGAGCACTTTGCTTTTGAAAATGCTCTGCAAGCCATGCGTCGGCATGGCTTGCCGCCGCGTAGGCGTAGGCGCAATTCACTTGCGCCGTCAACGCCGGAGCGGGCGTCTTAAAGGCAATCTGCACTAAGGCGAGCCTGCAAAGCTGGCGGGGCCAAGGCGTCGGTACGCCCTGGCAAGAAAGCATGAGAAGGGCGACCCCCCCTCATGCTCACTATTCGATCACTCTATTTAGACCTTTGGGCGTCAGCCTGCTTCCCGTCAAACCCCTGAAAATTCTTCTGCTTAAGACCGAGCTGGTATGTCTTGCCGCTTTGCCAGGAGTTGGCGTCCGGGTCCACCTCGGGCATGGGGATATCCTCTCGCCCCTCGCGCTTCTCCTGTGTCGACACGTCCAGGCGTTCATCACGCGCCTTGAGCATGCGTTCGTTGATCTGCCCGTCCTCGGTGAAGCCCATCATGAGCGCAGGGATGCCAACGGGCAGCTTGTGCTTGTGTGAGTCCCAGGTATGCCAGGTCTTGCCGTAGGTGCTGACGAGTTTCTCCATAAGCTCGTGCTCGGCGAATTCAGGAACGCCGGGAGCCACGAGCTGCCCTGACTTCACTTCATAATGGTGGCTATGCCACAACCGTTTCTCTTCCTTGGGCAATTGCCCGTAAAGGCGCTTGCTGACGATGTACTCCACGCCGATGAGCCGGGATGCGGTTTCGTTGCCGTCGTAGATGACGCACTGGTGCATCTCCTCGCCGATCTGCGAGCAGAAATGGTGGGCTTCCATCTGGTGGCCCGCGTCGTCGGCGTAGAAATGAAAGCCGTCCAGGTACATGTTCAGGGCTTCTACTGGTTCCATGTTCTGCATCAGTTCTGCTCCGGCCTCCAGGGCGCGGGACTTGAGTCTCTTCTCCTCGCCCGGCGTGCCCCGTTCCTGCTCAGCGGTCCAGGCCAAGGTCCCGGCTGAACAGGCGAGGAGGACCAAGCTGCACAACACGATGATCCGGCGCATGGCATGCCTCCAGGTATTGGTTTCCCTCGGGAGTATAGGCTTGCGTCGGAGCCAGGGGAATCAGTGGCGGGACTATGCCTGGAGGGGGTTGGTCCTGCGAGGCGTGTAGGATGGCGGCAATTGTTCGCCTATTTTGCACCGTAGCCCTTGAGCTTGCGCTGCAAGGTGGCCAGACCGATGCCCAGCACGCGCGCGGCTTGAGTCTTGTTGCACTCCAAGGCCTCGTACACGGCCAGGATGTGTAGGCGCTCCACCTCGGCCAAGGGTTCCAGGCCGCCATTTTCCAGAGCCTGAATAAGGCCGGGTGCAGGCTCGGGCAGATGGAGCTGCTCAGGCTGAATCCGACCGTTCTCGGCCAGGTTGGCGGCGGACTCAATCACGCCCCGCAGTTCGCGCACGTTGCCCGGCCAGTCGTGGGCCAGCAGACGGCGCATGGCCTGCTCGGATAGCGTCACCTGGGGATGCGCCGAACCCTGGATGAAGGCTTCGGCCAGGGCGCGGATGTCGTCCTTGCGCTCGCGCAACGGCGGCAGGTGCAGGGCCGCGAAGCGCAGGCGGTAGTAGAGGTCCTTGCGGAAGCGGCCCTGGCTCACAAACGCATCCAGATCGCAGTTCGTGGCGGCCACGAAGCGCACGTCGGCCTTCTCGGGCCTGGTCTTGCCCACGGGCGTGAACTCGCGCTCCTGCAGGATGCGCAGGAGCTTGCCCTGTAGTTCCAGGGGCAGGTCGCCAATCTCGTCCAGGAAAAGGGTGCCTCCGCGAGCCTGGGCCAGATAGCCGGCTGTGTCTGTCATGGCGCCGGTGAAGGCGCCCTTGGCGTGGCCGAAGAACTCGGACTCGAAGAGCCCGGTTGAAAGGGCCAGCATGTTCACGGCAATAAACGGCCCCGCCTGGCGCGGACTGGCTTTATGGATGGCTCTGGCCAACAGTTCCTTGCCCGTGCCCGTCTCGCCAGTCAGAAGCACGGCGATGTCCGAGCGGGCGTGCAGCTCGGCCTCGCGCAGCACGCGCAGCATGTTTTCGTTGGCCGTGGTCAGCTCCGCGAAGGCCTCGGAATTCTCGGGGCCGCGCACAGCTTCCTGGCGCAGGCGCAGCAGGTCGAGCATGGCCCCGCGCTCCAGGGCTCGCTTCAGGGCGTGCACGAGCTGGTCGGGCTGCAGTGGCTTGACCAGATAGTCGAAAGCGCCCTGCTTGATGGCTTGGATGACCATGGGGATGGACTCGTTGGCCGTGACCATGATGCACTCGGTGCGCGGGCTCTCGCGCTTGATCAGCTCCAGGACCTCCAGGCCGTCCATGCCGGGCATGGTGATGTCCAGGATGGCCGCGTCGAAGCGTTTTTCCGCCAGCAATCCGGCCACGGCAGTGGGGTCCGGCGTGGCGGTCAGGTCGTCGAAGCCTTCCAGACGCAGCTTGCGCGTAACGGAATTGAGGAAGGCCTGTTCGTCGTCCACAATGAGAATGCTTGCGCCCACGGGCGTCACTCCTTGGCCGCGGGCAGACGCAGGCTGAAGACCGTGCGGCCGGGATGGCTGTCCACGGCAAGGCTCCCGCCGTGCTCTTCGGCGATGCGCTGAGAGATCGCCAGACCCAGGCCCGTGCCGTGCTGCTTGCCCTTGGTGGTGAAGAAGGGCTCGAAAACCGAGCTCAGGATTTCTGGCGGGATGCCCGGACCGTTGTCCTCCACGTCCACGCGCACCATTCCGGTCCCATCGGTGCGGGCGCGCAGGACGATGGCCGCCTCGGCGTGGGGCACGCCCTCCAGGGCCTGGGAGGCGTTGATTAGCAGGTTGATGAGCACCTGCTCGATGCGGCCCGGATGCATGACCACGCGCGGCAGGTCGGCCGGCACGTCCACCGTGAGCGCGCCCACGGACTTGCGCACCTGTTTGCCCACCAGAGTCATGACCTGCCCGGACACGGTGGACAGGCTCTCGGGCCGCATCTCCTCGTCCTCGCCCTGGCCGCGGATGTAGTTCTTGAGCTCGTCCACGATGCCCGTGATGCGCCTGGAGCCGTGCTCCATGTCCTCCAGCAGTTGGAACACGTCGTTCATCAAATCCTCGGGCAGCATGTTCATGATGCGCGCCTCGGGCCGCTCCTTGAGGCATTCGTCCAGCTCGGCGCGGATGGCCAGCAGGTAGTCGCGCAGCACCGGCAGGTTGAAGTAGATGAAGTTGTTCGGATTGTTGATCTCGTGGGCCACGCCGGCAATGATGCGGCCCAGGGCGGCCATCTTGTCCGCGTGGTACATCTGCTGCTGCACGCGGTGCAGCTCGGTCACGTCGCGGCCTTCGGCCACCATGAGCTGCACCTTGCCATCCTCGCCAAACACGGGCTTGATCGAGATATCGACATGATTGCCATGCTGGGACAGCTCGAAACGCATGAATTCACCCTGCCCGGCGCGCGCCAGGGCGTCACGGAGGATCTCGCGTCGTGCGGGGTTAAAGTGCGGATCCACTTCCGACAACGGCCGGCCGATGATATCCTCCCGCTTAATTTCGTGGTGTTCCAGGACCGACCGGTTGATCTCCAGGACGCGGCCTTGGGCGTCAAGCAGGCTCATGAACTGGAAACTCTGGTCGAAGATGGCCCGCACGCGGCGGTCACGCTCCTCCAGGGCCTCGACCGCTGCCCGGCGGGCCTGCTCCAGGTTCTCGCTTTCCCGGCGCAGCTCGCGGATGCGGTCCAGCAGGGCCAGGGACATGCTGGCGGCCATGAGCATGGTTCCAATCTGGAAGGAGTTCATGGTCAGCACGTTGCGCGGCAACAGGTTCATATCGGCCAGGATGTAGACACAGGTTCCCAGTGGGAAGAAGGACACGGCCATGAGGAAAAAACGGGCGGGCTTGAAGCCCTTGATCCTGCACCAGATGCCCGTGCCGATGACCGCGAAGGGCGCGGCCAGCCCCAGGAAATTGAGCCACATGTCCAGCAGCTTGGGGTTGTGCAGAAAGGCCACGAGCACGGCGCTGAGCCCCAGCAGTCCGTAGAGCCGGAGCAGCTTGTCCAGCACGGGTGCGGTGCGAGCGGTCATGAGGAAGGCACGGGTGAACTTGGTGGCCGAGTAGATCATGGCCGCCAGGACCAGCGAATAAAGGAGGTTCACCTCCTCATGGTTCCAGTTCTTGAGCAGCCGATCCAGGAAGTTGTTGTCGAGCACGAAGAAGGCCGTCAGGAAGACGAGCAGCAGCGAGAACCAGAGCATGCCGCGGTCGCGCGTTACCAGGAAGAGCAGCAGGGCCAGCGGTGCCATGAGCAGCATCACGCCGTAGAACACGCCCAGGAGCACGTTCCAGACCACCAGGGCGTTGTAGTAGCTCTGGCTCTCGAAGAGGAACAACTTTTTCAGATAATGGAAGCTGTTTTGGACGCGGATGTACAGATACAGCGGCTCTCCCTGCGCCGCCCGGATATCCGGTTCCGGACCAAGGGCGAAGGGGATGGCCAGGTGGCCGTGCGGATGGAACATGGACCGGCCGGTCTCCTTGACCATCCATTGGCCGGGGTGCCTCGTGTTTGGTAAATACAGGCTCAACCTGTCGTAATAGACGTCCTCAAGTACGAGCACCCAATCGCGGACGGGCTGGCCGTCGGCCCCAAGGACGTCCTCCGGCCTCAGGGGCAGGCGGAGCCAGACATTCAGGCCGGGCTCGAAACGCCGGTAGGACTCGACGAGCGGAGCGAACATGCCTTCCGTCCGCGGGGATGCGACATCCTGGATTGTCATGGTCCTGGAGGGGTCTTCCAGAAAATCCATGCGCTCCGAGAGTTCGGTGAAGCCGTGCAGGGCCAGGCTATGCGCCATGCACGAGCCGTGTTCACAAATATCCGGCTGGCAGGCCTGCAGGAGCAAGGCGCAGAGCAGAATCGCGCACAGCAGGGCAAAGCGCAAAAAGTGCGCACGGTAAGGCAGGCTCCGTCGGGTCGTCATGGGCTTTGCCCCTGGCCAAGGGCCGGTGATCGGTTCATCGCGGCAAGCGGATATGCAGGGAATTCCCTTATTTCCGGTGCGAGCGCAACCCCCTGCGCTGGAAGAATGCGGGACGGCCGGCTCTTTGCAGTCGTCCGCCGCTACGGATAAACGGCCATGGGCCACGGTCGGCAAGGCCGCAGAGCGCATGGTCACAGTCATTCCCGAGGTATTGCATGCGAAAAGTGATCGCCACGCTGTGGCTTGCCGCGGCCCTGCTCATGTGCGGCCTGCCGGCTCTGGCCCAGGATGGCCGGGAGCTGGTGGAGACCTTGATGTCCATACAGCGCGCCATGAACGAGGTCCGGGCCGACATCGCCGATGTCGAGACGCAGATGGCCGACGCCCCCAACCGGGCCCGGCGCGAGGCCATCGGCCAGGAGCTGACCGAGTTGCGCACGAAGCTGGCCAGGCAGCGCCAGAACTTCGAAACTATCGCCTCGGGCCTGAACCTGCAGGCCGCTACGGATAAGACCGAAGAGAACCTTGACTGGCAGGCGGAGCTCAAGGAGCTTATCAGTCCGCTACTCAAGGAACTCAAGCAAATCACCGACCGCCCCAGAGAGATCGACCGTCTGCGCACGGAGATCGCCGCGCATCAGTCCAGGCTGCAAGGAGCGGACAAGGCCATGGCACGCATCGGCGAGGTCCGCGCGAGCGCCGTGGACCCCGAGTTGCGGACTGCCTTGGACAACCTGGAGCTGAAATGGCGGGAGCACAAGGAGCAGCTCCTGAGCGATATCGCCGTGACTCGCTACCAACTGGAGCAGAAGCTCTCGGAGGAACAGTCCTTTGCCGCATCCGCACGCAACATATTCGAGAGCTTCTTCAAGAGCCGGGGCAAGAACCTGCTGGTTGCCGTGGGCGCGTTTTTCCTGGTCTTCTTCGCCCTGCGCTTTTTGCACGGAGTAATTCACCGTCGCACGCCAATGCAGCGCATGGAGCAGGAGAGCTTCCTGCTGCGCCTGTTCGACGTGCTCTTTTACATGGGCATTGTCCTGGCGGCCTCGACCGCTTCGCTGGTCGTGCTTTACCTGTCGGGCGACTGGGTGCTGCTGGGTCTTACCTTCATCCTGCTGGTGGCCATCGTGTGGTCGGCCAAGGAAGGCCTGCGGCGCTTCTGGGAGCAGGGCAAGCTCATCCTGAACATCGGCGGCGTGCGCGTGGGCGAGCGTATCATCTGGAACGGCCTGCCTTGGCGAGTGGAAACCCTGCACTACTACTCCACGCTAGTGAACCCGGCCTTTTCGGGCGGGCGCATCCGCGTGCAGCTCAACGATTTGATTGAACAGGTCTCGCGGCCCTTGGGCAACGAAGAGGACTGGTTCCCAAGTCGCGAAGGCGACTGGGTCATGCTCGCCGACGGAAGCTACGGCCAGGTGCAGCGCCAGACTCCCGAACACGTGCGGCTGCAATTGATAGGCGGAAGTCACAAGACGTTCCAGATAGCCGACTACCTGGGGCAGACGCCGCGCAACCTTTCCCAGGGCTTCACCGTGGGTACGACCTTCGGCGTGGACTACAAGCACCAGGCCATCGCCACGCACGAGATCCCCGAAACCTTCCGCGCGGCCGTGGAGGAGGGCATCCGCCACGCTGGGCTGGGTGACATGCTGGATTCCGTGAACGCCGACTTCAAGGCCGCCGGCGCATCGTCCCTGGACATCGGCGTGTGGACCACCATGAAGGAAGGCGCGGGCCACAAATTCTACGCCATCGAGCGCCTCATGCAGCGCATATGCACCGAGACCTGCACTGCCAGGGGCTGGGAGATTCCTTTTACCCAGATCACGGTGCACCAGGCGGAGTAGGGCAATTTGCCCTGGAAATGAAAGCCGGGAAGGGTAACGTCCTTCCCGGCTTTTTTTCATGAGCATAGACTTATGCGCTGCTCAGGGGACCAAATGGTAAGCGTATGGTCATGAGCAACCCCCGCTCTTCCCGGTTTTGCGCCTCTATCGAACCGCCGTGGGCGGCGATGGCGCGCTTTGCGATGGCCAGCCCCAGTCCGAAGCCTAGGCCCATGGCGGCGTCGGGCAGCCTGACAAACGGTTCAAACATGCTCTGAAGGGCGTCCTGCCTCACTCCCGGGCCTTCATCGGCCACGCGGATCACGAAAGAGCGCGCATCCCAATCGGCCGAGACATTAACATCGACCTTCTGCCCGCTCGTGGAGTGATGGATGGCATTGCGAACCACGTTCTCCACGGCGCGGCGAATCAGCTCCGCGTTGCCTCGGACAGTCGGGTTGGCCCCGGATGGCTCGCGCGCATCGATATTCGTTTCGACCAGGACCCCGGAAGCGTTGGCCTCGAAGCTGGCGTCGCTTACGACGGCTCGTACGAGGCTGTCGAGGTCGAAATAATCGTCGAGCTGTGGTGCTCCGGCCTCCACGCGGGACAAGGTCAGCAGTTCCCCCACCAATTCGTCGAGCCGGCAGGACTCGAGTTCGATCCGGTCCAGCGAAGCCTGGAGCCGTTGCGGGTTCTGGCGCGCCAGTCCGATGGCCATGTGCAGTCGCGCCAGCGGCGAACGCAACTCGTGCGAAACGTCATGCAGGAGCTGCTCCCGCGATGCGACAAGCTGCTGCAGCCGTTCGGCCATCAAGTCGAAATCCCGCGCCAGGTCGGCTATTTCGTCGCGGCGTCGTCCCATGTGGGGTTTGAGCCGCACGCCCAGCTGACCTTGCGCAAGCTGCTCGAATCCGCTGCGGATGCGCCTGACCGGCCTGGTCAGATACCAGGCCAGGGTGGCGCTGAACATGAGCCCTCCGATCACGCCAAGACTTAGCATCTCTAGCGGAATATTCAGCGGGCCCGGCCGGGGCGGCCTCGGGAACATGTCGCGCATGTCGTAGGTCAGTCGGTATGCGGCCTGATCTCGGTCCTGGACCATTTCCGTCACCATGCTCCGGTCGTCACCGGCGTTTGGTGACGATGGGCGCACGGCCTCTTCCTCCGGGGCAGCCGCCTGCTCCGAGTTTACGGGCGCAACGGTCAACCGCCGCCTCTCCGCTTCAGGCCATGAAGCGAGCAGGGCTTCGGTCGCGGACATTCCGCCTAGGCGCAAGACGGTCGCGGCGGAGGCGATCTGAGTGTAGGCGATTCTTTCGGCATGCTGCGTCGCAAAGGGCTTGCGCGATGCGTCATGGAGCGCGAACATGACCCAGACGCCTTCGACGATGAGCATGAAGGTCAGCCAGAAGCTGAACAGAATCTTCCAGAACAGCCGTTGCTTCATTCAACTCCGCCTTACGCGGTAGCCGATGCTCCGCACTGTTTCGATACAGATCTCGTCGCCTGCGGCGGCATGCAGCTTCTGCCTTAGGTTGCTCACGTGCACGTCGACGCTGCGATCATACGGCTCGCGCGGGCGGCCGAGCGCACGCTCCGACAGCTCATCCTTGGATACGACCCGATCCCCTTCGTGCAGCAGGATTTCAAGCAGGTTGAATTCCGAAACGGTGAGATCGAGCGGCTTGCCGTCCCAGCTCACTTTTCGTTGCGGCGGCAGGAGCTTGAGCTTGCCCTGGACCAGCGTCTCGCCTGGCGGCCGCTCGCTCGCATCGGCCATCCTTCTGAGGACCGCCCGCAGGCGGGCCACCAGCTCGCGGGGGTAGCACGGCTTGGGCACGTAATCGTCCGCGCCCATTTCGAGCCCGACGATGCGGTCCACATGGTCTCCCTTGGCCGTCAGCATGATGATGGGGATGCGGCTCGCCTGCCGCACTCTGCGCAGGACCTCGACGCCGCCCAGTCCCGGCAACATCACGTCCAGGATGACCGCGTCGTAAGCGCCGGAAAGCGCCGCCTCGGCGCCGGTGTCTCCATTGAGTATGGTGGTCGTCTCGAAACCCTCGCCGGCAAGATACTCGGTGAGCATGGAGCCCAGGTCGGCATCATCGTCTATCAGCAGGATCCGTGTTTTTGTATCCATGTCGAACACTCTATAAGGCAGTGGCAAGGAAAGGAACAAGGTTGGGCTATCTTTACGCTATCTTTACGCATCCCTGGCTGCCTTCTTACCCTCATCGCACAGCGTTCCCGCTATAGTGCCCGCCTAGAGCATTTTGCTTTTGAAAATGCTCTGCAAGCCATGCGTCGGCATGGCTTGCCGCCGCGTAGGCGTAGGCGCAATTCACTTGCGCGGTCAACGCCGGAGCGGACGTCTTAAAAGCAATCTGCTCTGAGTCGCCGGAGCCAAGCATTCGAAGACTTGCTGCATTCCTTGGCAAGCGATTGATGCAAGATACATATCCCGTGGGTTGATCATGAAAATGCATATGGGTTGGAGTAAACGGTTCGCGCTCGCCGTCGCGCTGCTCATAGTGGCGGCGGCTGGGTCTGGGGGACCGCACGGGCTATCGGCCGGGACAGCTTTCCGGCGGTCAGCAACAGCGAGTCAGCATCGCACGGGCCTTGATGAACGGCGGCCGGGTGATTCTGGCGGACGAGCCCACGGGCGCACTGGACAGTCGTAGCGGCCGGGAGACCATGAAGCTGCTCACGGAGCTGCACGCCGAAGGGCATACCATCATCGTCGTCACCCACGACATGCAGGTGGCGAACTACGCCGGGCGCATCATCGAGATCCGCGACGGCGAAATCGTGGCCGACAGGCCCAACGGCGACGTTTCCGCTCCCACATCCCGCGCATTGCCAGAGGAGAAACCCAAGGGCAACGGCCTGCGCGCCGGCATCGACAAATCCAAGGAACTGCTGCGCATGGCGCTGGTGGCCATGGCCGCGCATAAGCTCCGTACGTTCCTGACCATGCTAGGCATCATCATCGGCATCGCCTCGGTCGCCTCGGTGGTGGCTCTGGGGCAAGGTTCCCAGCAGCGAGTGCTGAACGACATCAGCGCCATCGGCACCAATGTCATCAACATATTTCCGGGAAAGGACTTCGGCGACCGCGATGCTCAGAGCATCCATTCCCTGGTGCCGGCCGATGCCGACACGCTCGCGCAGCTGAGCTTCGTGGACAGCGTCACGCCCAAGGTATCCAGCTCCGTCACCTTGCGCTATCGCAACATCGCGGTTTCGGCCTCGGTCAGCGGCGTGGGCAGCCAGTACTTCCGCGTGTACGGCTACGAAATAGCCCAGGGCAGGGCCTTCGCCGACGAAGCCATCCAACGACATACCCAGGGGGCGGTCATCGACCAGAACACCCGCAAGCGGCTTTTCGGCGAAGCGGGCGATCCGCTGGGGCAGGTCATCCTCCTGGGCAGCGTGCCCTGCCGTGTCATAGGCGTCACCAAGGCAAAGCAATCCCCCTTCGGCAACAGCGAGGATCTGAACATCTGGATTCCCTACACCACGGCCATGAGCCGGCTGCTGGGGCAAGCCTACCTGCAGAGCATCACCGTGCGCGTCAGCGACGGCGCACCCATGAAGGCCGCGGAGCAGGGCATCCTCAATCTCCTGACGCAGCGCCATCGGCTCAGGGATTTCTTCGTCATGAACACCGACACCATACGCAAGACCATCGAGAGCACCACGGCCACTATGACGCTGCTCATCTCGGCCATCGCCGTGATCTCGCTGGTGGTGGGCGGCATCGGCGTCATGAACATCATGCTGGTGTCCGTCACCGAGCGCACCCGCGAAATCGGCGTACGCATGGCCGTGGGGGCCCGGCGCAACGACATCATGAGCCAGTTTCTCATCGAGGCCGTGCTGGTCTGCCTTCTGGGCGGCATTCTGGGTATCCTCCTGGCCCTGTCCATCGGCGTGATCTTCGGCTTCCTGCCGGCCCGCAACGCGGCCAGGCTCGATCCGGTGGAGACGCTGGCGCGGGAATGAGCACCTTGAAAACTTCGGATGCTCCCATGAATAGATGCATACAGGCCGCCCGTATGACCACGGAATTGCCTGCGCAAGCGTGGGGAAGGGCAGCATCCTCCCTGAGTATCACTTGCCAGAGACGAGCGCGCCACTCGGCTCGAAAAATCTTTTGGGCGATCCTCATGGCCTTGCTGCTTGGGGGCTGCGGGCTGCTGCTGAAGACGCCCTATTCCGCGCCGGAAGTCAGCATGCCGCAAGGCTGGAGCGCAGCCTCGGCCCCCACGGCCGAGTCCCTGTCCACGTCTCTGGCGGGCTGGTCGAGCGGCTTTGGCGACCCGGTGCTGGACAGGCTGGTGGAACAGGCCCTGCTGCGCAACAACGACCTCGCCGCGGCCACCATCAGGGTGCGCCGGGCGCAGTTGCAGGCCGGCTTGGCGGCGGACCAGATGATACCCACCCTCGGCGCGACCGCGAGCACGAGCCATGAAAAGGACATACGCCATGGCGGGGGTACCGCGCGCCTACGCGTTGAACGGGTCGGTCAGCTACGAGGCCGACCTGTGGGGAAGGCTTTCCAGTCAGTATGATGCAGCCAAGTGGGAGGCCTTGACCACGGAGCAGGACCGACAGAGCACGGCCTTGTCCCTGGTGGGCACCACCATGAACCTGTACTGGCGGATAGCCTACCTGAACGTGCGCATCGACTTGAGTGGGCAGAGCATCGCCTATGCCGAGAAGACCTTGGCTCTGGTGCGCGCGCAGTACCGCTCCGGAGCGGCGTCATCCCTCCAGGTATCCGAGGCGGAGCAGAGCCTGGCCAGCCAGCAGGCAGACCAATTGGACCTGCTGCAGCAGCGGGTGGAGGCGTACAACGCCCTGGCGCTGTTGTTCGACGGTCCTCCGGGCGACATCGTGGCCAACCCGCAAGTCATGCCCGAAGGGGAGCTCCCGCCCGTGGATGCGGGACTGCCAGCGGAGCTTCTGGGCCGGCGTCCGGACCTGCAGGCAGCAGAGTTGCGTCTGCGCAAGCTTTTGGCCGATACCGACGCCACACGGGCCAGTTTCAACCCGTCCCTCACGCTGACGGGCACCCTCGGCAGCTCGAGCACGTCCTTGAGCGAGGTCCTGCGGAATCCCATCGCGGCTCTGGCGACGCAATTGGCGTTGCCTTTTCTGCAGTGGAACGAGATGCGGCTTAGCGTCATAAGTTCCCAGGCCGAATACGAAGAGGTCGTCGTGAACTTCCGGCAGACGCTGTACCAGGCCCTGGGCGAAGTGGAAAACGCCCTGTCGGCAAGACGCATGCTCGCCGAGCAGGGCGCAAGTCTTGAACGGGCTCTGGCGGCCGCCCGCCAGGTCGAACGCATGTACGAGGTCCGCTACAAGGCCAGCTACGTTTCCCTCAAGTTCTGGCTCGATGCCCAGGAAACACGCAGGACATCCGAAATCGCTCTCGCGGAGAACCTCCTGAACCGGCTGGCCAACCACGTCACCCTGCTTCAGACGCTTGGGGGCGAGGCTGCCTTGCCAAGCCAGCCCTTATGATCGAGCCCATTGCCAGCCCGCGCCGCAAGGCGCCTTTCCTCCCTGCATCCGGCCCTTTCGGACGGTTTCAGACTCTTCCGCGGCCCATGATGAGCGAGACGATGAACAGGACCAGGAAGACGAAGAAAAGAATCTTGGCGATGCCCGTGGCGGTGCCGGCGATGCCGCCGAAGCCGAAGATGGCGGCAACGATGGCGATGATGAGGAAAATGACTGCCCATCTCAGCATGATTGACCTCCTTTGCCCTTGCCGGTGTCGCCGGCCGTTTTTGCCTTTTACGAGGATGCTGTGGGCATGAGGAGAAGGCCATGATTAAGGACGAGCGTTAGACTCAAGGGAAAGGCTCTGCCCGTACAGGCTGCCTGCTTGTGCGCCGAGGACGCGCAGGCAAAAGGCGCATGTCTCGTGCGGCAACTTGCAACCAAGAAAGCCCGTGAAACTTCAGTTGATCTTGTCAGTATGCTCGATTGGCTGCCGCACATGCATGCGTGACCCGATGCGGCAAGATCCCAAGCATCGTAAGTATGGTCGGATAGTCAAAGAGGCCTTGCGAGGATGCCCTGCCGAGCAGAGGACATAAAAAAGCCGGCTTGGCGATCGTAATCGCCAAGCCGGCTTTTTGAAATGCTTGCGGCGTGACCGTTAGGGATTGAGGTCTTCCTTCAGGGTCTTGCTCGTGGTGAACTTCACGACCTTCTTCTCGGGGATCGTGATCTCCTGGCCGGTCTGCGGATTCCTGCCGGTGCGGCTGGCGCGGGCGCTCAGGGCGAAGGAGCCGACATTGGGCAGGCGCACGCCTTCATTGCTCTTGATCCCCTGCGCAAGCGTTTCGCAGAAGACATCGAATGCTTTCTCGGCGCTCACTTTGGTGGTGAATACGTCGGGAAGCGCCTGGCGCAGTGACTCAACAAACTGCGTTTTAGTGAACATGGTCATCCTCCTTTGGGCTGCTCGTGCAACACCTACGCGGAGCGAGGTGTCACCCTTCCTTTTGCGTACTAGGTGGTCTTTGCCCCGCAACGGCCTGCTTGTCAAATGGTTCCGCTGGTAGGTCCTGCAAACACGGGCCTTCTCGGCCGGTCTCTGCGTTTCGTCACGGAGAGATCATCAACTTTTATTCAGAGTAATGCTTGGAAATTCAATGGGATCCTGGTAACAACGGCATCGGCTCCATGCAAGGGGCTAAAAATTTGCATGTTGTATCCAGAATATAGCTAAAGGCCCTGGCCCAGAGCAAAAACAGGCGGATATTGCCCGTGTAGGAGGACTGTTCATGCTGCGAGTGCTGCTTTTGGCCGAGTACGGCGAGAGGCGGAACCGCTACGAGCAGGCCTTGGCGGAGCGCGGAGTGGACATCGCGTGTGTGGCCGGTCTGGACGAGATGTGCGTCAGCCTCGCGAGAAGGCCATGCAGCGGTCTGCTCCTGGATGTGCCCACGCTCATGCGCGCCTCGTGTGAAAGCAATATGCAGGTTGCGGAAGCCATGGCTATCTTTCCCGTGTTGCGCCTGAACTGGGACCACACTCAGGATGTCATGCGCTGTCTTTTTTATGGGCCATCCGGAGCCGGGCACTCGCTGGACGATTTCCTGCGTATCCACGCGGCGGCCTTTCACCCGCGCCTATTGCGCCGCGACCCCCGGCAAACTTGCATATTGCATGTGGAGCTTGTACGCGAAGCAAAACAGGGTTACTGGCCGGCGGAACGCACGGCGGTGCTCAGCCTTTCGAAATCAGGTTGCTTTGTGTTCACAACGGCCGCGTGGCTTCCGGGCGATATCGCCTGGCTTACGATTCCGTCCCTTGGAATTCCGGCTTTGCGTGCTGTCTGCCGCAGGGTGGTTCCCTGGCGCGGCGATGCGCTGGGACCGCAGCCATGGCCAGGACAGGATCGGGATTCGCCCATGGGTAAGGCCGGCGGGCTGGTGCCCGGCATCGGCCTGAGCTTCAACGACATCACACCGACCCAGCGCGCGGCCCTCGACGTCCTGCTTTCCGGGGCGGCCGCTTCGCGCCACGGTCAGGGAGCTTAACATGGCTGATAAGAACGTCACCGATGCCCTGGTCAGGGGCATTCTCTTGGGCGGTTCCGTGGGCATCGTCGGCGGCCTCGTCCTGTCCATAGACCTTTCCCGGGCTCTGTTTCTGGGCATGCTGTGCGGCGTGCTAGGCGCAGTGACCAGTTATAGCCGCTCCAAGAAAAAATAGCCTGTCCTTACGCCTGGGCCATTTATGCGTGGTCAGCCCTGGGCGGTGATACCTCCGGCGCGGGCGGAGAGCCGGAGTCTCTTCCGCAAGCGGCCTTCCCGTTGTGGCGAATTTTTGGGCGGAGAGGTATGCCAAGAGGACTCGCGGCCCTGTCAGCTGTTTATGAATGCCAGGGCAGCCTCCGCTAGTGTAAGTCAAAACTCATCTTAACGCATAAGTGGCGTTATAGCCTGTGGTTATTCGGAAGCTCGGTCCTGTCCAGGGAACCGAGCTTTTTTGCGTGCAACAACAAATATTCCTTCTTATAGGCCAACCTGTCAGAGTAAGTATGACAACTATTGTATCCAATAATATGACATGGAGGCTTTTGTTGTGCAAAAATTAAAAGAAAACCGTTTTGGCGTAGTAAGCTAAAAATTAAAACAAAAATTTTATTGATACAGCGTAATTTGCTCAAAGGCTGGTTCAGCTCTTCTCAGTGTTGATAAAAATGTGGCAGAGTGCGTCTCTGCCGCTTGTCCGAAATGCGCCGGAAGGCTGGCACCGCTCACCTGCGCATGGAATGGGAGGAGAACTGCCGAGTTCGCCTTCCGAGGTGCAGTACATGAAGATCGCCCATGTATCGCCTCTTTTCGAAAGTGTGCCTCCAAAGCTGTACGGAGGTACGGAAAGAGTGGTTTCTTACTTGGCCGAGGAGCTTGTCCGGCAGGGGCATGAGGTGACTCTCTTTGCCAGCGGCGACTCGTTGACCTCGGCCAGGCTCGTGCCCATGTGCCGCAAATCACTGCGCTTGAGCGACTGTGTGGATGATATGCCGCACCATGTCTACATGATCGAAAAAGTCGCTCAGCTCGCCGCGGGGTTCGATGTCGTGCATTTCCATACAGGCATCCTGCACTTCCCCCTGGCCAGGCGTCTGAGCGCGCCGCACGTGACGACCATGCACGGCAGGTTGGATCTGGCTAACCTGAAATCCCTGGCGACTGAGTTCAGTGACCTTCCGCTGGTGTCCATTAGCGACAGCCAGCGCCTGCCCTGGCTGTTCATGAATTGGGCCGGGACTGTCTACCACGGCTTGCCCTTGGACCTGCTGCCATTCAGCGAGCGCCACCAAGGTTATCTGGCTTTCCTGGGCCGCATCAGCCCCGAGAAGCGCGTGGACCGGGCCATCGCCATGGCCGTGGCCGCGGGCGTGCCGCTCAAAATCGCGGCCAAGATCGACAAGAAGGATGCGGAGTATTTTGAAACACACATCAAGCACCTGTTCGACCATCCCCTGGTGGAGTACGTTGGCGAGATTGGCGAGGCGGAGAAGGGCGCTTTTCTGGGCGGGGCCATGGCTCTGCTTTTCCCCATCGACTGGCCCGAGCCCTTCGGCCTGACCATGATCGAGTCCCTGGCCTGCGGCACGCCGGTTATCGCCTATGACCACGGCTCGGTGCCCGAGGTTCTCAGGCAAGGCCATACGGCCTTTATCGTGGACAGCGTGGAAGCGGGCGCCAAGGCCATAGGGCAAGTGGAGAGTCTGCCGCGCCGCCAATGCCGGCAGGAGTTCGAGCGTCGTTTCAGCGTGCGGACCATGGCCAAGCGCTACGTGAAGATCTATGAGACGCTGATATCCGATTGGGAACCCAGGAGCAGGCAGTTGCCGAACGGGAGCAGGAGCACATGGCAGAAGTCATCCAGATTGGCCAACAGTACTATGTCCTAGCCACCGCGGCCCGGGCCGACAGCTCCCGGCGCGTGCTCAAGCATGGCGACACCTTCGCCGTGTTCGACCGCTACGGGGACATCCTGCCTCTGGGCCTTGGCGAGGAAGGCGTCTATCATGAGGGCACTCGCTTCGTGTCGCGCCAGGAGCTGCTCATCGACGGCAAGCGGCCGCTCATCCTGAGTTCCAACATCCAGGACGATAATTCGCTCTTTTCGGCCGATCTGACCAACCCGGACCTTGTCGAAGGACGAGCGAGCATGCTCGCCAGGGGCACTGTGCATATCATGCGCTCGCGATTCCTCTATGACGGCGCCTGCCACGAAGCCATCCGCCTGTCCAACTTCGGCGAGGAAGAGGCGGAATTTTCCCTGAGTCTGATACTCGATGCGGACTTCGTGGACATGTTCGAGGTGCGGGGCATCCACCGCGAAAGCCGCGGGCGCTTTCTGCCCCTGGAAACTTCTGGCGATCGCCTTTCGCTGGGCTATGAGGGGCTGGACGGCCTGACCCGAACGGTGCGTTCCGTGTTCACCGTGGCCCCGGAGCGATTCGAGGGCGGCGAGGCCATCTTTCCCTTGCGCCTGGCCCCGAAGGAGCAGGCGCACATAGGCCAGACCATCGTTTGCGAAAGCGGAACCCCCAAGTCTTCCATACCTTCTTTCGAAACGGCCTACCGGCACGTCAAGGCCAGCCACCGACGCATTTGCGAGGAGGGTTGCGCGGTCGAGAGCGACAACGATTTATTCAACAACTTCCTGACCCGCTCCCTGGCCGACCTGCGCATGCTCATGACCTCCATGGACGACGCCTTCTATCCCTACGCCGGGATTCCCTGGTTTTCCACGCCCTTCGGTCGGGACGGCATCATCACGGCCCTGGAAAGCCTGTGGCTCAACCCCGGCAATGCGCGCGGAGTGTTGACCTTCCTGGCCAGGACCCAGGCCGCGGACTTCAGCGCGGTGCAGGATGCCGAGCCCGGCAAGATTCTGCACGAGGCGCGCAAGGGCGAGATGGCCAATACCGGCGAAGTGCCATTCGGCAACTATTACGGCTCCATCGACTCCACGCCGCTGTTCATCATGCTCGCCGGCGAGTACCTGCGGCGCACCGGCGACCTGGCTTATATCCAGTCCCTGTGGCCGCACGTGGAGCGCGCCCTGGAGTGGATCGACAAGCACGGCGACGCCGACGGCGACGGCTTCGTGGAATACTGCAAGCGATCGGAACGCGGGCTGCGCAACCAGGGCTGGAAGGATTCTGAGGACTCGGTGTTCCACGAGGACGGCAGGCTGGCCGAGGGCTCCATCGCACTATGCGAGGTGCAGGCATATGTTTACGGGGCCAAGAACGAAGCGGCGTACATAGCCGAGACATCGGGCCGCAGGGCCGAAGCCATGCGCTTGCGCGCCGAAGCATATGAGATGCAGCGGCGTTTCGAGGCCACCTTCTGGGACGAGGAGCTGGGCGTCTATGTTTTAGCCCTGGACGGCGAGAAACGTCCCTGCCGGGTCAAGTCGTCCAATGCCGGCCAGTGCCTGCTGACTGGCATCGCCTCGGAAGAGCGAGCCAGGCGGTTGGAGAGCGAACTATTGTCACAGGAGTTCTATTCGGGCTGGGGCGTGCGCACCATCGCTTCGGACCAGCCGCGCTACAACCCCATGTCCTATCACGACGGCTCGATCTGGCCCCATGACAACGCGCTTATCGCTTATGGCCTGTCGCGCTACGGGCTGCGCAAGGGCCCCGTGCGCATGCTGGAGGACATGTTCCGGGTGGGCCTGTATGTGGACCAGCAGCGGCTGCCCGAGCTGTTCTGCGGGTTTCATCGCCGCAGCGGCGAGGGGCCGACCCTCTATCCGGTGGCCTGCGCGCCCCAGGCCTGGGCCAGCGCCACGCCCTTCCATCTCCTGCAGGCCTGTCTGGGCCTGAACGTGGACGCCGTGGCGCGCACCGTGACTTTGGACCGCCCCGAGTTGCCCGAATTCATCGGGCGCATCCGCATGCGCAATCTGCGCGTGGGGCAAGCCAGGCTGGATCTGGTGCTAACACGCCAAGCCGGCGATGTGGGCGCGTACCTGGAACGCCGCGAAGGCGACGTGACCTTGCGCATCCTCAAGTGACAGACGCGGGAAGTGCGCTGGTATACAGGCTGCGTCATGTGACCAGATACACTTTAGTGATTCTCGTTATATAAATCATCTATTCTTCTAACAGAAGATTAGCTGACCACGCAGGACCGTAAGCTCATATTATGCTTGTGGATAGTGTCACATGCGATGCGCGTGGGCCATTCCCCTACAACTTGACGACTTGTCATCCTATGCCAGGCGGAATCTCAGGCAGTTATGCAGATGCAAGAAAGCAATAGCACTGCAACTTGAACCGAGGAGGATAGGTCGTGGAAAGAAGCATGCTCGTTAAAGGGTTAATGCTGCTCTCTTGCATTTGCCTTGCGTTTCCGGCCACAGCTTTGGCGGCGGATGCCAAGTCCGGGGCTCAGGCAGGGGACAAATGCGCAAATGGGGGCGATTACGAGCAACAGACGCTGAACAACGCAGAGGAGCAATTCGATCGAGGCAAGGAAGTCTTCCGTTTCGACACGTTCGGAAGCGAGGAGTTCTGGGGTGGACAGCTCAGGCTGCATGAGACGTTGTCGGTCCTTCCTCCTAGTGCGGCCTTGCAGTTAGGTTTGAAGGTCGATGCTGAAGCCTTGCCGGGAGATTTCATCGATCAGCTGGAGCAAGGCATGGTGGATCTGGACGATCCTGCCGGTACGCTGTTGCTGCTCAAGCAGGATGCCGTGGTTGGCGTGAAGGGCTTTTTCGAGGGTGATAATCTTGTCAGCGTAGGCATCAACTGTTCGCTGTGCCATTCCACCGTGGACGACTCGCTTGCGCCCGGGGTCGGCCGGCGTCTGGATGGTTGGGCCAACCGCGACCTCGACGTGGGCAAGGTCATTGCCAGCGCGCCCACGCTTCAACCGTTTGCCGAAGTGCTCGGGGTGAGCGAGGCCGCGGTGGAGCAGGTGCTCACGAGTTGGGGGCCAGGAAAGTTCGATGCGATCCTTGTCCTGGATGGCAAGGGCTTCCGGCCGGACGGCGGTTCGGCCTCGGTGCTCATTCCGCCGGCATTTGGCTTGGCTGGGTTCAATCTGGCGACCTGGACCGGGTGGGGATCAGTGACCTACTGGAACGCATTCGTCGCCAATCTTGAGATGCGCGGCATGGGAACTTTCTTTGACGAGAGGCTGACCGATGCCGAGAAGTTCCCGATAGCAGCTGAGAATGGATTCAATGATATCCGGAATACACCGGACTTGATCACGCCCAAGCTTGCCGATCTGCATTTCTATCAGCTCGCGCTGCCGGCTCCCGAACCGCCCGCGGGCAGCTTCGATACCGCAGCTGCGGAGCGCGGCGAGGAACTCTTCTCCGGCAAGGCCGAATGCGCCCGTTGTCATGTTCCGCCTCTATACACCGAGCCGGGCTGGAACCTGCACTCTCCCGATGACATTGGGATCGATGACTTCCAGGCCTCGCGTTCGCCGACCGATCGGTATCGGACCGCGCCGCTCAAAGGCCTGTGGGCGCATGTCGAAGGCGGGTTCTTCCATGATGGTCGTTTCGCGACTCTGCTGGATGTGATCAACCATTACAATACGAACATGGACCTGGGACTGACCGAAGCCGAGAAGATGGATTTGGAGCAATACCTGCTTTCGCTCTAAACGATCAAACATAACTGTTGTCGAGCCCCGGTCCATTCCGGGGCTTATTGTTGGAGCGTCAGGCGATGGCCTGCAAGGGACGTTTATTTCGAAATGTCCGAACGTGGATCGCATGAAGCTTGCATTGCCTCCGGGGTCGACCAACCCTGGAGGTGCTCATGGCTTGTCGCGGACGTGGTTACATTTTCCTGGCTCTCGGATTCGCTTTCATGCTGTTGCCTGCAATGGCCCAGGCCGACATGGCCGAATTCACCGACAAGGTCGTGAACAAGACGAAGAATGTCGCAACCAAGGTCGGTGATGGTGTGGAGAAGGCCGCGACAAAAACTGGGGAAAAAATCGAGCGGGCAGGTGCAAAAATTCAGAGCGGCGTGTCACGTTCGAGCGCCAAGGCCCAGGACGGCGTGGTCCGCGCAAGCGACAAGATCGACGGCAAGGCTCAGCCGGTCCAGGATAAGCTGGCCCAAAACGAGTACGTGCTGACGCGCCACAGCGAGCTGCGAGCGAGCCCCACTCCCAGGGCCCGCGTGCACGGCACGTTCAAGGCCGGGGCCAAGGTCGTGGTGGACGATTGGTCGGACGACAAGCTCTGGGGCCACGTACGTATACGCCACGAGGGCAGAGTTCACGATGGCTGGGTGCCTAAGGCGAGCCTGAAGAAGGTCGATTGAAAATCGGAGCGGCCGTCGCCCGGTCTTCGATGGCGGCTGCTCCGGAAAGAGGTCCTCAAGGGACGCACTTCTCCCGGGAGGAAGGCAGGGAGCACCGCGCATCCTGAAATGGGCGCCTCAGTCGTCGAGCATGCGCAGGATGGCCGGCAGGCGCGGCAGATACTTGCCTTCAAGCAGGGCCATGGCCCGATCGCAGCCCCGGCCCTTCCAAGAATTATTCCAAACCAGACAATACCGATAAACCGTCCGAGCCCCCAAGCCTGCAGCAGGGTAACCGTGTTTGGACTTGCGGTGGAATGTGACGGATCGGATCAGTATTCCACCTGTGGAACATGCGGCAATCTAAAGTTGAACGCCGCATTTTTAGCCACACAGATGGGGTTGATTCGTGCAGTTCTCTTGCAGAGATCTCTAGAAAGAGCATGGACACGAAGTCGTATTGACTTAGTAATCTTAAGGAAGGACTACTATATAGGGCAGATGCTTCCTGCAATGGCATGGAGCAGGGAGAGTCTACAGTTACCATATATCGTTGCCATGAGTTGCAGAGGAATTATATATGTCGATAGGTGCCGTAATGACTAATCACTTGCGCTAAAATTGCCGTGTTATATAATTTGGCATAGGTCTGTTGGTGCGATTATCCGCTCCAGGACTTGCCCGGAACTCCTCGGGAATGACATTCTTGAGGAGTCTAGGTATGAGCCGTAGTTCTTGAGTTTACAGGTGGTTCCGCAACAACCCCTTTGAATATCGCCGACGGGGTATCTGCCTCGAAAAGTACTTATCGGCAAATCTCGGAGGACAGAATGCCGAAGACGGACAAGTCGACCATTCAGATGATCATGGCCCGAAAGAAGGAGATTCTAAAGGCTTGGCTGGAAGCCCAATACGACAGCAAAAGCATCCGCCTGGATCTCATCAACAAGGGAGAACTGGCGACCCAGTCCGAGGATTTCCTGGACGCTTTCGTGGACGCCATCAAAACTGAGAACCTCACGGACATCTCGGCTCCCGAGTATAAGTACGTGGTCCAGATGCTCGGTGACATCTCCAGGTCGAGGACCAGGCAGGGCTTCAGCCCCTCCGAAACGGCCATGTATGTTTTCAGCCTCAAGGACACGCTCCTGCATTTCCTGCAGGATGCATTCAGCGACAAGCCCGAGGAGCTGAACAAAGAGGTCCTCAGGTTCTCCAAGTTGCTCGACAGCCTGGGACTCCTCACATTCGAGGCCTATACGCACAGCCGCGAGGACGTGATCCAGCGCCAGCAGCAGGAGATCCTCGAACTCTCCACCCCGGTCATCCGCATCTGGAAGGGCGTGCTGTCCGTGCCGCTCATCGGCACACTCGACAGCGCGCGCACCCAGACCATCATGGAGAGCCTCCTACAGCAGATCGTGGCCACCGAGTCCTCCGTGGCCATTCTCGATATCTCGGGAGTGCCGGCGGTGGATACCCTAGTGGCTCAGCACCTCCTCAAGACGGTCAGCGCAGCCCGGCTAATGGGCGCGGAGTGCATCATCAGCGGCATTCGGCCCGAGATCGCCCAGACCATGGTCAACCTTGGCGTGGATATCAATGTGAAGACCAAAGCCACGCTGGGCGAGGCGCTCAAGGAAGCTTTTAGTCGAATAGGCCTGCGGGTCGTCCGGAGCGAGGCCGCTCCCGAGAGGAGCTAGATGGATAAAATACCCATCCTAAAAATGGGCCAGTTCCTGCTGGTGACCATTCAGGTGGACATGCACGACCGCCTGGCCATGACGCTCCAGGATGACCTGACGCGGATGGTCGGCACGAGCGGTGCGCACGGAGTGCTCATCGACATTTCGGCCCTGGATATCGTGGACTCCTTCATGGGCCGCATGCTCAGCAGCATCGCGTCCATGACCCGGATAATGGACGCCGAAACGGTGGTCGTGGGCATGCAGCCCGCCGTCGCCATCACGCTCGTCGAGCTGGGCTTGTCACTGCCTGGGGTGCTCACGGCCCTCAACGTGGACAAAGGCATGGAAATGCTGACGACGCGTCTGGGATCGTCACGTGGAGACAGCAAGGCCTCGCATGAAGACGATTGAGCGTGAGGTCATGCAGGTCGCCAACGAAGCCGGAGTCGTCACGGCGCGGCGTATGGCGCGCGATCATGCCATTCGGCTGGGCCTGAACCTTGTGAATCAGACCAAGCTCGTGACCGCTGTGAGCGAGTTGGCCCGCAACATGGTAGTCTACGCCGGAGGCGGAAAAGTCACCATCGAGGAAGTCGAGGCCGGGATAAAGAGGGGGCTGCGGATAACCTTCGCGTACAACGGGCCAGGCATAACGGACCTGGAGTTGGCCATGCGCGACGGTTATACCACTGGCGGCGGACTCGGGCAGGGGTTGCCCGGCTCCAGGCGTCTGGTGAACGAATTCACCATTAATTCAGAGGTGGGCGTCGGAACGACGGTGACCATCATTAAGTGGAAATAGATGCGCACGCTTATGAATGGTCTAAAGGCGCACGAGCGCTACCCCGTGGCCGAGTCGAGCCAGGTGGGCAGCCTGCGCCGCGCTGTGGCCGGCTTGGCTCGAGACCAGGGCATGAGCCAGGAGCAGACGGCCAAGGCGGCGATCATGGCCACGGAGATGGGCACCAATCTCGTAAAGCATGCGCACGGCGGGGGCGAGGTGCTCGTGCGCGCCATTGCCGGAAGGTTCGGCGGCCTGGAGCTTCTGAGCCTGGACAAGGGACCCGGCATGGAGAACCCGGCTCACATGCTCCAGGACGGGGTCTCCACGATGGGCAGCGCCGGCACTGGCCTGGGCGCGCTCAGACGCCTCTCCAACGAGTTCGCCATCTACTCCCGCGTGGGATCGGGCACCGTTGTCCTTGTGCGCTCGTGGGCCAGTCACTATGAGGAGCAGCCAAACGTCATCCCCTGCGAGATGGGCATGGTCATGCTCCCCAAGCCCGGCGAAGAGGCCTGCGGCGACGGCTGGTGCGTCTCGCTTACTGATAACGGATTGACCGTGCTGGTCATTGATGGGCTTGGGCACGGACCCCAGGCGGCAGCGGCTTCCCAGGAAGCCGTGCGTGCATTCAGTGAGCAGCCGGATTTAGTGCCTTCCGAGGCAGTGCACAACCTGCATGGACGGTTGCGACATACTCGCGGGGCAGCCGCTGCCGTGGCCGACATCCGCACCGGACGTGACACGCTTGTCTTTGCTGGCATCGGCAACATCGCCGGCAGGATCGTGCGTCCGGACGGCGCCATGACAAGCCTTGTGTCCATGAGCGGGATCGTTGGCCATCAATTCCGCAAGCTGCTGGATTTTTCCTACGCATGGGGAGACGACGACCTGCTGGTCATGAACACCGATGGACTGCGCACCGGTTGGGATTTCTCGGCTTACCCCGGCCTTGAGCACCAGCACCCGGCCATCATCGCCGGCGTTCTATACCGGGACTTCGTTCGAGGCAGCGACGATGTCGCGGTAGTGGTCCTGCGAATGGCGCGGAGTGGACGTCGATGAGCCTGCCGATCCTGCAGATCGAGATCCGCTCCGAGGAGGACTTCATCCTGGCGCGCCAGCGAGCGAGAAAGATCGCCTCCCTGGCCGGTTTCTCGGTGCAGGACCAGACTCGCATCACCACCGCCGTCTCCGAGATCGTCAGGCACACCCTCCAGCATACCGCCTCGGTGGGCCTTGATTTTCGCATTGGCGGGCGGGCCGGGTTTGAAAATGGCTCCAGTCTCGAAATTGCCGTCAATGCTGATGAATGCGACGTTGCGAGCGTGCGGCGGACTTTCCAGAATTCCGCCAGCAATTGGAGCGACGTGGGGTTGTATGGAGCCCGGCGGCTTATGGACGGCTTCCAAATGGAGAGCCGAGCCGATTCGAACGTGCTTTTGTCGATGGTCAAGGCTCTGCCGCCCGGAGCGCCGGAAGTCACGCCGCAGGTCATCGCCCAGTGGCGGGACATCCTCATGCGCGAGGTTCCGGATTCGCCCCTGCGGGAGGTCGAGCGACAGAACAGGGAGATGTTGCGGACCTTGGAGGAGCTTCGTGCCAAGGAGTTGGAACTGGCCCGTCAGCTGGAGGAGGCCGACAGGCTGAATAGCGAACTGGATCGGACGAATCAGGGTGTCATCTCCCTGTACAACGAGATCGAAGACAAGAACGCCGAACTCAGGCACGAGATCCAGGAGCGTGAGTCAGCCGAGCAGAAACTCCGGGTGACCATGCAGGAGCTTGAGCGCTCCAATGCCGAGCTTGAGAGCTTCGCATACGTCGCCTCGCACGACCTGCAGGAGCCGTTGCGCATGATTTCGAGTTTCCTGCAGCTCCTGGAGGCCGAGCACGTCGGCGGACTTGACGCGGAGGCGCGGGAATATATCCGCTTCGCGGTCGGCGGGGCGGTCCGCATGCAGGATCTCATCGAGGATCTGCTCACGTATTCGCGGGTCGGAAGGAAGGGCAAGCCCTTTACGAGCACGGACCTAGGCTGCGCCCTGGATACGGTGATCGAGGATATCGGCAAGCTCGTGGTCGAAACCGGGACCAGGATCACCAGGGATGCGCTCCCCACGGTATACGCGGACCCAACCCAGATGATGCAGCTCCTTTCGAACCTCATCAGGAACGCCATCAAGTTCCGCAAGCCGGACGAGCCGCCCCGGGTGCACGTCGGCGCACGGGAGGAGTCGCACGAGTGGATCGTGTGGGTGGCCGACAACGGCATCGGCATCGAGCCCCAATATTTCGAGCGCATCTTCGTCATTTTCCAGCGCCTGCACGCCAGGGACGAGTATCCGGGCACAGGCATCGGCTTGGCGGTCTGCAAGCGCATCGTCGAGCGTCACGGCGGCCGCATTTGGGTCGAGTCGGAATCGGGCAAGGGATCGACCTTCTTTTTCTCCATCCCCAAACGCCAGGATCAGGGTGCTCATGACCAGGGACAGGAAACCCGTCATCCTTCTGATAGAGGACAATCCGGGTGATGTGCGCCTGACATGCAAGACGCTTGAGAAAGGGAAAATCGAGGCCGAGGTCGTAGTGGTCAAGGACGGCGCCGAGGCCATGGCCTACCTGCGCCAGAGCGGGCGGACCGCCGATGCCCGGTTGCCGGACATCATTCTCCTTGATCTCAACTTGCCAAAAAAGGATGGCCGGGAAATACTGGCCGAGATCAAGCAGGATCCCCAACTCAAGGTTATTCCAGTCATCGCCCTCACGAGTTCCAAATCGGAGGACGACGTTGTCAGAAGCTATCGGCTGCAAGCCAACAGCTACATCATCAAGCCTTCGAGCTGGGATGAATACGAACGGGTTATTTCGGCGACGTTAAATTATTGGCTGAGAATCGCCAAGCTGCCGGACAGGTAAACAATGGACCAAGCAATCAAGGTTGTTCTTTTTGAAGATAATCCTGGCGACGTGCATCTGCTGCGCGTCATGCTGCGGGGGGCGCTCGACAGTTGCTTTGAACTGGTGAGTTTCGACAGGCTGTCTGGAGGCCTGGAGTACTTGAAGAGCAATGCAGTCGACATCATCCTCTTGGATCTGGGACTGGTGGATACCCAGGGACTGGATACCTTTCACACGCTGCACGCGGAGATCCCGGATATTCCGACCGTGGTGCTGAGCGGGCTGAGCGACGAGGACGTGGCGGTCCAGACCATCCGCGCCGGCGGGCAGGACTATCTCGTCAAGGGGCAGTTCAATGTGCAGGTCCTGGCCCGGGCCATGCGCTATGCCATCGAACGCAAGCGCGCGGAGAGAATCCTTCATCAGCGAGAGCAGGAATATAAAGCGCTCATAGAGAACGCGCCAAATATCATCGTCAGGTTGAACAAGGATCTGCTCGTCCAGTTCGTAAACCCCGCCATCGAGCCGGCCATGGGCCAACCGCCGGCGTATTACCTTGGCAAGCCGCTCCACGAGGCGTGCTTCCCGCAGGAGCTTTCCGGCAAGTACGAGGAAGTGGTCAAAGGTGTCTTCTCGCGCGGGAAGGAGGACAGCCTGGTCTTCGAATGCTTCGCCCAAAACCAGCGCAGGCATTATCATGCCCGCTTCGTGCCGGAGTTCTCGGCCAAGGGCGAGATAGAGACCGTGCTGAGCATCCTGAACGACATCACGGCCCTCAAGGAGACCGAGGAGGAACTGCGGCAAGCCAAAGACCTGGCCGAGGAGGCCAGTCAGGCCAAGAGCGCGTTCCTGGCGGCCATGAGCCATGAGATTCGCACTCCCATGAACGGCGTACTGGGCATGATCGAACTGGCGCTCATGCGCAGGCCGACCTCCAGGGTCCAGCAGTACCTCGATCTGGCCAAGCAGTCGGGCCAGGCGCTCCTGCTCATCATCAACGACATCCTCGATCTCTCCAAGATCGAGGCAGGGATGATAACCATAGAAGAGCAGCCCTTCGATCCGCGCGCCATGCTCGAGTCGCTGTTCGCCACCATGTCCCTGGCAGCCGAGCAAAAGGGGCTCGAATTCAGATCCAACGTCGCCCCGGCACTGTCCTCCATGGCTCTAGGTGACGAAGGGCGGCTGCGGCAGGTACTCTTCAATATCATCGGCAATGCCATCAAGTTCACCGAGCAGGGCGAGATTGTCGTCAGCATTGATGTGCCGCGCGGAGAAAGATGGCGGGACATCTGCGGGGCCGAGGGCTCCTTTTGTCTGCTTGCCTCGATCCGGGACACCGGAGTGGGCATCCCTGCCCATATGCTTGAGAAGATCTTCGACAGCTTCACCCAGGTTAACGGACGCAACTACGAGTTCGGCGGCACGGGATTGGGCTTGGCCATCTCCAGACAGCTCGTGGAGATGATGGGCGGCAAGATTTGGGTGGAGAGCGAACCGGGCAAGGGTTCCCTGTTCACCTTCGTGGTTCCGCTTGAAGCCCTCGCGGCCGAGCCGATCGCGACCGAGACCCAAGCCGTGGAAGCCGTCCATGCCGAGGCTCGCTCGCTCAAGGTGCTTATCGCCGAGGACAACTCGATCAACCAGATCCTGGCCTCGGAGATCCTGAAGGAGAAAGGACACTCGATGTTTGTGGTGGAAAACGGCCAGGCTGCGCTAGAGGCTCTGCGCAAGGAAAAGTTCGATCTGGTGCTCATGGACGCCAAGATGCCGGTGATGGATGGGGAAGAGGCCACGCGACGCATCCGAGCTGGAGAAGCAGGGGACCCGGATGTGCCTATCGTGGCCTTGACCGCTTACGCTCTCAAAGGCGATCGGGAGAGGTTTCTGGCCGCAGGCATGGACGACTACATATCCAAACCGATAGACATGCAGGAATTGGAAAGGGTGCTGCAGGAAGTGCACGACAAAGCTACGCTAACCGAACAGTAATAGAGCATTTTGCTTTTGAAAATGCTCTGCAAGCCATGCGTCGACATGGCTTGCCGCCGCGTAAGCGTAGGCGCAATTCACTTGCGCCGTCAACGCCGGAGCGGGCGTCTTAGAGCATTTTGCACAAGAGCTGGCAGAAACTGGGCAGGGCTTTGCCCTCCCAGACCCTCCCACCAGGGAAATGATTCCCCTGGACCCCCCATTTCAAATGCAATCTGCTTTAAAAGCGATCTGCTCAATTGGCTTGCGTCGTTCAGGACGCTGCTGGATTTCGATACACATCTCAGCAAAACGCAGCAGGTAGCCGTTCAGGCCCAGGGCTCACGGCGACAGGGAAACCGACGGCCCTTGAAGCAGACTTGCCAGGCCGTCGGTTCAGTTGCGCGCTATCGGGACACCGTGGCGTAGTCCTGCCTGATGAACTCCAGGATCGCCTTGGCTCCGTCGCTGTAGAGTTGGGGAGCCGAGAAGTCGGGCGCGGCGGCGATCTTCTGCATGAGCAGCACGTCCTGCCCGGTCCAGAGCGGCAGCAAGCCGCCCATGAAGTAGCCGCGTCCACGAGCTGCCTCCACGGCCGCCGGCAGACCTGGATTTGTCAGAGGCAGGAGCAGTTGATAGGCGTAGCGGCCCGGATGTTCGGCCTCAAAACGCCCCAGGACACTGGAAAAGTCCATGCCCACCTCGTGCACGGCCATCTTGGCGATCGACGCCTCGGCGTACTCGCTCGCATCCCAGCGGGTTTCGCCGGTGGGAGTGCCTTGGGCGGCGAAGTCGCGCTTGAGGCCGTTCAAGGCGTAAACGCCGCGCAGAAACACGTCGTAGACCTGGGGCAGGTAGAGCGTCTGCGGAGTATCCTGAAGAATCTTGAACTCGTTGAGCAGGGAGATGCGGCCGTTGGCACCGCCCTCCACGCCGGGTCGCGCCGGTATGCTCTCCATCTCAAGGGCAAAGCCACGGGAGCCGAAACGATCGCCGAACTTCTGCGTAATGAGATGGTCGCAGACGCTCTGGCCATAGACCCCCTGCAAGCCCAGACGTGGTGGAAGCTCGTTCATGGTCATCCTGATCAGCTCGTAAGCCAGCCTGCCAGCCCTGTACTCGGGCAGGACCATGAGCGAGCCGGATTCCATTAGGCTTTCGTTCGGCGGGGCTTTGAACAGCGCGGATAAACCCACCACGTCTCCCGAGGCGGTCCGGCCTACGACCTGGTACAGGTCCGGCCCTTGGTTGGCTTCAAGAATCCGTTCCGGGTCGTACACGTAGTCCAGGGGGAACTTGTCGCCGTAAATGGCGTAATAGAGCCGGGCCACGCCCTCGGCATCTTCGGGCTGGAAATCGCCGATCGCGATCTTCTGATTAGGGGCGATGTCCCTGGTGTTCTCCGTCAGCCTAGCCAGGCATTCCTGCCTCGTGCGATACTGCTTGCCGCTCATTGCGACCTCCTGAAGGGCTCCGCTGTTGAAACGGACCGGCCGATCCGTGCAATCGACAGTGAGGAACTGCCGGAAAGAGGGTTGGCGGTCCATGTATTTAATAATGTTACGTGACAGATTAGTACCGTGCTTCCGGGCGAATGCGCAAGCATGGCCTGTTCCAAGGGTTAAAGCATCGCGCATGCGTTGCATTCGACAAGCATTCCCGGCCCATGAGCCGTGTATCTCCGTCCTGTATCCCATTCTCCATGCGGGCGTTTGTCTCACACATTGGCTGGACGGCGCAGGATCTGCCATGTCTTGGTTTTGCTGCCTCGAAATGGTAAGTAGACCATCACGCCAGCGACGAATCATCCCGCTTCAGTTTCCCGGCACCAGTTCCGAGGAAGCCTGTCGCGCGTAAGGAGCGCAAGTGGACGCATCGCCCCGTCAGCCCGACAGGCTGCTCAGCTTCGAATTCGTGGCCCTGAGCGCGATTTCCTTTCTGGCCTTCTGCAACCTGTCCATCTTCTACGGCTTCAACGCCTACCTGGAGCGGCAGGGGATCGATCCGGCCTGGCGCGGTGCGCTGCTCGCCCTGGAACCGGCGGCGGCCTTTGCGCTACGTCCGATCATCGGGCCGTTGCTCAACCTGGGCAATGGAGTGCGGGTCATGGGCCTGGGGCTGGCCACGGTCATGGCCGCCCTGGCCGGGTATTCGTTCGCGGAGGGTTTGGGAGCGCTCGTTCTGGTGCGTGTCCTGCATGGCGTGGGCTTCGTGCTGCTCGTGTCGGCGGTGATCTCCGTGCTCGTGCACTACGTGCCCAAGGAACGCAGCGGCCAGGGCTTCGGAGTCTTCTCCATCATGACCCTGCTGCCCTATGCGCTCATGCCACCGCTCGTGGAAAGCCTCCTGCCCGGCGCCGGCGACGAGGCGGGCGTCTACCTGCTTGCCGCGCCCCTGTTCCTGCCGGCCTTCCTGCTGCTGGTTCCCCTGGGCCGCCGCGCGCGGGCTCTCGCCGCCGTGCTCCCGCGACGCTCCATGTCCAGGCCGAGCCTGGGCGAAATTCGGGCCGATCTGCGTTCGCCCGGCGTGGCCAGGCTGCTGCTGGCCAACCTGTTTGTCTTCACGGCCACCACGGTGGTCTTCTTCCATATGAAAGACCATCTGGCGGGCCTGGGTTCCGCTAATCCGGGTCTTTTCTTCAGCATATTCACGGCGGCGACCATCCTGGTCCGCGTGGCCTGCGGGCCGCTCCTGGACCGCGTGAACAGGGCGGCCATGCTCGCCGTCGTCCTGCCGATCCTGGGATTGTGCCTTTACCTGTTCGGCGCGGCGACCGAGCCCGCCTGGGTCATGGCCCTGGCCGGCCTTTACGGCGTCTGTCTCGGCTTCATCATGCCCCAGCTCAACGCGGCCATGTTCGTCATCTCGCCGCCGCATTTACGGGGCTTGAACACGAACCTGATGCTTTTCACCATGGACGGCGGCTACTGGCTCGGGCCGCTTCTGGCCGGGTTCTTGTCGGCGGGAGGGATGGGCTATGCCGGAATCTTCGGCCTGATCGGGACGCTTCCCTTGGTAGCCGGGGTCGTGGCTCTGAGCATGGCCCGCTTGACCAGAAAGGCTCAGCCTGCCCCGGCCTGATTAGAGCATCTGCCTTTGAAAATGCTCTGCAAGCCATGCGTCGGCATGGCTTGCCGCTAGCTTCGGCGTAGGCGCAATTCACTTGCGCCGTCAACGCCGGAGCGGGCGTCTTAAAAGCAATTTGCTCTACAAAACGGCCAGACGCAGGAGCAGGTTGCCGGCGACTTCCTTGCGGTATGCGGCCGTGGCGCGGATGTCGTCGATGGGCGAGACGGCCGAACGGACCAGCTCGGCGGCCTGACGCAGGGCGGTGAGCGAAAGCCGTCGTCCCGCAAGGGCCTCTTCGGCCTCGCGGGGCCGCACCACGGTGGGGCCGACGCTTCCCAGGGCCAAACGGGCCTCTTCCACTATCCCGCGCCGGTTCAGGCGGACCAGCGCGGCCAGGCTGACCACGGCGATGGCCTGGGCATTGCGCTGGCCGACCTTCTCGAAGTGCTGGACCTGGAAATCAACAGCCGACGGAATGCGGACCTCGACGAGGATTTCACCGGGCCGCAGGTCGGTTTTGCCTGGCCCGCGGATGAAGTCCGCGATGGGCAGCACACGTTTGGATTTCCGCGAGCGGAGCACGACTTCGGCGTTGAGAATATGCAAGGCAGGCAGGCTGTCGCCGGCCGGTGAAGCGGTGCAGATGTTGCCGCCGATGGTGCCCATGTTGCGCACCTGAGGCGAGCCGATGCGGCATAGGGCCAGGGCCAGGACCGGCGCGTGTTTGTTCACGAGCGGCGAGGCGCTGCACGCGGTATGCGTGATCCCCGCGCCGATGCGCAGCAGACCGTCGGATTCGTGAATTTCACGCAGTTCCGGGATGCGATCCAGGCAGACCAGCGGCTCGCCGTGGGCAAACCCGGCGCGCTTGCGCACGAGCAGATCCGTGCCCCCGGCAAAGACCGCGCAGCCCGGTTCGTCGCCCAGCATGGCCCACAGTTCGCCAAGGCTTGCCGGCAGGAGCACCAGGCTCATTATTCGTCCTCCTGCATGGCCGGCTTGGCTTGCATGGCCAGCGCCGCTGATTCGACGGCATCGATGATCTTTTGGTAGCCGGTGCAGCGGCACAGGTTGCCGGAGAGGCCCTCGCGGATTGCCTGGCGATCCGGCGACGGATTCCCGGCCAGAAACCCAGCGGCCGTTACGGCCATGCCCGGCGTGCAGAAACCGCACTGGACCGCGCCGCACTCGGCCAGGGCCGTCTGGATCGGATGGGGCGCTTCAGCCGTGCCCAGACCTTCCACGGTGGTGATGTCCCGACCTTGGAGCTGGGCCGCGAGCATGAGGCAAGACAGCCGCGTCACGCCGTCCACGAGGATGGAGCAGGCTCCGCACTCGCCGCCTCCGCAGCCTTCCTTGGTGCCGATCAGCCCCAGGTCCTCGCGCAGCAGATCGACGGCTCTGCGCTCGGCGGGGGCCTCGACCTCCACGGGTTTCCCGTTGAGCACGAAGCGGATGGTCATGATTTTCTCCGTGCGCGCCCTGTGCGCCCTATGCGCCCTGTGCGTCGGGCGCGCATGGCCGCCAGCACGTTCTCGGCCGTCAGAGGCGCCCGGCGGACATCCGCGCCGCAGGCGTCCTGCACTGCTCCGGCCACGGCGGGCAGCGGCCCGTTGAAGCCGATCTCGCCCACTCCCTTCATGCCGAAGGGACCGCTGGGCTCATCGATTTCGGCCGATGCGCAGTGCATGTCCGGCACGTCCAGGGCGGTGGGAATGATGTAGGTGGCCAGGTTATTGGCCAGCACGCGGCCTTCCTTGATCCGCATGTCCTCGCACAGGGCGTAGCCCAGGCCCTGCGCCATGGCGCCCTGGACCTGCTGCTCGAAGGTTTGCGGATTGAGCACGCGGCCGGCCTCGGTCACGGCGATGTAGTCCGCGACCTCCACCTTGCCCGTGAGCTGGTCAACCTCCACGAAAGCCGCGTGGGCCGCGTGTGAGAAGAGCAGATGGGGGTAGCCCAGCATGAATTCCTTTCCGGAGCTGAGGCTGTCCTGGGCCACGGGCATGAAGGCCTCGCGGATGGAAAAGCGGTCGACCTCGGGCAGCAACGCAGCGAGCCGCTCCAGGGGCAGGTCCCGGCCCGTGGGCAGGTGCCTTATCAAGCCTGGCAGCAGGGCGAAGCCCTCGGGCTGCTCCACGAAGAGCACCAGGGCGGCGCGGGCCAGCAGCTTGAGTCGCAGGTCCTCGCAGGCCTTAATCAGGGCCTTGCCGAAAGTATACGTGGTCCGGCCTGCTGTGGCCGAGCCGGACGGGTGGGACAGGGCCGTATCGGGCTGTAGCACCTCGACGCCCGAGGCGTCCTGGCAGAGGATTTCACCCGCGATCTGGGCGTAGGCTGTGGCGTTTCCCTGGCCCATGTCGGCCACGCCGCTGTAGATGCGAAACAGACCTTCCGGTGTGAGCTCCACCTTGGCTATGGCCGTATCGGGCAGGCCCCGGCCGTAGCCGATGGCGTTGTGCACGGTCGCCACCCCAACGCCGCGCAGCTTGAAGCGCGGCGCGGCGCGTTTCCACTCCTGGCGCTCCCGCCAGCGCGGATGGCGCAAAAGCTCGTCGATGCAGCTCTCGATGCCGGTGGAGGCCGTGAGCGTCACGCCGCAGGCGTTGCGGTCGCCCCGGCGCAGGACGTTCTTGCGGCGCAGCTCCAGCGGGTCTATGGACAACTTCAGGGCCAGGGCGTCCATGATTCGCTCGATGCCGAAGGTGGCCTGAGCCACGCCGAAGCCGCGCATGGCCCCGGCCACCGGGTTGTTCGTATAGATGGCAAGGCCTTCGATAAGCACGCTGGGAATGCGGTATGGGCCGCCGGCGTGCTCCATGCCGAGCGCCAGGACTTCGCCGCCCAGGTGGGCGTAGGCCCCGGTATCGTAGAGCAGGCGGCAGTGCAGGGCGCGTAGCGTCCCGTCATGGTCCGCGCCCAGGCTGAAGCGCATGCGCACGGCATGCCGCGTGTAGCCTGCCAGGAAGCTCTCCTCGCGGTCCCAGCACATCTTGACGGGCCGCCCGCCGGCATGCAGCGCGGCCAGGCCCAACAGGCACTGCACCGTGGAGCCGTCCTTGCCGCCGAATCCGCCGCCCAGATAGGGCGCCATGACGCGGATGCGCATCGGATTGAGCCCAAGGGCGTGCGCGACCTCGAAACGGTCGCGGAAGGGCGCCTGGGTGGAAACGTTCATGTGCAGCACGCCGTCGTTGTCCAGCCAGGCAACGCCGTTCTCCGTCTCCAGGAAGGCGTGGCGCTGGGCCGGGACTTCGTACTCTCCGCGCACGACCACCGGACACTCGCGCAAGGCTGTTTTGCCCTGGCCTGTCTCGATGTTGGCGCGCACGAGCACATTGCCTTTGGCATGCTCTTCGTGCACGCGGGGAGCATCGGGCCGCAGGGCTTCCTCGGGGTCGAATACGCCCGGCAGCGGCTCGATCTCCGCACGCACAAGGCCCAGGGCGCGGGCCAGGGCTTCCCGGCTCTCGGCCAGCACCAGGGCCACGGGGTCGCCGCAGTGGCGTACCTTGGACCCGGCCAGCACGGGCTGGTCCTTGTGCACGATGCCCTGCCGGTTGGTGCCGGTCACGTCCTTGCGCGTGAGCACGCGAACGACGCCTTCCGCGCGCTCGGCTTCATCCGTGTGCACGGCGAGGATGCGGCCATGGGGGATGCCCGCGCGCTTCACGCCTGCCCACAGCACCCCCTCGGGATAGTGGTCCGCGCTGTAGCGCTCGGCTCCCACGGCCTTGGACAATCCGTCGATGCGCTTGGCTGGGCGGCCGATTTCAAGCGGATTTGGGCGCGACACGCTCCGTCCTTGCCCTAGGCTGGGCGAGTTGCCATGTGTTCCGAATGTTACCTAATGATAGGTGTTTGAGTGCCTTCCGCCTACCATGGCCAATCAGGAACGGCAAGGATTGCATGGTTCCCGAAAAGTTGGCGCGACCGACTGCGCCGCACACTATCCTGACTTCGACACAGGGTCGGCTCGTGGCCCGGCGGTGGTCCTTTGGATGCACAGCATAGACCGGGCTTGCATGAATCATCTGGATTGACATATGCTTTAGCATCTTACCGCACTACCCTTTGGCAATTGAGGATCCCTTGATCAGCGAACGGCATGTCACACTACTCCTGCCGACGGAGACTGCCTCGGCGGCCGTGGTGAACACGGCGGTGCCGCGCGCCGCGGAGGCATTCGGCCTTGGAGCCGGCGCGGCCCTCAAGCTCACCCTGGCTGTGGAGGAGGTCTTTCTCTACCTGCTCGACGCGGCCTCGCGCGAGCGGCGCATGGAGCTGGACATCATTCCTCGCCCCACGGCCGTGGAAGTCGCCTTCGGGTTCGAGGCGCGCACGCTCGACCTCGGTGCGCTGAACCTTACGGCCCAGGCCGACGCTTGCGCATTCCTGGAGCAGGAGGACTTCGCTCAGGTTGGTCTGCTCCTGGCCGCCTCGGCCGTGGACAGAATGCGCCTGGAGCACCTGGGCGCCGGCCGCATGCGGTTGGCTTTGGAGCTGGATCGCGATTATCCCGAGCCGCCCGCACCGGCAGCCGTCGATTTCGAACCACAAGGCCCGTTCCGCCTGGAGCTTGCGCCTGCGTCGGAGCTGCTCCAGGAGGCCTGCCTGCGAGTCCTTGCGCGCCACGCGGCCGGGGACCTGCCGCGCATGATTCGCGCACCCGGCATGCTCATGGACCTCGTGGCAGGCGGTGAAGCCAAGGCCATGGTTGCCCTGGACGGCCGCGAACGGGTCTGCGGGCTCTTGTGCTGGACAGGCCGAAACGCGAAAACGATTACCTTCCATGGGCCCTACGTCTCGCTGTCCGCAAAGCGCGAGGAAACCGCAAGACGACTGCTGGACGTCTTTCTGCAAGGCGTGGCCAAAAGCGGAGCCTCGGGCGTCATGACGCCGCTTGCCTCGGACCTTCTGCCGTCCGGGGAGTACGAAGGTCTTGGTAGCCTGGACCGCCTTTTGCCGGACGGCGCGAAGCAGGTCCGGCATGCGGCCTTCAGGCTCATCGCCGAGGACATGGGCGCAACGGTCTGGGCGCATCCCGCTATCCAGGAATTCCTGGAACGCGAATACGAGCGGCTCGATCTCGTGCGTGACCTGCGCTCCGTGGTGTCGCTGGGAGAAAGCCGGCCCGAGTCCTCGGTTTTCAGCGCAAGCCTTGAAGTCGGTCCGGGCGTCGCCCTGCTCAGGCCGCTCATGGAAGGCCGCGACGCATCCGCGAACATAGGCCGCCACGTGAGTGCGCTCAGGGCCAAGGGCTTCCCGAACATCCTTTTTGAACTAGATCTGGCCCACGGCTGGCAGGCTGCCATGGCCGGCCTTCTGGCGGACAACGGCTTCAAGCCGCGCATGGTCCATCCTCTCGGCGGGCGCTCCGATCTCGTGATATTCCAGCATGAATTCCCTGTCGCTCCATAGTCTCGTGCCCGAGCACGTGCGGCGTTTCGAGCCGTACACGCCGAGCCGCCCGGACCCGGTGCTCATGCGCATGTACGGCGTCGAGCATCTGCATCGGCTCAACAACAACGAGAACGCCCTGGGGCCTCCGAACGCCGCGCGCTTGGCTATCGAAGCCTTCCACTCCGAGCGGGCAGCCATCTATCCCAGCGGCGACTGCTTTCTGCTGCGCGAGGCCTTGGCCGAACGGTTCGGCAAGCTGCCGGAGCAGTTCCTCGTGGGCAACGGCTCCTGCGAGGTCATCACCAGCGTCATCAAGGCCTTCTGCGGCCCCGGCGACAACATCGTCACCGCGGACAAGACCTTTGCCGTGTACGAGTGGGTGGCGGAGTTCTCAGGTTTCGAAGCCAGGCTCACGCCGTTGCGCGACTATGCCTTCGATCCCGAGGCCATGCTCGCGGCCATGGATGCGCGCACCAAGATCGCCTTTGTCTGCAACCCCAACAATCCCACCGGCACCTACTGGAGCGAGGCCGCACTGTGCGCCTTCATGGATGCCGTGGACAATCGATGCATAGTGGTCGTGGACGAGGCCTACCTGGAGTACGTGGACAAGCCCGACTTCCCCGACGGCATGCGCCTCATGGAGCATTACCCGAACCTCGTCGTTTTTCGGACCTTCTCCAAGATGTACGGCCTGGCGGCCCTGCGCATCGGCTACCTGTGCGCGAGCCAGGAACTGGTGGACATGGTGCGCCGCACGCACATCGTCTACTCGGTGAATACGCAGGCGCAGGCGGCGGCTGCGGCGGCTATCGCCGACGACGCGGGACACATTGCGGCCACCCGGCGCATGGTCGCCGAAGGCAGGACCATCCTTGAAGGGTGTTTTACCCGGCTGGGGCTCGAATTCGTAAGCGGCGAGGGAAACTACATCATGGCCCGCGCGCCCCTGTCGGATACGCTCCTCTACCGCAAGCTTATGAAGCGTGGGGTCATGGTCAGGACCATGACCGGCTTTCGCTTTCCAAACTGGATCAGGGTCAGCCTGGTGCAACGGCCGGTCATGGAAGAGTTCTGTCAGGTGCTGGAGGATGTGCTCGGAGCCTGAGCTCGGCCCGTATCACGAAACAGGCAGTCGGGGCGAGAAAGCCGCCATAAGGCTGTTCCTGTCGTCCGCCCTTTGATAGCTCAAGGCATCGGCCATCTCCTGTGCCAGGAATATGCCCAGCCCTCCCACCTGTCGCTCGTCCATGCTCGCAAGCACATCGGGGGACGGCCTCTCCAGCGGATTGAACGCCGGGCCGTGATCCTCGATGACCAGCAGGAACCGTCCCTGGTCATCGAGGCCGCAGCCCACCCGCACCGGACCCGGCCCGGTGCGGGTGGGCTGCGGGTAGGCGTATTCGATGACGTTGACGAGCATCTCCTCCAGCACGAGCTCTATCCTGGCGAGCATTTCCACAGACAAGGAAAGTCCCGCGCCCCTGGTCAGGATATGGTCCCGCAGGGGCGGAAACGATTCGTGCCCGGCGGGAAGTTCCAGCCAAGCCATGTTATTCGGCTCAGGATTTGCCAAGGGCCTTGTCCACCGTGTCATGGATGGGGAAGATCGTGGCGAAGCCAGAGACCGTGACGACCTCCTGAACCATGCCCTTGAGACCGCACAGGCTCAAGCCGCCGCCACTGGCCTTGAGGCGCTTGCCCACCACGAGGATGCTGCGCAGTCCGGCGCTGCTGATGTACTCGAGCCCGGACAGGTCGGCCACCATGCGCTTTTGCCCCTTATCCAGCCACGTTTGACACTCCTTCTCGAACTTGGGGGAGCTGGTGACATCCATTCTGCCCTTGACCGCGAGTACGAGGCTGTCGCCCACAGGTGTGCCGATAAACTCCATATTCTTCTCCTTTGTCAGGTGCGCTTGCCCCGGTACTCCAGGGCCAGCAGGGTGATGTCGTCGGATTGCGGCTCGCCGGCCGTATGGGCCCGCACATCCGCCAGCACGGCGCGGACCAGCTGCTCCGATCCGTTGGGACCATAGGTCAGCAAGGATCTTTCCAGGCGCTCGTCGGAATAGAGAGTATTGTCCCCGTCCATGGCCTCGGTAACTCCGTCGGTATAGAGCACGAGCATGTCGCCGGGCTGGAGTTCCATGCGTTGCGTCGTGTAGCGTGCGTCTTCCATGACACCGAGGACCAGCCCAGGCGGCAAGGGCAGGTTTTCCACGGCTCCCTGGCGGAGCAGAAGCGGTGAACAGTGCCCTGCATTGGCCAGTCGCAGCTCGCCGCTGGTTAGGTTGAGGCTTCCGCAGATGACCGTCACGAACATCATGCTCTCGTTGTCCCGACAAAGTTCCAGATTGACCTTGTCCAGGATGTCCGACGGTTCGGTGCCGCCCTCGGCCACGCCCTTGATGAGCGTCTTGGTCACGGCCATGAACAGGGCCGCGGGCACGCCCTTGTCCGAAACATCGCCGATGACGAAGAACAGATGATTCTCGTCTCGCAGGAAGAAGTCGTAAAGGTCGCCGCCGACTTCCTTGGCCGGCTCCAGGAAGGCGAATATGGAGAATTCGTCCCGCTCCGGGAAAGGAGGGAAGTGCTTGGGCAGGAAGCTCATCTGGATGGTGCGGGCGATCTTCAACTCGCTGTCCAGGCGTTCCTTGGCCGCCGTGGTTTCCACGAGAGTGGCGATGTGCTCCTTGAGCGCCTGGCGCATGGACTCGAAGGAGTTGCGCAGTTCGCCGATCTCGTCCTTGCGCCGTACGGGTGGCAGGGCTGTGTCCAGGTTGCCCTGGGCAATAGTGGCCGCGCTATGGGCCAAGGCTTCCAGTGGTCGGACTATGGCCTTGGAGATGGCCGCGAGCACGAAGAGCATGAGCGCGAGGCCTGCCCCGCCCATGATCAGGGCCTTGCGGCTCAAGCTTTGTAGATCGGCGAAGAGTTCAGCCTCGGGCACGAGCACGCCCAGGCTCCAGCCCGTGGATTGCAGCGGCGCGTAGTAAAGCCAAGCGTCCTTGGGGAGCCCGGGGCCGGATGCGGGGCCAAGCACGGGGTTGGAGATACGCGTGAAGCCGCTTCCGCCGGCGATCATGCTCCTGCCCACGGCGCGCAGGTCCTTGTCGCCCGTGGCCTCGGCCACGCTGAATATGCTTTCGCGCATGACCAGCTGCTCGTTCGGGTGGGTGATGAACACGCCCGCCTGCGAGACGAGGAACGCATGCCCGCTGCGGTTGAAGCTGATGGATGAGACAAGTTCCCGCAGCCACTGCAGTGAAAGGTCGGCCGTGACCACCCCGGCGAAGGCGCGTGCGCCATCCGCCACTTTGTAGAAGGGATGCGAATAGGTGGTCATGACGACCTTGCCGCCGTTCTCGTCAAAGTAGGGCTCGCTCCAACTCGGCCGCCCCATGACCTTGGGGAGCAGGTACCAGTCCATGTGGAAGTAGTTGTAGGTCTCGCTTCCGAGATAGTTGAAGGCGAGAGGCTGTCCGTCTTGACCTCGACAGCAGTAGGGCGCGTAATAGCGTTGCTCCGGGTTGGCGGCATACGGCTCGAAGGCGATGGTCGAGCCGAAGACTTGCTGGTTGGTCTCAAGCGCGTCCACGATCTGCGCCTGTAGGTCGGCCTGGGACAGCTCGGTCGTTTCCAGCCGCCTGGCGACATAGGCCGGCAGCTTTTCGGCTCCGGCCATCACGGTCTCCATGCGGTACACCGTGGCCAGGGTCAGGTTGCGCGCGCCTTCTTCCACGTTCCTGAGCACGGTCCTTTCGGATTCGCGGTACGTGTAGGCGAAGACCGCCAGGAAGATGGCGCACGCGCTTGCCAGAATGGACAGAGCCAGCCTGAGCGCCAGCCCGCGGGGCTTAGCGCGCATGGGCAAGGTCGGCATGGAAGTCCCCATACTCCGGCATGCTGCTGATGATGCCGTTTTCCATGAGTTGCTTGGCAACGAATCTGTACTCGTCGGGCAGGAGTGTGCCCATGGGAATATTCTTGCCCGGCGGCATGATAATGTCGCGCATGTGTTCGAGCATCCACTTCTGATGCACCCTGTTGGTGGGCAGGTTGGCCGCGCGCACGTGCTTCATGACGATATCCAGGGCTTCTTCGGTGTGCTCCAGGGCATATGCCCAGCCTTCGATTGAGGCCAGCACAAAGTCCCGGCAGAGTTCGGGAGATTCCTTGAGGGTCTGCTCCAGGCAGTAGATGCCGTCCTCGGGGAAGTTGATGCCGTAATGGCTGAAATCGAAGACCCTCAACTCCGCTGGGTCGAGGCCTGAATTCAGTATGGTGTGGTACTCGTTGTAGAGCATGACCGAGGCGGCATCGACTCCGCCGCGCAGGAACAGACTGATCGAACCGCCCTGGGGGGCCACCCGCACATGCAGGTTGTACTTGCGGAAGAAGGCCCTGGGCTGGAGCGCGAAATCCGGCCAGATGGACACGGCCTTGCCGTCAAGGTCCTTCACGGCTCGGATGCCGCTCGAACGCTTGGCTACGAGGGCCAAGGCCGAGCGCTGTACGATCTGGCCGATGTTCAGAATCTCAAGCCCGTTGGAGCGCAGATCGATGCCCGTGGAGAGGAACAGGGTGACGAATTCGACTTCCTCTTGGGCCAAGGCTTGAGCGGCTGGGCGGTCCGGGCCTCCGCGCAGGATTTCCAGGTCGATGCCGCGGCGTGCGTAGAAGCCCTTGGCGTGCGCAACGTAATACCCAGCGAACTGCGCCTGGGGAGACCATTGAGGGAGGAACGTGGCCTTCCGCAACTCCTGGCATGGCGCCGGACCGGCGAGCATCAACACTGCCAGAGCCGAAAGACAGAGCACATGAAGACCAATGCGTCGCGCACTCGATATCATTTTTTGAATCCGGGTTGTCATGCAGTGAGCTTGCGATAGTTTGTTATCGTATTTCTTTTCGATATGCACGCTCATCATGGCCATGCCGCGCAGTCGATTCGCCTATACTGGCTTTGAGGGGTTCAAACGCCGGGATTGTGCTTTGATAGCAGAGAAGGTTTACGCAAGGCCGTTTGGATAAGCGGCGAAATACGTGGCTAGAACGCAATTCACGGCAGAACTTCGAGACCTTGGAGATCATCCAGCGGCGCTTCTGCTGCTGGCAGCGCAAGCTTTTGGAGATCGCGGGAAATGATTTGCAGTCCGACAGCATGGAGCGTCTGGCGCGCGGCGACTGTCTCGGCGCGGGAAGCGGCTGAAGCCGCGTGAAACCCTTCGCCGCCAGCAAGCTGCATTATCTGAATCTCAGGCAGTCGCGCGGGAGCTCATAACAGCCTTTGGCCGTTACGCCCGGTTCTGATCCGCGTCCGGCCTATGCTTCGATAAGGATGGCCCTGACCGGCGCCCCATCGGTGCGCAGCTTGAGCGGCAGCCCGCAGAAGATGTAGCGCCCAGGCTGGACATCCTTGAGGTACAGGCTCTCGAACACGGTCATGCGCTGCACGAGCAGTTCGTGCACGCGGCCCGAGCCTTCCTGGGCCTCAATGCTCAGGTAGTCGATGCCCAGGGTGCGCAGGCCCTTGTCCACTAGATACTGCGCCGCGTCCTCGGAGAGATAGGTGTAATCCTCGCGGAAGGATTCGTATTGTTCCAGTGAGTTGCGCGTCTTGAGCAACACGATGGAGCCGTAGTCGATGTCCTGGCCCTGCAAGTGCTTGGCATGGATCACCCGGCCCACGCCGCTCAGGTCGAGCACCTCGCAAGGTCCATAGAGGCTGTCCAAGGGCAGGTCGGCCACGCTGCGCCCTTGGTCGGAGATGTGCAGTTGCGCATCCACATGGGTGCCCGTGTGACTGCCCATGGTCAGCAGGGACACATTCATTTCGCCCTCGGCCAGAGTGGATAACTGCTCGAAGCGAGGCGCGGGATCGCCTGGATAGACAACCATGTCCGCGTGAATTTCCATGGAGATGTCGATGATGCGCATGCTCATGCCTCCGTTTGGATTCAGTTTCGTTTCTGATTGGCGGCCAGGGCGTGTTCTCTCTGGTGGTCTCTCCCACTCGCTCCCGGGTCGGGCGACTTTGCCTGCCGTGAACCAAGGCTGCTCGACCAGTTGGACCATTTCTGCGGCATGGCTCGCCTCTTGCGCTCTGATTCTCCTCCGCTCCGGTAAAGGGCATCTTGGAGTATAGGTGAAGAGAGAATCCAAGGGAACTTGATTCCGAGTACTGACGAGGGCGGGTGCGGTCCGATCTCGACAAGCGTATCAGCGAGCTGTTGACGTGGCCTAAGTTCTTCGGATTTGATCAAGGTCGGCCAGCAGGTCGTCGAGGCCGGGCAGGGCAGGGTAGAACAGGTCCGGCTTGGAAGCCTGCACGGCCTCGGGCTTGGCCTGGCCATTGCCCACGATAACGGCCACGGCGTCGATGGCTCGTGCGGCGGCCACGTCGCGCGGGGTGTCGCCCACGACCACCAGCCTGCCCGGTCGCAGGGTCAGGGCCTCGGCCGCCGCGTGGCGGGCAATGCGCGCCCGCGCCGGTCCGTGCTCAGCAAATCCGCCTGTCAGCTCCGATACGCTGAGCCCGGAGCCCGCCAGCTTGGACGCGGCCACCTGCCGGAAGTTGCCCGTGAGGAAGAAGTTGCTGCACAAGGGCGACGAGGCGGCCTCGCGGAACAAGGCCTGAGATGCGGGCAGGGGCGGGCAGGGCTGCGTCCGCAAGTTGCGGCAGGCCAGCTCGCGGTAGGCCGCGCAGATTTGCTCGGCCGTGCAGTAGTCGGCGGCCTCGGGGAACAGGTCGCAGATGCCAGCGGCGATGAGCGGATCGGTGCTGCCGCCCGCGTCCAGCTGGTCCCACTCGAAGCGGCTGCCGAGCATCCTCTCCGCCAGCTCCTTCCAGGCCTCGATAGGGCCTTCGGAGCGGCCCACCAAGGTGCCGTCAATGTCCCACAGAAAATGAATGGCTTGCATGGGACTTTAGCATGCAAGCTTTGTGCACGTCCGCATGGCACCATCTGCGGATAGAAGGTGATTCGCTACCAGACCTGCCTGAGCTACCAAGCCGGACTTGAGGCTATCCTTAGCTGGCCCAAGACTGGGGAAGTCTGCTATGCAAGCCCATCAATCTCATCAAGGAGGACGATCGCCATGGATCATCCACTGGCTTTGGGCCTGGCCGCATTGGCCGGGGTGCTGACCTTCGCGGCACTGGTGCTTGGGCTGCGCAAACGCTGCATCCCCTGAGTCTTGCTCTACGGCTCCCTGGGCGTGGGAGCTCTCGTTTATTATCTGCTCAGCAAATGGCTGTACTGAAGGCTTACGGAATGCTGTCCAGCGCGGCGAAGCGCGGCTCATGCAGCGGGATGATGATGTCGGCCATCTCGCGCACCTTGAGCATGGTGTCGTAAGCCTGAGCCGGATTGGTGCATGTGCCCGGAGGGATGACCTCCATCTCCATGGCCCTGACCTCCTGCGGCGGCTCGAAGTTTTCCTGGATGACGCAGAAGCCGGTGATGGCCGCCGTGCCTTGGGTCGTGTCCACGAGCACGGTCAGGCCGCCCTCGGTGTGCGCCGGAGTGTGCACCACGCGCACGCCAGGGACGATCTGCATGTCCTGGCGCACGATCCTGAGCTGGCCGTTTTCCTCCACATCGAGGATGTGGTCCTCCAGATAGCGGAAGTCGAGCGGGTGCGAATCGTGGATGCGCTCCAGTTCCTTCTCGTGCACATGGATTTCCGCGTTCACGCATTTGTAGTCGTTCTCGCAGTGATCGGCGTGCAGGTGCGTGTGGATGACGATGTCGATGTCCTCGGGCGCGAGCCCGAAGCGGGCCAGGCCCTCCTCGAAGGTGTAGATCTTTCCGCCGATGGCCTGCTCGCGGTCAGGCGACTGCAGGGGTCTCAGTTCGCCCGTGTCCACCAGGATGCGCTTATCCCCGCCTTCAAGAAACCAGCTGTAGATAGGAATGACGTACGGCTGCCCATAGCCCTGCTGGTAGGTCATCATACCCTTGTCGAAGCGCTTGGTGCCCATGACGATGGGATGAATGGTGAATGTCGGCATAGCTCCTCCCCATAGGGTGCGAAGATTTCCTGAGCGGCATCTGTCCTGATCTAACTCTGGCGGTGCGAGAGGGCAAGGCGCTCCCTGGCGCCATACACGGCAGGGGATGTTGCAAGCCATCCCGTATTCTTTTGACATATGCGGACCGTTTTCCCTTGGCTGCCAAACGTAGCTCTGCGCTTATACCTGCACTATTCAGCTGATTAGCTTAGCGATCCAGAAAAATCAATTCTAGTCCAACCATTAGGATGTTGCATCTATGTTGCGCATACGCAACATGACAAGATGCATGCACGCAACCTCCAATCAATTACCATGTAGCCTTTGCTGGAGCACACTTTATAAGTTACTAACTAGCTTGATGTTTTTATGTGTAGTCGTGCTTGGCACGAGTCTTTCTATAGATGCCGCAATCCCGTAGCCGGAATTTGCGGCAAAGCATAACGGGAGGAGCATGCGATGACATTGACGGACATCATGCCGGTAGATGGCTGGCGGAAGCTGGAAGAGGACCTGCACGCTTTCTCGCACATGAATTCGTGCGTGTTCGATTCCCAAGGCCGCCGAATCACGGATTACGCCAATTGGGGCAACAAGCTGTGCCCGCGCATCAAGTCCAATCCCCAAGGCTTGCAGGCTATCTGCGCCTGCGCCAACCAGGTCATCGCCCGGCATGCGGAGCAGCGTCAGGATGCTGTCCTGGAGGAGTGCGACGCTGGTTTCGCCAAACTGGTGGTGCCTGTCATCCGGGACGGGCAATTCCTGGGCGTGGTAGGTTGCTGCGGGCTTTTGCTGGACGGGTCGCATATCGAATCCGACTACGTGTCGCGCGTAACCGGCCTGCCCGTGACTGAGATCGAAGACTTGGCGGCTTCGATTCCCGCAATTTCACGCCAGCGTGCACACGAAATCATAACTTTCATCCAGAAGCGCCTGACGGCCTTATAGCCCGGCCACGTAAACTGAGGAGGTCTCCATGGACGAGAAGAGAAAGGAATTTCTGCGCACCAAGGTCATGCCCTTTCATGCCGCCATGTGCGCCCTGCTCAGGATAATGGCCAAGAACAAGACCAGCCCCCAACCTGGCCAGAAACCGCCGATCCTGGCTCAATGCGCATTCGACACCGAGGCCTACTCCATCCGTTTCATCTGCCGTGGCAAAGGCATCCGGCCCTTCCTGGCCATCATGGATAGGCCCTGGCCGCACAAGGTCTACCTTGGTCGGCTCATGCGCGACGGCAATGTCCATTTGTTCGAGGACGGGCTCAAGGTGTTCTTCAACTTCCTCCTGCAGGAGGAGGTTCTGGATGTCTTCATCAGGGATTTGGAAAAGGCCGTCATCGAGATGGCCCTGGCCATGCGCCGGCGCTGTACCCTGAAGGAAGAGCAGGAAAAGGCGTCCGACGGGAGCTGTGCTACGTGTCAGTCCCGCCAGGCTCCGGAGATAATACACTGAACCCGCAACACAAGGAGCGAGATATGGCAGACGCTGTAGTGCTCGACCGCGTGGAGCACCCGTTCCTGGACAAGGTCATGACCTTGGTCCCGGAGGGTGGCCACCTGACGCAGTGCTTCACCTGCGGAGCCTGCGCCTCGGGGTGCCCGGCCACGGGCCTTGAGGGCATGGATCCGCGCAAGTTCCTGCGCATGCTGGCCTTCGGCCTGGAGAAGCAGGCCCTGGAGAATCCGTGGATATGGATGTGCACCATGTGCCGGCGTTGCGTGCACGCCTGTCCCATGGGCGTGGACATCCCGCAGATGATCTACTACGCGCGGCAGACCTGGCCCAGGGACAAGCGGCCCAAGGGCATCATCGGCTCCTGCGATCAGGCCCTGCGTACAGAGGGCGGTAGCGCCATGGGCGCGAGCAGCGAGGACTTCCAGTTCGTCATCGAGGATGTGCTGGCCGAGGTGCGCGAGGCGGACCCGCGCTTCAAGGATCTTGAAGCGCCCATCAACAAGCCCGGCGCCAAGTTCTTCCTCAATCAGAACTCCCGCGAGCCGGTTACCGAGCCCGACGAGATGGTTCCATTGTGGAAGATACTGCATCTGGCAGGCGCGGATTGGACCTATGCAACCACGGGCTGGGCCGCGGAGAACTACTGCATGTTCGCGGCCGACGATGAGGCCTGGGAAAGCATCGTGCGCAAAAAGGTCAAGGGCGTGGAGGACCTTGGTGCAAAGATCTGGCTCAACACCGAGTGAGGCCACGAATTTTACGCAGTCCGGTCCGGACTGCAAAAGTTCAACATCAAGCCCAATTTCGAACTCGATACGATCATCCGTTGGTATGCCCTCTGGATTCGCGAAGGCAAGCTCAAGCCCAGCTCCGATTGGAACAAGGACCTGAAGATCAAGTTCACGGTGCAGGACCCCTGTCAGCTCGTGCGCAAATCCCTGGGCGACCCCATCGCCGAGGACCTGCGCTTCGTGGTCAAGGCCGTGGTGGGCGCGGATAACTTCGTGGACATGTGGCCCAACAAGTCGAACAACTACTGCTGCGGCGGCGGTGGCGGTTTCCTCCAGTCAGGCTACGCCGACGCGCGCAGGCAGTACGGCAAGGTCAAGCTCGACCAGATCCTGGCCACCAAGGCGCAGTACTGCATAACGCCCTGCCATAACTGCCATTCCCAGGTTCATGACTTGGCCGAGCACTACAAGGCTCCGTACCACACCGTGCATTTGTGGACGCTGTTGGCATTGTCGTTGGGCGTGCTCGGCGAGAATGAGCGATCCTACCTGGGACCCGAGTTGGCCGAGGTCGGCCTCTAATGACCATCGGGAACAGCGTATTACAATAGACATTCAGACCCCTTCCCCTTGCTGCCCCTGCCCGATCGTCGGGCAGGGGTTTTTCATTCATCTGAGCACTTCGCTAATGAACTGCGCGGGTCCAGGGCCGCGTCGGCCCTGGTGGGTGGGGTCTGGGGAGGGCAAAGCCCTTCCCAACTCTTATGCAGTTTGCTCTAAACCGGCTACCTCGCCTTGGCCTGCTCCCATAGCGTGTTCAACTCTTCCAGGTTCATGTCCGGCACGCTCTTGCCCTGGGCCGCGGCAAGTCCCTCCATGATGCTGAAGCGCTCCAGGAACTTGCGGTTGGCAAAATCCAGGGCCGCATTGGCCTTGATGCCCTTGCGCCGGCCCAGTTCCACCAAGGTGAACAGGTAGTCGCCGAATTCGTCGTTCTGGCTGGCCTCGTCACCTTCCGCCAGTGCCTGCTGAAATTCACGCCACTCGGCGTCGAGCTGGCGTTCGACGTCGGCTTCGGATTCCCAAGTAAAGCCGTTGCGCGCGGCCTTGGCGTGGATGCGGTAGGCCCGCAGCAGGGGCGGCAATCCCTTGGGCAGGCTGTCGAACAACCCTTTGGGCTTGTCATCCTCGGCTGCGGCGCTCTTTTCCTCACGCTTGATGCGCTCCCAGTTAGTGAACAGCTCGCCCAGGTTCTCCACCTTGGTGTCGGAAAACACGTGCGGGTGGCGGCGGATCATCTTGGCCGCGCCGTCCTCCAGGGCTTGGGTAAGGGTGAACTTGCCGTCGCGCTCGTACAGCTCGCCGATGAACAGGAGCAGGAACATGACATCGCCCAGCTCCTCGCGCGCGCCGGCCACGTCCCCGGCTCGGATGGCCTCCACCAGTTCGAAGGCCTCTTCCACTACATAGTCGCACAGGCTCTCCGGGGTCTGCTCCAGGTCCCAGGGACAGCCGCCCGGGCCGATGAGTGTTTGCACCACCTGGCGCAAGGCGGCCAATGCGTTCTTGTCGTCGGACATGATGTGCTCGGTCGGTTTGAGGTGACGTCGATTACGGGTACGGCCGGTGTACCTCCGGTGATCGGCGGCGGCAACCCGAAAGGAGTGTCTCCGCAACCGTTAACGGAAGCCGGGCACCGGATTCTGAAGAAGCTTGGCGGGCAAGATAGAGGAGGGCGAACCGCTCAGACCGGTCGCGCCCTCCTCTAGGTAGCATTACGGAAAGCTAGGCGGGGTTTTGCAGCGTAAATCCGTCGGCGGCCCGGCGCAGGCCGGCGGCGTTGTCGTGGTAAACCTTCTTGAGGCTGTTTGGCAGGTAGTCGGCCAGCCAGTCGGATACGCCACCCAGGTAGGGCTGCAGGGTGGACTCGCGCAGGACCCCGGAGTCGGACGAATTGACGATTAGCACCATGACCAGAATGGCGCCCAGCAGGGCGCCCTTGATGAACCCGAATATGGAGCCGAAGAGATGGTCCATGCCAGAAAGCTTGCCCGCCTTGAGCGCCGTGCGCAAAAGGAAGCCGATCAGCCAGACCGCCAGCATTACGGCTAGCAGGGTCAGTATGTACGCGACTATATGGGCCGTGGTGGGATCGTTCATGGCTCTGCCGACAATGGGCAGAAGCAGGTCGGAATGGCTGTTGGCGACCCAGAAGCCCAGGACAAGGCCGGTGATTGCGGCCAGTTCCATGAGCAGCCCCCTGAGGAAGCCCCTGATAGTAAAGAAGGCGAGAATCAGTACGAGCACGATATCCAAAATGTTCATGGCGCTCCTCGGCAGGCGGGTGGTCATATTGTCTAGGGTTCGGTTCCACACCTCTGCTAGCAGATGACGTTCCAAAAATGAAGGGTTCAAGGATGCAAGCTTGATTCGCGCCAAGCCTGCATATTCCGCTGCCGGCCAGGGTGGGAGCGTTTCTGGGCTCGCCCCGAGAAAACCGGGCAAACAATTATTTGCGCAGGTTGATGCAAAAGATGTCGTGCGTGTCCAGTATTCGTGCATCGGTGATCTGGACTTGGCGGAAGTCCGTCATTTGAGCGGCTCGCTCGCCGCTGAGTGCGTGGCCGGTGGACGGCGCTTATGCCCTGCGAATGGTCGTCTAAAAGGCGGGAGTGGAGCTTCGTCACACCTTGGTGCGCCGCTGCTCGCCATCACGGGGCCGTTCACCCGTTTACCAAATAAAGCGCGCTACATGGACGGTGGGGATGTAGAAAGCTGGCATGGACCCTGTGAACGCATGACCCAAGGAGGGAACCATGCAGGACAACAAGAAACAGTATTGGCTCAAGAACCTGCGCCTCATGCTCGTGCTCCTGGGCGTCTGGGCGGCCGTATCATACGGCTGCGGCATCCTCTTCGTGGAGCAGCTCAACGCCGTGCGCATAGCCGGGTTCCCATTGGGGTTCTGGTTCGCACAGCAAGGCTCCATTTTTACCTTCGTGGTGATCATCTTTGTGTACATCTGGCGCATGAGCAAGCTCGACCGCGAGCATGACGTCCACGAATAGCCGAGAGCAGGGAGCACATCCATGTCAATACTCGTCTGGACCTACATCATCGTTGGAGCGACTTTCGCTTTGTATATGAGCATCGCCTGGATGTCCCGGGTCAAGGACACCAAGGGCTTTTACGTCGCCGGCGGCGGCGTGCCTCCGCTGGCCAACGGCATGGCCACGGCCGCGGACTGGATGAGCGCAGCCTCGTTCATCTCCATGGCGGGCATCATATCCTTCGCCGGCTATGGCGGCGCGGTCTACCTCATGGGTTGGACCGGCGGTTTCGTGCTCTTGGCCCTGTGCCTGGCACCGTACCTGCGCAAGTTCGGCAAGTTCACGGTGCCCGACTTCGTGGGCGACCGTTATTACTCCAACACGGCGCGCATCGTGGCCCTGGTCTGCGCCATTTTTGCCTCGCTGACCTATGTGGCCGGCCAGATGCGCGGCGTGGGCATCGTCTTTTCGCGCTTCCTGGAAGTGGACGTGAACACGGGCGTGATCATCGGCATGGCCATCGTCTTCTTCTACGCGGGTCTGGGCGGCATGAAGGGCATTACCTGGACGCAGGTGGCCCAGTACTGCGTGCTCATCCTGGCTTTCCTCATCCCGGCCGTGGCCATTTCCATGAAGATCACGGGCAACCCCATCCCACAGCTCGGCTTCGGCTCGGCCATCACGGAAGGCCCCCACGCCGGCCGTTTCCTGCTGGAAACCCTGGATCATCTGCACCGCGACCTGGGATTCTCCGAGTACACATCCGCTTTCGGAGCGGGCAACAAGTCCATGCTCGACGTGCTGGCCATCACAATGGCGCTCATGGTCGGCACGGCCGGCCTGCCGCACGTTATAGTGCGCTTCTACACCGTGCCCACGGTGCGTGGCGCGCGCTGGTCGGCTGGTTGGGCGCTCCTGTTCATCGCCATCCTGTACACCGCCGCTCCGGCCGTGTCCGTGTTCGCGCGCTACAACATGATCGAGTCCATCAGCGGCGTGGCTTACGAGCAGGCGCCCTCCTGGTTCAAGAACTGGGAAAAGACCGGACTTCTGGCCTGGGTGGACAAGACCGGCGACGGCATCATCCAGTATCGGGCAGGCGAGGCCTTCAAGGGCAAGCCCGAGTTCATCGGCGAAGTTGGCGACTGGGGCCAGCGCATGGTCAAGAACCCGCCCACGGACACGCCCAATGAACTGTACGTGGACGCGGACATCATGGTCCTGGCCAATCCGGAGATCGCCAACCTGCCGGCCTGGGTCGTGGCGCTCATCGCTGCCGGCGCATTGGCCGCTGCCTTGTCCACGGCTTCAGGCCTGCTGCTGGTCATCGCGTCATCCATTTCCCACGACCTGTACTACCGGGTCATCAACCGCAAGGCCACGGAGCGCCAGCGCCTGCGACTCGGACGCATCATGATCGGCATCGCCGTGGTCATCGCCGGTTACTTCGGCATCAACCCGCCTGGCTTCGTGGCCCAGGTGGTCGCTCTGGCCTTCGGCCTGGCCGCGTCCAGCTTCTTCCCCATCCTGATCCTGGGCATCTTCTCCAAGCGCGTGAACAGGGAAGGGGCCATCGCCGGCATGCTTTCGGGCATCGGCTTCACCATCTTCTACATAGTGCAGACCAAGTTCCTGGGCGTTGCGCCGTGGTTCATGGGCATCAGCCCGGAAGGCATCGGCGCCGTGGGCATGCTGATCAACTTCGCGGTGACCTTTGCCGTCTCCCATGTCACGCCGCCGCCTCCCCAGGAGATTCGTGATCTCGTGGAGAGCGTGCGAACTCCGCGCGGAGCGGGCGCTGCCGTGGATCACTAAGATCGCAAGGACGCGCCGACGATGTATCCGAATGAAGAATTGAATAAAAGAAAGGAGGGGGAATCTTCTGGCCCGGGATTCCCCCTCCTGGAGAGGCCCTTGAGGCGGTGTAAGCCTGGGGCAAGTGAGGAAGGCATATATGCTAATCCGGAGTCGTTCGCGTCCTGGGGAGGTATCCGCGTTCGCATACCGGGTAGGCGTCCATGGGCTCCGGGGTCAAGGAGCCGTCCGGGTCACGCCGAGCGGCGGGGGCTTAGACCGGCCTTGGCGTGCTGTGTTGGTTGTTCAACCAACCGCGTTGGTTGTCTGTATAGTCCAGGTGAAAAAACAGGTCAAGACTATTCCCGTCAGATTGCTATGGAAATATCGAGGTGGCCATGAGCAGGAACGTGCATTCGGTTTCACCCGCCGACGCCGTGGAGATTTTGCAACGAACCATGCCCTTCAGCGAGTTGCCGCAAGACGAGCTAATGCGCTTGGCCAAAGTCTGCAGCATAGATTTTATCCCGGCGGGCTTGCGTTTTATCGAACAGGGCAAAACCGCCGTTGACTACCTGTGGATCATCCAGAAGGGCGGAGTGAAGAGCTACCTGATCAACGATGACGGCGGCATCACGCTGCTGGACATTCAGGGCGAGGGCGGCACTTTCGGCGCGCTGGCTATCGTTCGCGGTAGCCTGGCCAACTTCAACGTGGAGACAGTGGAGGATTCGTTCTTCTATCGCATCTCCAAGCAGGATTTCCAATCTCTCATGGGGCGCTGGCCGGCCGTGGCGCAGTTTTATTTGCGCACGCTGTCCGACGCCTATGTGCACAAGGCCTTCGCGGAGTTGCGTCGCACACGACACCCGGCGGACTCCGGAACCAGGTTGTCGCTATTCGCCACCGGAGTCGGCGAAGTCGTGCGACGTGAGTTGGCGACCATCAACGCGGACGAGACCATCCGCTCGGCCGCCGAGCGCATGGGCCGGGCCGGTGTGGGCTCGCTTGTGGTGCTCGATGGCTCGGCGGAAGCGGACAAAAGCGAGGTGGCCGGCATCGTTACGGATCAGGACTTCCGCGACAAGGTCGCGGCCAGGGGGCTGTCCGTAGAACTGCCCGTGCGCGAGATCATGTCCTCGCCACTGCTGGCCGTGGATGAGGCCACCCTGTGCTTCGACGCGCTGCTGACCATGATGAAGAACCAGGTGCACCACCTTGGCGTGCGCCGTGCCGGTCGCGTGCAGGGCATGGTCACGGCCCATGATTTCATGACCCTCACTGGGCGCTCGCCCTATTCGTTGTTCAAGGACATCGTGGGCGAAACCCGCCTTGACGGCTTGGCCCGGCTGGCCAAGGGCATCCCCGACGTGGTGCGCGCCCTGTTCGAGGAAGGGGCCAGGGCGGGCAAGGTCGGCCGCATGGTGGCCGTGCTCAATGATCTGGTGCTGGAGCGGCTGCTGACCATGCTCCAGGAGGAGCTGGGCCCACCGCCGCTGCCGTTCTGCTGGCTATCCATGGGCAGCGAGGGCCGTAGGGAGCAAACCATCCGCACGGACCAGGACAACGCCCTCATTTACCAGGACTACGGGCAGGACTACGGACAAGATAATGGGCATGGTCCCAAGGCTGCGGATGCCGATCTGAAGGCCCGCGCCGATGAGTATTTCGCCCGACTGGGCCGGCGGGCCGGCGAGTGCCTCGTGGATTTCGGCTATCCACGCTGTCCCGGCGGCATCATGGTCGAGAATCCGAAATGGCGCATGTCCCTGTCGGCCTGGAAGCGGCAGTTCACGGAGTGGATCGCCCGGCCCGAGCCCAAGCAGGTGCTTTTCGCGGGCATCTTCTTCGACTTCAGGCCTGTGTTTGGCTATGTGGCGCTGGGTGAGGCCCTGCGGGACTACGTGACACCGCTGGCCGCGCGCGAGGAGGTCTTCCTGCGCCATATGGCCGCCGACTGCCTGCGCTCACGGCCACCGCTGACCTTCTTTAAGAGCTTCATCGTGGAGAAGGATGGAGAGCACAAGGATGCCCTGGATATCAAGGGCCGGGGTGTTCTGCCGCTTACGGAGTTCGGCCGGGTCATGGCCCTCAAGCATGGGCTGCGCGAAACCAACAGCCTGGACCGCTTCAAGGCCCTGGCCGAGTTGGGGGCCATTTCAGCCGAGTTTCACGCCGAGCTGCGCGAGGCCTACGAGTTCCTCATGCAGGTGCGCATCGCCAGTCAGCTGCGCCAAATGGACGAAGGCCGCCAGCCCGGCAACCACGTGAATCCGGGGAGGCTCTCGGAACTGGAAAAGCGCACGCTCAAGGAGGCCTTCGGCGTTATCGGACGCATGCAGTCCTACGTGCGCGAGACATTTCGGCTCAACGTCTGAGGGTAAACGTGATGGAGCAAGCCATGTTCGATCGCCTGCTTGATTCCGGCCCCCTGGGCCGCATGCTGGGCCGGGCTCCATGGCATCCGGCCCTGCGCGAAAGCCGCGAGTTCTTCCAGGGCTTCGACCAGGACATCCCGTTGGATGAGTGCGAATTCACGGTGCTGGACACGGAGCTGACCGGCATGGACCATCGCCGGGACGAGATCGTGTCCATCGGCGCGGTGCGCATCCGCGGCATGGCCATTCAGCCCGGCGCCAACTGGTATGCAGTGGTCAGACCGTCGTGCCTGCCCAAGACCTGCACGCTCATTCACCGCATCACGCCCTCGGAGGTTGAGGACGCGCCCGAGCTGTCCGATGTGCTGCCCGAGTTCGCCGACTACCTGGGCCAAAGCCTGATCGTGGGTCATCATGTCGGCATGGACGCGGCCTTTCTCAACCGCGCCTGCAAGCGCATCCTGGGCGGGCCCATGGCCAATCCCTGCCTGGATACCATGCGTCTGGCCCAGGTCTATGAAGAGGAGCGCTGGGTCAGCTACTACGACCGCTACAATCTGCGCGTGTCCTACAACCTTACGGACCTCGCGGTCCAATACGGCCTACCGAGCTTCCCGGCCCATAACGCCCTGTCCGACGCCATGCAGACCGCCTACCTGTTCCTGTTCCTCGTGCGCAAGCTGCGCAGCGGCTATGTGCATACGCTCAAGGACCTGTACGACATGGGTCGCAGTTGGCGCTGGTATTTTTAGAGAATTTGAACAGGAACCGAGATAGGGCTTTGCCCTCTCTCGGGCTCTCACCCACCAGGGCCGGCGCGGCCCTGGACCCGCGAAGTTCGTCCGCGCATTGCTCCAGGGCGTGCACGTAACGTCCGATAACCGCTCAGCTCCTCATGCCCAAGGGCTTGCGGGTGATTGGCTTTGTTTCGTGATTTTGGGTCCGCCGCAGGCCCGGACCTTCTCCAGGACTCGCGCAGGAGTTTGTCATTATACCAGAAAAGCGTCCGAGCCCCAAGCCTACTCGCCCCAGATGTCCAGCAGCCTGCGCGCGCCTTCCTCGCCGTCGAACTCGCCAAGGTCCTCCTCGGCCGGGCCGAAATCCGAGGCCGGCAGGCCGTAGGCCGCGCGGCATATGGCGTCCTGCAGCGCCAATTCATGCTCCAGGGCGGCCGGATCGAGGTTCGGCTCGCGCACGCCGCGAGCCATGAGCGTCTCCATGTTCATGGTTTCGCGCATGGCCTGAAAGCGGCGGGCTCGTTCAAGACCGCGGCGCGTTTCGGCGTGGCGATGCTTGAGGGCCGCCAGCGGCTCGGCGTCGGGAGCCAGGCTTGCAAGGAAGCGGCAGGCGTAACGCAGGGCCTCGGCTGTTGCCGCTTCCTTGTCGGACAGCCGCTCCAGAACGCCGGACAATAGAAAGCGCGATTGCGGCGTATCAGGCCAGGATTCATGCCGCAGCAGAGCCATGAGCTGCGCGGCTTGCTGCGCGTCGAAACGGCCGGATGCGGCTTGGCGCAACTCCTCGGGCGGCGTATCCTCGATGCGCAGCCTGCGCACGAGCAACCGAGCGTCCTCGGCACGCAAGAGCAAAGTGAGCGTTCCGCCGCCCGGAAGGGCGAAACAGGCCCCCGGGTTGAAGGATAGCAGCCGCTCAACAATGCGCGGTTCGTCTTCATCCGAGTAGCACTCCTGCGCAAGCAGTGGCTCCAGTTCCACCACCAGCTTCGAGCTCGGAAAAAGCATCAGCTCCACCAGGGCCTCGCGCTCCGGGCTGTCATCATCCACTGCGCGCCACAGCGCCTTCGGGTCCTCGGCGTCCACCCCCAAGGCCGTACGGGCGAACTGCACGACTTCGTCGCTGATAAGCTGTGCCAGATGAAGGTGATCGTTCAGAGCTTGGGCAAGGCGTTCCGGCGTTGACATATGATTGTTCTCCTGCTGGCGGATAGGTGGAGTTAGTCGGTGTGGATTAAGCTAAACCACGTAGCCGTGGCAATCCACCAGCGAATTGCTCGAGTCCCAAGGATGTTTAATTAAGTGGGGAGAGCTTGAACGCGTCGGCATTGGCAGGGAAGGGCGGAAGGACCGGCTCGTTTCGATTTCCAGAGTTTCATATGAGCGCAAAGATAAGAGGGGTGCAGGGGAATCATTTCCCTGCCGGGTGTGGGTCTGGGAGAGGGCAGCGCCCTCTCCCAGTTCAACTGCACGTACCTAGCTTTGTGTGACGCGAACGCCGCGCCACAGGGCGCGGATTTCGGCCAAGCGCATGATCATGAGCATCATGGCCAGGCCTATGTAGGCCATGGAGAAGCCCATGTGGATGGCGTCGGGGTCGATGAGCACGCCCATCGTTGACAAGCCTTCGGACCAGAACGGGGCCAGGAACTGGCCGATAAACAACAAAAACAGCACGCTGGCCCCGCGTATGGACAGCTTCAGGCCGACCAGGAGCACCACGGCCAGCAGGGATTGCGCCGCGGTGAGCAGGATCTCGTGCATCTGGATGGAGCCCATGGGAATGGGCGTGGCGAAGGAGCCGCTGGATACGCCGTACACGCCGGGAATCATGCCCACCAGCAATGTCCATTGGTTGAGCTTGGAGGACAACAGGCTGCCCAGGGCGATGCCGGGATGGCCGCGCAGCACGAACAGAATGGACACGATGAACTCCGGCGACTCGGAGGCGATGGGCGCGAGCCACTGCACGAGCAGGAACTCGTTGACGCCGTACACCTTGCCCGTGGCGACCAGGTTCTCGCTGAAGGGCTCGGCGCAGGCCAGGATGACCAGGGCCGCGTAAAGAAAGGTGACCACGGTGGCCAGGCGACGCGAGGCCTTGGGCAGGCGGGCCAGCAATTCGGCCGGGCCTTCTATGTCGCACTCGACGCAGGGACGACGGCTGGCCAGGTAGATGTACCAGACGTACATGCCGATGAAGACCAGGCCGTCATACCAGGCCAGGCTGCCCTTGAGCGGAATGGTGAAGGCGTACAGCGTGGCCAGCCCCAGGAAGAACAGCTCGGTGCGGCGTTCCTCCTCCAATTGCACGCTCTTGCGCGTGCGCATCCAGAAGATGGCCACGATAGCTGCCCAGGCCACGCCGATGAGCAGCCGGTTGGCGCCGGTCATGTTGGCGATGGCGTAGTGCGCGTAGTCGGATTCCGGATGCTGGCCGGCCTGCCAGGTGAAGTACATGTCCACGGCGTACTCGGGCAGTACGGCGATGAGGGCCACCACGGCCAGGGCCAGGGTCTGGGGAATGTCCTCCTGGGCCACGTCGCAGGCCCAGGTCAGCAGGAAGGATGCGCCGAGGATGGAGCCGCCGGTGATGGCGGCCATGAGCGGCGGAGTCAGTTCCACATGGAAAAAGCGCAGGAGCAGGCCGGGCAGACAGGCCGCCACGGCCAGGACGAAAGGCAGAAGCTTCTTGGCGTCGAGCATGGTGCAACTCCGATCGCAGATTGGCCGGAGACAAACAAAAAGACCTCCGGCATGACACACTCATGCCAAAGGTCTCGCTCATCGGCCTCTCGCCAACAGCAAAGCCAAGCGCGAACGCTGTGATGGTGACTTTGCCCTATCGGAGCTACTCCCCTTTGAACCGGCCCGAATCTAGTCCTCGGCCCGGTCGCTGTCAATATGGCTATCGATGAAGCCTGCCGAACCTCGGAGAGTGGAAAAATGTGCCGCGTTCGACTCGGCGAACCGATAAGCGAGGCTTACTGCCTATCGAAGTAGGAAGTGACCTGCGAACCGAGCATTGTCAGCACGAAAGCGGCCGAGCTGGCGTCAAGCTCGCTGGCGGCGCGGGTATAGGCTTGGTATCCGGAAACAGTGCGGGTCTTGCCCACACGAGCGGCGCGCAGGGTGCGCAAAAGGTCCGAGTGAGCGGCCAGTTCGCGAAACAGTTCGCCCAGGCTGGGATCCTCGGCGAGCAGGTCCTCCACCTTGGAAGCCGCCGGTTCTTCGCCCGAGGCACGCACGACATCCTCTTCGTCGAGCCGCAGGGAAACCTTGGCCTCGGGATCGAGGCCTTCATAGCGCATTCTATGGCTCAGCTTTTCCATGAGCCGAATCCGCAATTCGGCCACCTTGGTGGAGACGATGTCCAGGACATCCTCACTGGAGCCATGCTTGGCCATGGCGGCCAAGTCGCCGGAAGTATCGGACAGGCGCACCGAATCACGCGACGCATCCTGGCGCTCATCGGACCCCTGGCGATCTCGGACTGCCTCGCCAACAAGCAAGCCGGGGTGCACCTGATTTCCTATGATGAAGCTTCTGATGGCGTTGATGGGCATGGCCTTGTCCTCTTAACTGGCTGCAATTTTTTCCGTATGCAGTCATATATGAGCAATCGCAATGCCAGCATGCCGGGCATGAGGATGTGAGAGCTGAGCGTTCTTCTTTATCTGCCGGGTTTCCGAGCATCGTCCATGCAGCCAACGGATGCTCTGGCATTCTCTTTAAGAGTGCCAATGGCGACAATTGACCATGCGTTTTTGTTTGGTCTAAAGTTGAGTGAATGCTTGGTAAAAAAGAAACGCGCACAACCCCACGGCCATAGCCAAGACCGTGACCTGAAAAAGAGAGGGTCCTCGGCGCTGCAGCCTCAGGCGCTCGCACGGGCCAGGGCTGAGGAGTGCGAACCATGCCCATCGTGACCGTGTTCAGCAGTGATTTCCGTCGCGCGAATGAGGTGGTCGGCATGGCCCGGACAAGGCCGGCGCCCACTGATGCTGCACATCCCTAATCTTCTCGAGGCCATTCCGGCCGCGCAGTTCGGTTTGCAATTGGGCCGCTAACCATCGATCGAGGGGAACATGGGCATATTCGACAGCTTGAAGCCTTCCTTCTGGGACAAAAAGCCCGGCAAGGGCCTGGGGGAAAACCTCTTCAACTATCGGCGCATGTGGCAGCTGGCCATGCTCATCACCAGTGTGGTTACCTTGGGTCCGCTGCTGACCCTGGCCGTCATCGACTACAGGTTGTCCGAGAAAGCGTCCGAGTCCGAGACCATGCTGCGCGTGACCAGACTCGTTTCCAACACCAAGCGCGTGGTGTCCGCGTTCCTGGAAGAACGCGAGGCCGCCGTGTGGTTCGTGACCAGGGACAACACCTACGAGGAGCTTGCCGATCCTGCCCGGCTGGACCAAATCCTTGATTCGCTCAAGGTGTCCTTCGGCGGCTTCGTGGATCTGGGCGTGCTTGATGCCAGCGGCAAGCAGGTGGCCTACGTGGGACCGCATGCCTTGGTCGGGCGCGACTACTCGCAGCAGACTTCGTTCAAGGAGGTTCTGAGCAAGGGCAGGTATGTGAGCGACGTGTTTCGCGGCTTCCGCGACGACCCGCACCTCGTTGTAACCGTGCGCCGCGACCTGCCGGACGGAGGCTTTTTCGTGCTGCGCGCTACCCTGGACACGGCCCGCTTCATGAGCCTAACCACGGGCCTGGAGTTGGCCGCACACGGCGAGGCCTTCCTCATCAATCGAGAAGGCGTGCTGCAGACTCCGTCGACGCTTTATGGCGCCGTGCTCACCAAGGCGCCATTCGAGGTGCCGCAGTACCAGGAGCACACGACCGTGATCCCGGGCGAGGCCGTCGGCGCGCCGGACATGGTGGTCGGCTACGCCTATATTCCGGATTCGCCGTTCATCCTGGTCATCAGCAAGTCCCGTTCGGAACTCATGAGCGCTTGGTACGAGACCCGTCTGGATATGTTGGGCTTCCTGGTGGGCAGCATCTGGGTAATGCTGCTGACGATCCTGGGCGTGTCCACCTACCTCGTCAGCAAGATTCACGAAGCCGACCGCAAGCGCGTCGCGGCCCTGCATCATGTCGAGCATGCTGACAAGATGGCCTCAATCGGACGCCTGGCCGCCGGAGTGGCTCACGAAATCAACAACCCGCTGGCCATCATCAATGAGAAGGCCGGGCTCATTAAGGATTTGTTCACCTATCGCCAGGAGTACCAGTCCGACCCGAGGCTCATGAAGCACATGGATTCGATCATCGCCTCGGTGCAGCGTTGCGGAACCATAACCAAGCGGCTGCTCTCCTTTGCCCGGCACCTGGACGTGTGCTTGCAGCCGGTAGGCGTGCGCAAGGTCGTGGAGGAGGTCTTGGGCTTCCTGCACAAGGAGGCGGAATACCGCTCCATTGAGGTTAAGCTTCAGGGCGGAGAGAACTTGCCGGACGTCGTGAGCGATCGTGGCCAACTGCAGCAAATCTTCCTCAACCTCATAAACAACGCCTTCCAGGCCATGAGCGATGGCGGCCATCTGGCTATCGCCATTAGCCCGGAACCGAATGGCGGGCTTTCCGTGGCCGTGTCCGACGACGGATGCGGCATCTCGGAAACGGACCAGAAACGTATTTTCGAACCGTTCTACACCACCAAGGCGAGCAAGGGCGGAACCGGCCTGGGCTTGTCCATCACCTATAGCCTCGTGCAGGAGCTTGGTGGTCGTGTGGACTTGGTGAGCGAGGTCGGCCATGGCACGACCTTCACCGTGCGGCTCCCAGCCGAGGCGCCGCCAAAACAAAAGGGGGAATGCGATGCGGGTTCTGCTCGTGGATGATGAGGAAGAATTGGTTTCGGCCCTGGCCGAGCGGCTTTCTTTTCGCGGCATAGAGGCCACATGGGCCACCAGCGGGCAAAAGGCTCTTGAACTGGCAAGCAAGGTTTGCTTCGAACTGGCGGTGTTGGACGTTAAGATGCCCGGCATGGGCGGCATTGAGCTCAAGCGTAAACTTGTGGAAATCTGCCCGGGCATCAAAATCCTCTTCCTTACGGGCCATGGTTCCGAGGATGATTTCCGGCGCGGCTCGGCCGAGTCCGGCCGGGAGTTCTATCTGGTCAAGCCCGTGGCCATCGAGGACCTCATCAAGAAGATGCAGGAGGCTGCCAAATGATGACGACCGACACGCAACCCGCCGACTGGAAACGTCTCGGGCTGGACGGTCTGGCGTTCTTCGGCCGCATCAGCGCCTCCATCTCCCACGAACTCAAGAACTTCCTGGCTATCTTCAACGAGCAGGCAGGCATCCTGGAAGACATGGCTCTGTTTGCCGAGAAGGGTGGTGAGCTGCGCATCGAGCGTCTCAAGACCCTGGCCGGCAACATGCAGGCTCAGGTCAAGCGGGCCGATGTCGTGTTGGGACACATGAACGCCTTCGCTCACAGCGTGGACACTCCAGAGGCGGATGTGGACGCAGCCGGCGTCGCCGCACTCGTGCTGGCCCTGAGCAGACGCCTTGCCGCCTGCAAAGGGGTTGCTTTGACCATCTCCGAACCTGGCGTTTCGCTGCCGGTCAGAACCAGCCCGTTCTTCCTGCAGAATCTTCTGTTCCTGCTCCTGTGGCGCGCCGTGGAAGGCGCCGACGCGAGCAGGTCCGTGCGCGTGTCCGTGGCCCCGGGGCAGTCCGCAGTGCTAGTGCGCTTCGGAGGCATGACACGAGCGGCCGTATCCGCTCCCGCGGATGACAGGGAAACCGGTCTGCTGGCCATGCTTGGGGCCGAACTACGACGCGATCCCGATGGTGCGTTAATCCTGGTCCTGCCGGAACAACCGGTTGCCTCGGCCTGGTGCTGAACCAATGCGCGGCTTGGCGCACATGAATCGCCTACCTTTGGTCAAGAGAGTATTGGAGCTGCCATGGCCGAGAAAGTTTTGCTCGTGGACGATGAACAGGATTTCCTGGAAGCCTTGTCCGAGCATGCGCCTGCGAGGAATGGAGGTCAGCGTGGCGACATCCGGCGAGGAAGCCTTGGGCAAGGTTGAGAACGACACCTACGACGCCATCGTGTTGGACCTCATGCTACCCGGCATGGATGGTTTCGAGGCGCTCAAGATCATAAAGGCGCGCCGGCCGGAGACGCAGGTCATCCTGCTTACAGGCCGGGCCACCGTGGAGATGAGCGCCGAGGCCATGAAGCTTGGGGCCATGGACTTCATGGAAAAGCCTGCGGACATCGGGCAGTTGATCGTGAAGATAAAGAAAGCCCAGGTCCGCAAGATGATCCTCGTGGAGCGCAAGTCCGAGGAGTAGGTCCTCCGCAGTATCCAATTCAAGGCCTGGCGGCTGACGTTGTATTGCCGCATACATGTCGCACTGCACGCACTTTGCCCGCGGCGCGCAATTTTCGCACAGATATTTCAAGGAGCCCGGATCGTTCCGGGCCCCTTGCCGTTTGCAGCGACGGTTTGAAAAGCCTCGACATTGTTGGCTTCTAAGCGTGTCCGGCCTTGAGTTGTTCGTGGAGGAACGACTTTTGTATTTCACCCGGCATGAGAGGCTTCATGCTGCATGCCGCCAAGATTATCGCGCTCTGCGCAGCTCTCCTGCTGCTTCCAGCACTGGGATGCTCGCGCATGGAGCGCGCCTACTACCTGGAGACCGGCAGGTACGCCCAAGGCATCGTGGCGCTGTCCAAGGAATACGCCCAGGATCCCTGGAACCCGGAGCTGAACTATTATCTCGGACGTTTCCACTTGGCCTTGGGCAGCGGCGAGAAGGCCACGGGCTATCTCAAGCGCGCCACCATCCTGGCCACGGAAGACGCCGAGTACCACTACTGGCTGGGCGTGGCCTACCATGCCGTGGGTGAATCCTCGGCAGAGGAGCGGGCCCTGGAGCGCAGCCTGGCCATCGACCCTGAGCATGTACCGGCTCGCCTGGCCTTGGCCAATATTTTCCTGAATCAAGGCAAGGCCGCCAAGGCTCTTACCCACTATGACCTGGCCTTGGCCGTGGAGCATGGCAATCTCGACGTGCTTTGGGGCCGCGCCCAGGCGCTGGGCAAGCTGGGGCGCCGCACCGAGCGTCTGGAGGTACTTCACGACTACCTGAGCGCCGGCGCGGATGCGCCCATGGCGGCCCAGGCCGTGGAGGAACTCAACCTGGTTGGTGACTATTCCTGGCGCATCCATACCGTGGGCCGCTACCGCCTGGCCTTGCCTGCAGTGGATTTCGCCCCGGGCACCGACAGCGCCACGGTGCGCGGCCAGGAGGCTCTGGCCAGCGTAGCCAAGGCGCTCCGCGACGATCCGCAACTGAACATCCATGTGGTGGCTTTTGTGGCGGGCGACCAGGAGCTGGCGCGCCGGCGCGCTCAAGCAGTAGCCGCGGCCCTGCGCGAGGAGACTTCGCTCATTGACCGCGCGCGCTTGTCGCTGAGTTGGCTCGGCTCGTCGCAGCAACTGCGCCTGGGCGATACGACGCGAGAACTGGATGAATCCATCCTATTCATAACCGACGCAAAGAAAGGAGCATGAGCATGAAAAGCATCATCAAACGCATCGCGTTGTTGGCGGGCAGTGTAACCTGTGCTGCGACTTTGTGCCTGGGCGGACAGGCTTTTGCCCAGGATTCGTCGTTGCCCGACCAGGAGCAGGTTGCAGAGGCCGAGCAGCAGGCCGATCAGGAAATGACCGCCAGCCAGCAGCAGATTCGCAGCGCGCTGCAGCAGTTCCAGGCCGCCGAGGTCCAGCTGAACCGGGTTCGCGCAAAGGGTGACGAACAGCAGCTCGAGCAAGCCCAGGCAGCCTACGATAAAGCCGTGGCGGACGCGAATACCGCCATCAACCGGGAGGGCGTAGACGTGGGCGCCATGCGCACCAGCGGCATGGGCTGGGGAGAGATCGCCCATACCGCCGGTCTGCATCCTGCGGCGTTGGCCTTCGGCAAGGCCAAGAAGCAAGCTTCGGCCCCGGAAGAGACCCAGGTCAAGGCTGATAAGGCTCATGGCAAGATGAAGCAGTCCAAGGAAAAGGCGTCTAAGACGGAGCGCGTTTCCGCGAATAAAGCCAAGGACAAGTCGACCGTGAGTGCTGACAAGTTCGGGTCCAAGAAGCAGAGTCGTGCCGCCCTGTCCGGCGATAACGGCCTTAGCAGCGGCGGAAATATGGGCGGCAAGAGCGGCAACGGTAACGGCGGTGGCAAGGGCAATGGCGGTGGTAAGGGCGGAGGCAATGGTGGTGGTAATGGCAACGGCGGCGGCAAGGGCCGCGGCTAAGCCTGCTTGCTCAAGAGGGGATGCGTTGCTTTCCCCAGGCTTAATCTCGCCAAGTGCGGACACGCCAACTGATCATGCGCCGACTACGATAGGCGTCTCGGGCTCTGTCCAACCCGAATCCTGTTCAGGATTCGTTCACATAATCTGAACGTGAAATGCCCGCATACGTGCGGGCATTTCATGTTTTCCCAGCTTCTTTCGAAAAAACTCTACGCTTCGATCTTGGTGCCCAGCACGCCCAGGAACTTGCGCATCCATTCGGGGTGTGCGGGCCAAGCCGCGGCAGTGACCAGGTTGCCGTCCACGTGGGCGTTGGTGAACGTCGCGTTCGGCTCGATGTACGCGCATCCCACACGCTCCAGGTCCGGCTTCACGGCGGGGTAGCACATGGACGTCTTGCCCTCCAGCGCGCCGGCCGTGACCAGCACTTGCTGGCCGTGGCAGACGGCCGCGATGGGCTTCTTCTTGTCGGCGAAGTGTTTGACGATCTGCACGACCTTGGGATCGAGGCGGATGTACTCGGGCGCGCGGCCGCCGGGGATGACCAGGGCGTCGTACTCCTCGGCCTTGACCGCGTCGAAGTCGAAGTTGAGCATGAAGTTGTGGCCGGGCTTCTCGGAGTACGTCTGGTCGCCCTCGAAGTCGTGCACGGCCGTGCGCACGGTCTGGCCAGCCTTCTTGCCGGGGCACACGGCGTGAACGGTGTGGCCGACCATGAGCAGCATCTGGAACGGCACCATGACCTCGTAGTCTTCGACATAGTCACCGATGAGCATGAGAATCTTCTTGGCAGCCATAGATGTCTCCTTGTGATCTTGGTGAATGTGGCCTGGCGCAGACCTTGCGGGCACGCCATGAATAGTACGGTGAGTATATGTCGTGGCAAGGCTTAGGGCAATCTAGAGCTGGTTGCTTTTTAGACGCTCGCTCCGGCGTTGACGGCGCAAGTGAATTGCGCCTGCGCCGAAGCTAGCGGCAAGCCATGCCGACGCATGGCTTGCAGAGCATTTTCAAAAGCAGAATGCTCTAAATGCATTATTGTGCGGAGATGTCACGCTGTGGTCGTGAGACGGACTTGGACTCGCATTGTGGGAATGTACACCGAACTGAGCGATAAGCCGGGCGATCAAAATAAAGAAGCCGGACAGCGTATGCCGTCCGGCTTCTTGAGAGCGTATTGCCTGGCGCGGGTTTATCCGGCCACGAGTTCCTTGAGCTTCTCGAAGGCCTTGTCGATGCCCTCGGGGTTAGTGCCGCCGGCTTGGGCCATGTCGGGCCTGCCGCCGCCGGAGCCGCCAACCTCGGCGGCCACGTCCTTGATGAGCCCGCCGGCCGTGAAGCGGCCGTGAAGGTCCTTGGACACGTACAGGATGAGCGCGACCTTGCCGTCTTCCTGGGGTGCGGCGAGGCAGGCCACGCCGGAGGGCAGCTTGGAGCGGATGTCGTCCATCTGCTCGCGCAGCACCTTGACGTTGGGCACGTCGGCCTTGACGGCCAGCAGCTTGATTCCGCCGACTTCCTGCACCTCGTCCATGATGTTGCGGCTCTCACCGGACAGGAGCTTGGCCTGCAGCTGGTCCTTGTCCTTGATGAGGCTTTTGACTTCCTTCTGCATATTCTGCACGCGGCTCACGATCTCACCGGGCCGGGCCTTGAGCATCCCGCCCACCTCGTTCAGTTCGTCGCGCATGGCCTGGTAGACGGATAGGGCGTTGAGGCCAGTGGCGGCCTCGATGCGTCGCACGCCTGCGGCCACGCCGGACTCGGAGAGAATGACGAACAGACCGGCCTGGCCCGTGGATGCCAGGTGCGTGCCGCCGCACAGTTCCATGGACACGCCGGGAACCTCGATCACGCAGACCGTCTCGCCGTACTTTTCGCCGAACAGTGCCGTGGCGCCCTTGGCCAGGGCCTGCTGTTGGCTCAGGTACTCGCGGGACACGGGCAGGGACGCGACTATGGCCCGGTTGACCTCATCCTCCACTGCGCGCAGTTCCTCGGGCGTGAGGGCCGAGATATGCGTGAAGTCGAAGCGCAGGCGATCCGGCCCAACCAGTGAGCCGGACTGCTTGACGTGGTCGCCCAGGACCTTGCGCAGGGCGGCCTGCAGCAGGTGCGTGGTGGTGTGGTTGCGGGCCGTGGCCGCGCGCAGCTCGACGTCCACCCGCAGCATGGCGTCCTGGGCCATGAGCAGCTCACCTTCGTTGACGAAGACCTTATGCACCGTGAGATTTTGCGAGGGCTTGAGCGAATCGAGCACGTCGGCGTCGCCGGTCATGGTCGAGACCGTGCCGCGGTCGCCGGCCTGGCCGCCGGATTCGCCGTAGAAGGGCGTTGCTGCGAACACGACCCAGCCGCCGTGGCCCTGGGTGAGCCGCGTGGCGGGCTTGCCATGCTCATCCAGGATGGTCACGACGCGGCTTTCAGCCTCCAGGTCTTGGTAGCCCACGAATTCGCTCGTCAGGCCGGCGGCCAGCAGGTCGTGAAAGCGGCTGGCGATGTCGGTCTCGCCGCTGCCCTTCCAGGCCTTCTTGGCTCGCACCTTCTGCTCGGTCATGCAGGCTTTATAGCCGGGCTCGTCCACGGAGAAGCCGCGCTTCTCGGCTATGTCGTTGACGATATCCAGGGGGAAGCCGAACGTGTCGTAGAGCTTGAAGGCGAATTCGCCCGAGATGGCCTTTGCGCCGGCCTCCTGCAAGCGGGCAAGCTCTTCCTCAAGGATGTCCAGGCCCTTGTCCAGGGTCTGGCCGAAGCGTTCTTCCTCCTCGCGCACCACGCGCACCATGAAGGAACTGTTGTCGTGCAGCTCGGGATAGGCATCGCCCATGGCCTCGACTACCTTGGCGCAGACCGAGTGCAGGAAAGGGTCGCGCAGGCCGATAAGCCGGCCGAAGCGGAAGGCGCGGCGGATGAGCCGGCGCAGGACGTAGCCCCGACCTTCGTTGGAGGGCAGGATGCCGTCGGTGATCATGAAGGCCGCGGAGCGCGAGTGGTCGGCGATGACGCGCAAGGCCGTGTCCGTCTCGTCGTTGGCCTTGTAAGTCACACCGGCCATATTGGCCGTGTGGCCGATGAGCTGCTGGAACAGGTCCGTGTCGAAGTTGGAGAACACGCCCTGGACCACGGCCGAGATGCGCTCCAGGCCCATGCCTGTGTCGATGGACGGGCGCGGCAGCGGTACGCGGGTGCCGTTCTCGGTCTGGTCGTACTGCATGAAGACCAGGTTCCAGATCTCCAGGAAACGGTCGCAGTCGCACTTGCCGATGCCGCACTGCAGGCCGCAGCTCATGTGCTGACCCTGGTCGATGAGGATTTCGGAGCACGGGCCGCAGGGGCCGGTGTCGCCCATGGACCAGAAGTTGTCCTTTTCGCCGAGCCTGTAGATGCGCTCCTTGGGCACGCCGGCGACCTTTTGCCAAAGTTCTTCGGCCTCGTCGTCGTCGCGGAACACGGTCACGTAAAGGCGTTCCTTGGGCAGCTTGAGCTCCTCGGTCAGGAACTCCCAGGCGAAGCGGATGGCGTCGGCCTTGAAGTAGTCGCCGAAGGAGAAGTTGCCGAGCATCTCGAAGAACGTGTGGTGGCGCGCGGTGCGGCCCACGTTCTCCAGGTCGTTGTGCTTGCCGCCCACGCGCAGGCACTTCTGGGCCGTGGTCGCGCGGTTGTAGGGCCGCCGCTCCTGACCCAGGAAGACCTTCTTGAACTGGACCATGCCCGCGTTGGTGAACAATAGGCTCGGGTCGTCCTTGGGCACCAGGCCCGAGGAGGACACGATCTCGTGTCCCTGGCGCTTGTAATAGTCGAGGAACTTCTGGCGAATCTCGCTGGCCTTCATGTGCTGTGCTCCTTGGGAAGAATCGCGGGACCAAGTCCCTACGCCGTGCGGCCGCTCGCTTGGATTGGCCGCCCGATCATGCGGCGTAATCGGGCCTGTACGCGATTATCGCGTACAGGCCCGGTTCCGCCGCAAAGGGGATATTAGATTACAAATTCAAGAAAATCTCAAGAAGGGGAAAATGAGTAGTTCTGGCTCAGTAAAGACTAGTTCTATGCGTGCCAGGGCCTCTAATTTTCAAAAAGCTAGAAATTAAAACGTGAGGCTGCCGCGAAGGACTTTTCAAGCTAGCCATCGGCGCCTGGTTAAGATGATCTAATCAAGTCGGCTAGTATGGAAATTCATGGGATGGGTGAAGAGGCTCCTTGTGTTTAACACAAAATCCTTCAAGTCGCGCACGCTTGGTATCGTTGCAGCAAAGCTCTTTCAATACTGTATATGACTCTTTCAAGTTGTATTTCCAGTACTCCGAAGTAATGCTGTCTCGCCAGGGCTCGTCATTGCCAAAATGGTACGTGAGATGACAGTTCTTAAGCATGAGCAGCTTGTTTGAATGAGCTACCATATTGTATATTAGCCCACGCATGACAGCACCCTTTCCAATGCAGGCATTATTCCTTATAAAATTATGGTACGCCTCTTTGCGAAAAACAAAACAATCAAATCCGGCATGGGGAATGCCGTAGTCTCCGAGATGCAAGGAAGCAGAAGCATTCGTCCCAAGAAGAGATTTATTAAGCAGCCGTCTGTTGATCGTTAATGCGTCAAAGCCGAAGCCGATCAATTCGCGAATAGCCAAATAAAAATTTGGAACCAAACAGATATCCAAATTACTAAAAACTACATACTCAGCTTCATGAGCTTTCTGTATTCCGCTATCAAGAATATCGAATAAAAGCGGTAGGTATGCTTTTTGCTGAAAAGAGTTTATATCCGAGACCGTGCGCGTTAGGGATGGCACGATAGAGAAATCTTCAGATAGATCTACATGGTCATCATGCTGCATGACGCCAATCAATTGGGTAGGCCCTTGGTCAAAGTTGCGTGCCTGAATTAATGAATCAATCGTCAGCTGCATAATTCGCTTGTGGGTAGCATCGCCATGACGTGAAAATACATTGATTATATGGGCAATCTTGATCTTAGCCGTGTCGATTGGCTGTGTCAGCCTGGGAAACGACTTGGCAAGCATCCCCAGAGGCTGGTCCGGATGCTGACAAAGCACGTTAGATGTGATCCATTGCGGATCATTGCGAATATGTCGGCCGCGGAAAGCAATGGGCGTGGCCTGTTCCCCCAGGGGATGCAGAGTGTTCTCCACGGGACAATCAATGCCGGACCAGCGGAGTATGTCCGTATTGTATTTATGCAGCTTTGCAAAAAATAAGTTTGGGCGTAACTGGCGGATTAGCTCATAGCCGGCAGAACGCATAAGCTTAGTTAGTTCAACTTTAGCTGTATCTGTGTTTGCCTCGATAATGAAAACTTTGACATCCCACTTGTCGAACGGGAATGGCCTTAAGATGTCAATCTCGGTTCCTTCGGTATCAATAGTGATAAAATCGATAGTGCGGGGTATTGCTGGCTCGGAGCCGAGTATCATATCTAAAGTTGTAGCAGGCACGTTTACCTTTTCAAAACCAAAAAAAGGCATGCCGCGCGCCTTGTAGCGGCTCTCGATGACCATCTTGCTGTCTGGATCGATGCCAGACAGCAGACCAAGTTCCTCGCAAAGAAACTCAACTTCCAGCGTTTCACTATCGCCAACGCAGGCGTTATTTAAACAGGTAGCGTTCTGACGATTGTGTTTGCAAAGAGGATAATAGCGAGGATGAGGCTCGACACATATTCCATTCCATCCTGCCAATTCAAAGGAATAGCTGTTGCTGAGATGAATCCCGTCGAAAGCGCCTATGTCGACATAAAAACCATGAGCTTTATGTTCGAAGGTTTGCCACAAGAGATAATCTTCTCCGCTTTGGGAAAAATACTTATGCATGACTTATCTGACCTGGGGAGATTGCCGTGAGTTAAGATGCAACGCAGGTGGGCGGAATTGGATTGACTAACACCAGATAATTAAAATTAACCTAAGAACATTTATGTCATATATTGAGGTGACCCGGGGACGTATCATCTCCGGGTCACCTTGGGATAGCTACTCCGCTGTATCCGCTTCCACCGTCTCCGACGCGTCTTCCTCGCCGCCCTCGTGCTTGGGCTTGTACTCGTTCATGCCCAGGTGCTCCAGGAGCTTTTGCTCTATCTGCGCGCGCACGTCGGTGTGTTCCTGCAGGAACTGGCGCACGTTCTCCTTGCCTTGGCCCAGGCGCTCGGCTCCGAAGGCGTACCAGGCTCCGGACTTGTCCACGACGCCCAGGTCCACGCCCATGTCCAGCAGCTCGCCTTCGTGGGAGATGCCCGTGCCGTAGAGCACGTCGAAGCTGGCCTCGCGGAAGGGGGGCGCGACCTTGTTCTTGACGACCTTGACGCGGGCGCGGATGCCGTAGGATTCGTCCGCGTTCTTGAGCGTCTGGATGCGCCGGATGTCCATGCGCACCGAAGCGTAGAACTTGAGCGCATTACCGCCCGTGGTGGTTTCGGGGCTGCCGTAGCCGGTCATGCCGATCTTCATGCGGATCTGGTTGATGAACATCACGGCCGTGTTGGACTTGTGGATGGAGCCGGTGAGCTTGCGCAGGGCGTGGCTCATGAGCCGGGCCTGGCCTCCCACCTGGGTCTCGCCGACGCTGCCCTCAAGCTCGGCCTGCGGGATGAGCGCGGCCACGGAGTCGACGACGATGATGTCCACGGCTCCCGAGCGCACGAGCATATCGGCGATGTCCAGGGCCTGTTCGCCGTAGTCGGGCTGGGAGATGAGCAGCTCGTCGGTCTTGACGCCCAGGCGCCTGGCGTAGTTCACGTCCAGTGCGTGCTCGGCGTCGATGTAGGCGGCCACGCCGCCAAGCTTCTGAGCCTCGGCCACTATGTGCAGGGCCATGGTGGTCTTGCCGCTCGACTCCGGGCCGTAGATTTCGCAGACTCGGCCGCGCGGGATGCCGCCGACGCCCAAGGCCAGGTCCAGGCCGATGGAGCCCGTTGGGATAACGGGTATTCTGATATGGGCGTTGTCCGACAGCTTCATGACCGAGCCCTGGCCCCACTTGCGTTCGATAGTGGTCAGGGCGGTCTTGAGCGCTTCGCGGCGCATGTCCCCGGTATTGGCGGTAACGGTCGGTTTTTTGGCCATTGGTGTATCCTTCAGTATGGTGAATTGGTCCGCATCTGGATAGCAGAAGCGGAAAAAGTTGGCAACAGGCGAAAAAAGGTTTGTCGATAAAATTTAAAAGTCGCTATTTGTAAAGCAAGAGCGAACAGAGTGTTGCCAAAAGCGTCCGACTGGCCTATCCTAAAAAAATGACCTGTAAAAACGAAAAACACTACGACGCCCTGGCACTGTTCTCGGGCGGTCTAGATTCCATACTTTCCGTCAAGGTGCTTCAGGCCCAAGGCCTGTCCGTGCTGGCCCTGCACTTCGTCAGCCCCTTCTATGGAACGCCGGACAAGGTCGGCTTCTGGAGGCGCGAGTACGGCATCGACGTCCGGCCCGTTGTCCTGGAACGGGACTACCTGCGCACCGTCCTGCTAAGTCCCAAACACGGTTACGGCAAGTGCCTCAATCCCTGTGTGGATTGCCACGCCTACATGGTGCGCATGGCCAAGGCGCTCATGCCGGCCTATGGCGCTCAGATAATCATCACCGGTGAAGTCGTCGGCCAGCGGCCCATGTCCCAGCGCCGCGACGCCATGAACTCCGTGCGCAAGGATGCCGCGGCCGAGGACGTGCTGTTGCGGCCGCTCTCCGCCAAGGTCATGGAGCCCTCGGAGGTGGAGAAGCGGGGTCTGGTGGACCGCGAGCGGCTGTACGGCTTTTCGGGCCGAAGCCGTGTAGCCCAGATGGAGCTGGCGGCGGAGCTGGGCATCACGAAAATTCCTACCCCCGCGGGCGGCTGCATGCTCACGGAAATCGCGCCCTCGGCGCGCTACCTCAAAGTCCTGCGCGCCATCGCCGATCCCGGACCCGAGGATTTCGAACTGTGCAACCAGGGTCGCGTTTACTGGGCTGATGGACACATGCTCGTCGTCGGCCGCAACAAGATCGGCAATGAGCGGCTGCGTGCCCTTGTCCAGGACACGGATCTGCTTTTCGACCTGCGCGACTACCCGAGCCCGGTGACCATAGGCCGCCAGTTTCCGGGCAAGCCATGGCCTGAGGAGGTCATGCGCGACGCCGCGGCCTTCGCCGCTTCCTTCTCGCCCAAGGCCCTGCGCGAGGCCCCAGGCCAGGCCGTGGTCGTGGCCGTGACCTGCGGAGGCACGACCCGCGAGTTCAGCGTACTCCCGAGCCGCGTCACACCGCTCGGCTGGGCCGAACCGCGCTGGGAGGATGTGCGCGCCGAGCGAAAGGAGCTGGTCACGGTCTGATTTCAACATGGACGGGAGAATCCGTTCAGTCCATGCGCCGCGATGCTTACCAAATGTTAATTTCTCCCAAACGCCTGGACGAACCTGCGCCGACCGCGCAGCCCCAGTCCGCCGGGCCAAGTTGGCAAGGGGACGAATCCGGTTTTCCTTGTCAACCCGTTTTGGACGCATTAATATAGTTAAACTTTCGATCGGTAAGATAATTAGGAGGAATTCCATGGCTAATTACGGTTCCATGCCACGCACTCAAGCTCGCGCCGAGGTGATGAACGCCTTCATGCGCGGCGTGTACGGCTGGATGACCGCCGGCCTGGGCGTCACCGCCGTCCTGGCCTTTCTTGTGGCGACTAGCCCAACGCTGGCTCAGCTCTTTTGGGGCAACAGCATCCTGCTCATCGGCATCATCATCGCCGAGGTCGGCCTGGTCTTCGCCATCAGCGGCGCCATTCACCGCATGTCCGCAGGCACCGCCACCAGTCTGTTCCTGCTTTACAGCGCGCTGAACGGCATCACCTTGTCGGTCATTTTCGCGGCCTATGCGCCTGCAGCGATCTTCAAGGCCTTCGTGACCACTGCCGGCATGTTCGGAGCCATGACCATCTACGGCCTGACCACCAGGAAGGACCTGACTTCCTGGGGCAGCTTCCTGTTCATGGGCCTCATCGGCATGTTTATCGCCATGATCGTGAACATCTTCCTGCAAAGCCCGGTGATGCACTTCGTCATCAGCCTCGTCGGCGTCATCGTCTTCACCGGCCTGACCGCCTACGACACGCAGCAGCTGCGCGTCATGGGCGAGAGCGCGCCCTATGGCGACGCCACGGCCATCCGCCGCGGCTCCATCCTCGGAGCGCTGCGCCTGTACCTCGACTTCATCAATCTGTTCCTCATGCTCCTGCGCCTGTTCGGCGGCAGCCGCGAGTAATAGTCTGAAAGCCAATCGGGGGAAGGGAAACCTCTTAAAAGAGGTTCTCCCTTCCCCCGAACCCCCAACCCTTCCAGAACTTTTTATTTTGCGGGGCTTGGTGTAGAGCCTGCGCATGAGTTCGCTCCCCTTACTGCAGAAAGCGCTGTCACCAATTCTTTGGCCGCTCGGCAAAGCCTACGCTTTGGCCATGCGCCTGCGCGAGCGGAGTTGGCTGAAAGGCAGCGACCGTTGGCGGCCGCCCGCGCCGTGCATTAGCGTTGGCAACATTTCCATGGGAGGCAGCGGCAAGACCCCGCTGTGCGACTGGCTGCTGGGCTGGGCAACCGACAGGGGACTGACCCCGGTCGTGCTCACGCGGGGCTACAAGGCCAAACCGCTGCATCTGCCCTATGTGGTGGAGCCGTCCAACTCGCCGGATCAGGCAGGCGACGAGCCGCTATTGCTGGCGCAGGCGCATCCCGGTGCGCGGGTGGTCGTGGACCCCGTGCGAGTGCGTTCCGGCGCATACGCCTGGGAGCGTTACCATCCCGACCTGTTCGTGCTCGACGACGGCTTTCAACATTTGGCCGTGCAGCGCGACCTTGATCTCGTGCTCCTGCATCCCGACGATCTGACGACCGGCTGGAATCGCGTGTTCCCCGCAGGCATGTGGCGCGAAGGCAAGGCGGCATTGGGGCGAGCCTCGGCCTTTTGCATCAAGGTCTCAAGCCCGGCGTTCGCAATGCTGAGGCCTGCCATCGAGCAGCACTTGGCGGAACTCGGCAAGCCGGTGTTTCCTTTCGAGATAAAGCCTCAGGCCGTGGTGAGCCTGACCGGCGGCGAGCGCTTCGCCGATTTGGGAGGCAGGCCGTATCTGCTGGCCACGGGCGTGGGCGCGCCAAGTCAGGTGGCTGATACCGCCACGGCCTACCTGGGCCATGCGCCCGCCGAAGTAATGGCCTTCCCGGATCACCACGCCTTCACGGCCGCCGATGTGCAACGCATGCTGGAGCGCGCCAGGGCTCAGTCCTGCCCGCGCGTGCTGGTTACGCCCAAGGATGCCGTTAAGCTGCGCAACCTCGCCACGCCTGAATTCGTGACTTTCGAACTATCCCTGGCCTTTGGCCTCGGACTGTTCTCGACACAAACCCTGCCGCAATTCATTGAGCATTTCTGGAATTCGCGTCAAAGTGGCGTGAATGAACTCGAAAAGCCCGCGACTAACTGACCAGCCACGGCAAGAAACCCTCACCCAATGGGCTTCACCGCCATTGAACGCGGGGTCTAGGGGGATGATCCCCCTGGTGGGTGAGGGTCTGGGAGAGGAGCGAGCCGCTCTGGCAGGCAACGCCCTCTCCCGGTTTCCAGCTGTAAGCAAGATATACAACATGGCCCGCGTGGAAATCGTACTTCCCTGGCCGCCGGAGGCATTCTTATGAGTAGACCCAAACGCAAGTCCCACCAATCGGCTGTTGATCGCGAAACAGTGCTCGAACTCTTTCGCGAGGCGCGCAAGCCGTTGAGCGACAAAGAAATATTGCGCAACCTGGGCGCGCAGAAACAGGAGAAAGAGGCCTTGCGCCATGTGCTGCTGGACCTGGCCGAAGAGGGCCGCGTGGTGCAGATCGGCAGAGGCTGGGGCTTGGCCGACCGCATGAATATGGTCAGCGGCCGGCTGGAGGTGCAGCGCTCGGGCGTGGGCTTCGTCATCTCCGAAGACAAGCGGCGTCGGGATATTTTCGTCAACCCCAAGGATTTCAATGGAGCCTGGCATGGCGACCGGGTCATGGTCGTGGTCACGCGCGACCCAGGTGGAACCCGTCGGCCCGAAGGCCGCATAGCGCGCATTATCGAACGCTCCACGCAGGAGCTGGCCGTGCGCGTGCAGCGCCGCCTGCACGGGACTCTCTGGCTGTGCGAGCCGGCCAATCCCAAGCTGACCATCAGCATGGTCGTGGACATCGACGGCGAGCAGCCCCGGCCGGGCGACCTGCTCGTGGCCCGCGTGGGCGAGCAGATCGACCGCAACCTGTGGGACGGTGAGCTGCTCCATCGCCTGGGCCGCGAGGACGACGTGGTCGTGCAGGAGGCTCTGGTCAAGCTGAACAACGGCGTGCCCACGGAGTTTCCGGCCCAGGTCCTGGCCCAGGCCGAGGAAATGCCCACTGTGCCTGACCCCAAGGAATGGGGCGAGCGCCGCGACATGCGCGAGGTGGGCTTCGTGACCATCGACGGTGCCAAGGCGCGCGACTTCGACGACGCCGTCTATGTCGAGCGTCGCGGCAGGGGCTACACCCTGTGGGTGGCCATCGCCGACGTGGCCCACTATGTGCGGCCCGGCACGTCGCTTGACCGCGAGGCCCAGGAGCGCGGCAACTCCTATTATTTCCCGCAGTCCGTGGAACCCATGTTTCCGGAAAAGCTTTCCAACGGCCTGTGCAGCCTGAATCCGGACGTGCCCAGGCTGACCATGGTGGCCGAGATCGACTTCGACGCCAAGGGCGAACCCGGCCGCACGGATTTCTATGCCGCGGTCATCCAGAGCCACGCCCGGCTGACCTACGATCAGGTCAACAGCGCCGTGCTCGAAAAGGACGAGGAGGAGCGTGCGCGCATACCTCATGTGCTGCCTATGCTGGATCTGTCCGAGGAACTGGCCCGCAAGCTCAACAAGCAGCGCAAGCTGCGCGGCAGTCTTGATTTCGATCTGCCCGAACCCGAGATCCTGTTCAATCTTCAGGGCGAGACCATGGATATCCGGCCGCGCGTGCGGAACTTCGCCCACCAGATCATCGAGGAATTCATGGTCTCGGCCAACGAGGCCGTGGCGCGTTTCCTGAGCGATAGGGACCGCGATTTCCTGTACCGCATCCACCCCGAGCCGAACGTGGACAAGATCGCCGCGCTCTTCGAACTGCTCATGGGCACGGAGATCGGCCACAAGGTGCCAGAGGAGGCTTCGCCCAAGGGCCTGCAGAGCCTGCTGGCCGCGGCGCAAGGCAAGGCCCTGGAGTTCATGGTCAACCGCCTGACCCTGCGCACCATGATGCAGGCCAAGTATTCGCCGGACAACGTGGGCCACTTCGGTCTGGCCAGCGAATGCTACGCGCACTTCACCTCGCCCATCCGCCGCTATGCCGACCTTGTGCTGCATCGTGCGCTCAAGGATGAGCTGAGTTTGGCCGGCGGTGCGCGCATGAGCCACGATCACCTGACAGAGGTCGGCGACCATATCAGCGCCCGCGAGCGCGTGGCCATGGACGCCGAACGCGAGATACTCAAGCGCGTGACCATCCTGTTCCTGAAAGACAAAGTGGGCCAGGAGTTCACCGGCGTCATAAACGGCATGGCCGACTTCGGCTTCTGGGTAGAGCTGCGCGAGGTCATGGCCGAAGGCATGGTGCGGCTGTCCACCATCAGCGACGACTACTACGCATTTTTCTCCGAGCGGCACATGCTCGTGGGCGAGCGCACGGGTCGCATCTTCCGGCTGGGTCAGGCCGTGAAGATCAGGCTCATGGACGTGAGCCTGGAGCGGCTTGAGGTCAACATGGAGTTGGCCGAAGGAGAGCAGGGCGCGGAGGCCGCCGAGTCCGGAGTCGAGCTGCCCGGCACGCGCAAGCAGCGCAAGAAGGCAGTGGGGCAGGCGGTGAAGACCGTGCGCAAGGAAGGCCGCAAGACGACCATGACCACGGCGCGCAAGGGCGAAAAGCCGGCCAGACCCAAGTCCAGGCAGGGCGAGCCCGCAAAGGCGGAAGGCGGCGCGGAAGCGCCCAAGGCCAAGCGCGGAGCGCGCAAGCCGGTCAGGCGGCCGAGGTTTGGGCGGAAGAAGAAGGAGGAGTAGGGCCAGGGCCACTCCGACGCGCCAGGCCGGAGCCTCGCTGCGGCCGCTGCCCGGTAAGGCGATGATGAGCGTTCGCGGCGTGTAGCCCGGCAGCGAGCCGGCCATGAACGGGCCGAGCGCCCGTTCCCGTGCGTCCGTAAGATTTGACGCACGCTGGACCCCGTGGGCCCGTAGGCCGAGATCAGTGCAGCCACGCGTGTGCGGCATGAAAGGCTTGCGTGGTCTCGGGCCTTGCAGGCGTATAGATGATGAGGTGAAGGTGAGCCGCGAGGACAAAGGCAAGCTCCGGGAGGAGCGCTTCGAGGCGCTTCACCAACTGGAGGACTGGCTTGATTGGCCTGTCGTCTTCCTGAGCTTCGTCTGGCTCGGACTGTTCATAGCAGAGATGATCTGGGGCCTAGGCCCGATTCTGCAAGGCTTGGTATACGCCATCTGGTTTATTTTCATCGTCGATGTCAGCGTGCGTTTCGTGCTCGCGCCGGACAAGCTCGACTTCCTCAAATCCAACGTGCTTACGATTCTGTCCCTTGTCCTGCCGGCGCTGCGGGTTTTTCGCGCTCTCAGGGCCTTGCGCGTGTTGCAGGCAGCACGAGCGGCCAGGGGGCTGCGGCTTGTGCAGGTCGTCGGTTCCATAAACCGGAGCATGGGCGCGCTCAGGACGAGCATGCGGCGCAGGGGACTTGGCTACGTTGCGCTGCTCACGGTCGCGGTCGTCCTGGCGGGCGCGGCGGGCATGCTCGCGCTGGAGGGCGGGGCCGATTCAAAAGGCTTCACCAGCTATGGGGACACCCTATGGTGGACGGCCATGATCATTACCTCGCTCGGCTCGGAGTTCTGGCCTCAGACCCCCGAGGGCCGCATCCTCGGATTCCTCATCAGCCTCTACGGCTTTGCGGTCTTCGGCTACATCACGGCATCCATAGCCTCCATACTTGTCGGCTCGGATGCCAGGCGGGAGGAGGGAGTCGCGGGGGCCAAGGCAATGGCGGAGCTGAAGAAAGAAATCGCGACGCTCAGGGAAGAGATTGCAGCCAAGTCGCGCGAATAGCGGCGGTCGCCAGAGCACGGCGCACTGCAAGCGGCCTGATCCTCAATCCAGTGCCAACCCGCTCCTGCGATACATGCGCCAGCCCAACAGGCTCGACACCGCCAGCAGGACCAGCGCCAGGCTGACGCGCCAAGCCGGAGCCACGCTCATGCCGCTGCCCAGCAGGGCGAAGATGAGCGTCTGCGGCGCGTAGCCCAGCAGAGAGCCGGCCATGAACGGGCCGAAGGGTACGCCCGAGATGCCGGCCAGCAGGTTGGTCAGGCTGTTGTTGCCCACGGGCAGGAGCCGGATCGTCAGGGCCATGCCGAAGGGGTTGTCGCGCAAGAATCCGTCCACTTGGGCCAGACTGGTCATGCGCCTGCCGATAGGCCTGGACATGAGTTCGGGTTGCCAGGCCAGGCGGGTCAGGCGCGCATACCAGAAGCCCAGTACGCAGCCGAACCCTGCGGCGGCCAAGGACAGCAGGCTGCCGCCAATGAAACCAAAAGCATAGCCTCCCAGGAAGCTTACGGCCTGGCGCGGCACGGCCAGACTTGTGGCAAGTCCCATCAGACCCACGAACAGGAGCCAGCCGGCCAAGCCCTGCCCGCGTATATGCGCGTCGATCCATTCCTGCCCGAGCTGGTCGCCAAGACCTCCCCAGTGGACCAGGGCCGCTCCTATCGCCAGAATCAGTGCAGGCAGCAGCGCCCCGGCAAAAATCCGCATGGCCGCGGCAGGCTGCCGCCGAGCGGAGGGGATTGAGGGGGCCTGACTCACTTGCTTTCCTTGATGTCGTAGGTGAACCAGCGGCTTTGCATCCAGCGCACGGCCACAAGGTCCAGGAGTCCGGCCCTGAGCCGCTCCCAGTTGCCGTACTTGGACACGCCGTAGCGTCTGGGGCGGTGGTTCACGGGCACTTCCGCGACCTTGGCGCCCTGGAGCTTCATGAGCGTGGGCAGGAAGCGGTGCATGCCGGTGAACATGGGCATGCGCCTGGCCATGGAGGCGCGCATGACCTTGAGCGAACAGCCCGTGTCGCGCACGCTCTCGCGCGTGAAGCTGTTGCGCACCCTGTTGGCCATGAGCGAGCCCCAGCGCTTGGCCAGGCTGTCACGACGGCAGGCGCGCCAGCCGATGACCATGTCGTTCCCGGCTTCGTAGAAGGCGAGCATGGCGGATATGTCGGCCGGGTCGTTTTGCAGGTCCGCGTCCATGGTCACGAGCACATCTCCTCGCGCTACGTCGAAGCCGGCCTTGAAGGCCGCGCTCTGGCCGCAGTTGCAAGCAAAGGAGAGATAGCGCACGTGAGGCTTTCCGCGTGCCAGGCCGCGGATTACGTCCAGGCTGTGGTCCGTGCTGCCGTCGTCCACGAAAATGACTTCCCAGGGCTTGTCCAGGCCGGCTGCGGCTGCTTCGATCTCGGCTAGCAGGGGGACAAGGTTCTCCTCTTCATTCCGGACTGGAACAATTATCGACACGTAGCCTGCTGGGTTGATTGGTTCTTTCATTTTCTTTTGCTTTTTTCTGAAACTCTCGGTTGACAGTGAGCCCGCCTTGGCCTAGAAGTTCGTCTCGCGTGTTGCGGGGTGGAGCAGCTCGGTAGCTCGTCGGGCTCATAACCCGAAGGTCATCGGTTCAAATCCGGTCCCCGCTACCAGAAATCAAAGGCCCAGGTCATCCTGGGCCTTCTTTCGTTTCGCCCGTAGCCGGTTCCGCGGCTGGTTTATCTCCCCAAGCAGTCACACCTACTTTTCGAGTTGCCCAAGATAATCTACGACATGCCAGGGCAGCACTGCTAAAGCAGATTGCTTTTAAGACGCCCGCTCCGGCGTTGACGGCGTAAGTAAATTGCCCCTACGCCTACGCGGCGGCTAGCCATGCAGACACATGGCTAGCAGAGCATTTTCAAAAGCAAAATGCTCTAATGCTCGAAAATACCTGGATTGCGCTGCTTTGCAATGGGAAAGCACAGTCTTTCGCAGTCAGTCCGGTTTGCCTGTCACAGGGCCGTCCCTTCACCTGGACAGCATTTTTCTAAAGCGATCAAGCCCCGCGAAATTAAGATGGGGCTCTGTGGCGGCTCACCTCAAGACATTCAGCTCAAGCTATTCAAAAGCCCGAAGAATCCACGTTCGTCTTGGTTCTGGATGCGGGGGGTTGCCATCGCAAGCCCAATGGCGCATAAACTGGAGTATGGGAGAACCTAAACTCCAGGGAGGCAAGTATGGTCAATATGGATTATCCGGGTCCCTGCCCTTCGTGTGGCGCCGAGGGCGAGTGCGAGCATAGAATCAAGCAAATGCAGAGCGGTGAAGAGAGCCCCGAGAATTTCCAGTCGGACGTGAGCCCTGAGCGAAAGCGTTCGGATATGGATCCGCACGAAATCGACAAGAGCGAAAGGGACATCGACAAGTAGCGGGCGAGTGCGCTGCCCGGGAGATGGGCAGCCCATACCATCAGGTCGACTGCCGGAAGGAAGAGGCGTGCGGTGCTCCGTGCGCCTCTTCCTCGTTTAAAGCCAATCCCAAGCTAGCAGCATGATACCCCGACTGCCTTCTTTAGGTCGGATGGATCAGGAGCGTTATTGATATGTCTCGTGAAGGCCGGGTGTTCGGCCTCGTGATCCTGGACGCAGAAAATTTGCGTATGTTCAGTGGGATGCCCGACGATTCTCATTGGAAGTCCGTGCTTGTGAAGCCAGCTCTTAGGCCACTGACTTATAGCAGAAGCTGGATATAATCGGTTTGAACCACGATATCGAGGTCAAGCGAGACTATTTGCCGCAGTAAAAAGGTCATGGAATCGAGTTGTCTTGACGTGGATTTCATGGCAAGGGGGCTTTTAACATAAAGAGGTCAAAGTACAGGTTTGACAAGCTTGGCTTTATGGATGGCTGGGGCTATATAGCCCTTCACTCTGCGAGCGCAAATGGTTACAACCCGACCTGAGCGAGGCAATCAGTTGCCCACACGCATTGAAACACTATTGCTACCGCCGCCTCGCGCATATTAACCGCTCAATCCCAGGCCACGAGCGGATATGACAAACTGCATGGAGAACGCCGTGATAAGCAAGGTCCTCATCCTCGTCGCCCTGACAATCATCCTGCCCGGTTCGGCTTTGGCTCAGCAAGAGCATTCCAGCATGTTGCTCAAGGAAAGCAGCATGGTCATACGCGACTCCATCGCTTCGTTCGATTTTAAAGCGGGCGGCGAAAAGGTCGAAGGCCTTCTGCACGGTCCAGCCGTGACCTATACCTACCATGATGCTTTCTATCCGCTCATGGCTCGCGGCGAATTCGAGATCCTGTTCGGCTCCACGGATTTCAAGCGTAATGGCGGTTCGTCTGATTCGGACGATATCATCATCAATGCCCGCGGCCTCCTCGGCTACGACATCCTCTATCACGACAATCTCGTGCTGACTCCCTACACTGGCCTGGCGATGCGCTACTGGAACAACAACGTGAGCGGCGCGCGTGACCAGAGCCAGTCTTACTACTACATCCCGCTGGGAGTTGAGACCCAAAGCTCGCTCATGCCTACTGTCGACTTCGGCACGCGCCTCGAAGCCGACTACGTGTTCAACGGCACGGCAACCACGGATTTCGAGGGCGATGGGGGCCGTAGCGGCGAGGCCGACAACGACCTGGACTTCGGTTACGGCCTGCGCGCCTCGGTGTACATCAGCAAGCAGTTCGAGGCCGTGGGGGTTGGCCTGGAACCGTTTGTCCGCTACTGGAACGTGGAAGGCTCCGACGGAGACTGGGTGCGCCGTCCCGGCTACGGTTCCGGAGATACCGAGAACTTCGAGAACTTCAGCACGCAGCGCGGAGAGACCCTTATCTGGGGCGCTAGCCTGACCGTGCATTTCTAACCGCGAGTTGCTACGACGATTCATCCGGAGCCCGGCCTTGGCCGGGCTCTTTTGCGTTCTGCGGTCGGCTACAGCAACTTGCAAATGAAAATGGGGGGTGCAGGCAGCGCCGCTCCCTGCCGGGAGAGAGGCTGAGAGAGGGCAGCGTCCTCTCTCAGTTCAAACTCAATACGCTAATTTTCCAGGAAATATTCTACGGTGGTCACCACGCGGATCTGCTTGATCTCGGGGGTGTAGGGATCGCGGTCATCGATGGAAAAGTAGCCCTGGGTGGCGCGGCGGATGGCGCCAACGCTGCTGCCCGAGTCGCGGGCGAACTGGTCGGCGGCTGCGCGGGCGTCCTTGGTAGCGGCGGCGATCATGTCAGGTTTGATGTCGTTCAGCTTGGTGAACTCGAAGCGGGGCTGATACTCGTAATTGTGCACGAGCACCACGCCCTGGGACACGAGCTTGCCCGCCTCGGCCATGGCCTTTTTAACCTTATCCGGCGAGCCGGAGCGCACCGTGAGCACGCCCTGGGCCGAATAGCGGTTGGCGGGCAAATCCTGGGGGCGCATGCCCATGGACCAGTGGTCGGTAATACGAGGCGCGGCAAGGGTGGCTTCGGCATCGCCCAGGCCTTGCTGGCGCAGGAATTCGCGGACTATCTTCTCCTGGCGAGTCAGGTCGTCCTGCACCTGGACCAGGGAATCGCCAGCCGCGTTGAAGCTGATGGGCCACATGGCCAGGTCGGCGGGCACCTCCCGTTCGGCCAGGCCCTTTACGGTCACATAGCGGTCATAAGCCTTGAATTCGGTCAGGGCATGACCAAGCAGCCAGGCCGCGGCGACCATGCCAACGGCCAGAAAAAAGCCGAGAAAGAAAATCGATGGATTGCGGTCAGTGCGGTCAGTGGCAGGCATGAAGCGCTCCGTGAATCTTTCAGGCTCGCAATCACCCTGGGCGTGCGTTACCAGTTCTCAAGCCCGGAGCGCGAACCTAAGTCACCATACTTGCTAAATACTCGCGGGTCCAGGGCCGCGTAGGCCCCCTAAAAACCCCGCCCCATGAAAGCCCCTTCGTGCAACCCCTGAAAGAAGTGCCGTGCGTTCACGCCCAGGGAGCGGATGCGGTAGCCGCCTTCCTGGATCACGAGGGTGGGTAGGCGCACGGCCCCGATCATGCGGCCGTTATTCGTGAAATCCTTGGACGACAAGCTCCAGGTACCAGTTGGGTCGCCCTTTGCCGTGTCCAGCCCCAGGGCCAGCACGAGCACGGTGGGCTTGAAGTCCCGGATGATGCCCAGGGCCTTCTTGAGCACGTGGCCGTGCATGGCCCCGTCCACGCGCTCCAGCAGCGGGAAATTGCGATTGTAATCTTTGCCCTCGCCCTCGCCGTGTTCGTCGGAGAAACCGGAGAAATAGGGGTAGGCGAACTGCGGGTGGCCGTGGATTGAAACGGTGAGCACATCGTTGCGTTGATAGAAAATGTCCTGGGTGCCGTTGCCGTGATGGTAGTCGATGTCCAGTACGGCCACCCGGCCAAGCTCGGCCAAACGGTTGGCGGCTATGGCCGAGGTGTTGAAATAGCAGAATCCGCCGAAGACGCGACGCTCGGCATGGTGGCCGGGCGGGCGCACAAGGGCATAGGCCAGCCTGCGGCCTTCGATGATGGCTTCGGCTGCGGTGAGGCCGCAATCCACTGCGCGGCGGGCGGCGGCGAAGGCATTGGCATTGAGGGGCGTGAAGGTGTCGATGCAGTAGTAGCCGGCTCGTACGGGCAGATCGCGCGGCGGCCTGGATGCGTTGCGGATGGGGAAGACGTAGGGATAGACCGACTTGCCGGGCTCCAGGCGCGCGCAGACGCGTTTGAAGTACTCCACATACTCCTTGGCGTGCACGTCCGTGATGTGTCTCTCGAGGTGGCGCTTGACCGGCAGTTCCTGGAACAGCCCGCTACGGTCCAACTCGCGGCGAATGGAAGAGATGCGCACGGGCGCTTCCACATAGCCGCGCTCAGTCACATGATGGATGGAGTGGCGGCCATTGACGGCCACGGCGATGAGCCGATCCGCGGCCAACCTGCGCCGCGGCTGACCTGTGGCGCGCTCCGTGGGCGGCAGGTAGCGCGGCTCGCGCAGTCTGACCACCGGGTCCTTGAAGGACTCCACGACCTTGCGCACATAGCTCGGCGGGCAGGTGTCGGCGTACTTTCGCTCCAGGATGGTGCGCACGATCTCGCGCACCCGGGGGCGTTGCAATGGCTTTTCCGCGTCCAGTGGGTCCAGGACCAGATAGGGCGGGCAGGTATCGCCCTCCATGCAGGGTGTCTCGTAGAGCGTCCCGGCGATGGGCCGCGCGCCGTAGCGCTCGTAGAAGCGCAACCGCGAGACGTTGTCCTTGAGCAGTTCCTGGTGCGGGCATAGCTCGGGATCATCGGGCAGGCATTCAAAGAAAAGCCCACGGCTGCCGAGGGCCTTGGCCTCTTCACGGATGCGCTCGTACAGCGCGGAGCCGACGCCGCCGCCGGAGCGGCCGAGCGGTACGGAGAGCCAATCCAGATAGCAGAAGCGACGGTCGGGGAAGTGCAGGAGCAGGGCGAATCCGAGCACGTTATTGCGCCCGTCGTCGGCTACCAGCAGGATGGTCCGGTAACGTTTGGCCAGGGGATCGCACAACCGTTCAGGAAGGGCCTGGACCTCGTCCTCGCTTACCGCCGTAAAGCGTTGCCGCAGAATATCCTGGACCGAGGCGATGATGTCTCGATCCAGGGGGATCACGTCGTCATGGATGCGGCGGATGCGGAACATTCCCTACGCTCGGCTCCTTGTACTCAAGTCTCTTGTGATAGACGACCTTGTCGTCGCCTGGCCGGTAGAAGTCCTTGACCCGCTCGGCCTCGAAAAAGCCGTGGCGCTCGTAGAAGCGGCGCGTGGGTGCGTACAGCTCGCGGCCCGAAGTTTCGGCCACCAGCAGCCTGCCGCCCATGTCCCGCGCCCGTTGCTCTGTCCGACGCAAGATCTCCGCGCCCAGTCCGCTGCCACGGCTGCTTTGGCGCACGGCGATCCAGTAAAGATCGAACAGGGTCGGGTCGGCGACGCTCGGGCCATAGCAGGCGTAACCCAGCAGCCTGTCCGTGCCTGACGCGCCCTTCTCGGCCCCTGCGTCCACTTCCGCGTCGGCAAAAATGAAATAGTACCCGCTGGCGGGGCCTTTCTCAAGCCGCTCGCGCACTAATTCTTCGGCAATGTCGAGTTCCTCGGGATAGAAGAAGCCGGTGGAGGCCACGACGGCGCGCACGTCAGCACAGTCCTCGGGGCGGACCTGCTCGCGGAACGTGAGTTGGAGCGTGTCGCTCATGCCGAGGCGCATCCCGTGGACGTCTGGGCCGGACGGCCGTTGCGTGTGTTGGCTGCGCCGATTTCAAGGACGCGACTGACCAGGGCGGTGAAGTCCATGCCCGCCCGACCTGCCGCGGCCGCGAATCCGGCGTCGGGAGACAGGCAGGGGTTGGCGTTCACGTCGATGATCCAGGGCGTGCCGTCTTCGGCCACGCGGAAATCCACGCGCGCGTAGCCCGTCAGGCCGAAGGCGCGCCAGCAGCCCAGGGCGCTCTGGCTGAGCTGGGCCAGGATCTGGGCGTCCTTGTCCGGGAAGTCGAAGCGGCGCTGCGTGTTCTCGTATTCGAAGGAGTCCTCGTCCCATTTGGCTCGGTAGCCCACGATGCGCAGGCGCTCCTTGGAGAAGCCGCGGAAGACGATCTCCGCATGGGGCAGTACTTCGGGACCGTTGGGACCGTCGATGACCGCGATGTTGAACTCGCGGCCGTCCACGAAGCCCTCGGCGAACCAGCGGCCGCCGAAGCGCTCGCGGCGGCGGGCCAGGGGCTTGGCCAGATCGGCGGGCGAAGAAGCTTGAACAACCGAGGTTTCGTCCAGGCCCAGGGATGCGTGCTCATAGACCGACTTGAGGATGTAGCGGCCGGGCACGAAGGAGGTTTCCTCGGGCAGTCCTTCGGACCAGGGCGGCGTTGGGATGCCGGCTGCGGTGAGCACGCGCTTGCAAGCCAGTTTGCTCGTGGAAAGCAGCATGGACTCGCTGCCGCAGCCCGTGAAGGGCATACCCATGTGCTCCAGCAGGGCCGGAGCCAGATGGGCTAGGCGCGAGCTGCCGCCCACGTCCTCTACGAGGTTGAACACGCAGTTCGGCCGCATGGCCGCCAGCGTGCCGCGAGCGTCGTCCAGGTCCAGAGAGAAGGCCACTCCGATGGGCATATGGTCCATGGCGAACAGGGCTTGGCGCACGGCGCGCACTTGGACCAGGGTGTCGGCCTCGTCCGGGCGGTCGCCGGCGGGCAGGTTGTACAGGATGGCCACGCGCATGGCTGCTGACCTAGGCGGCCCGCCCGGCGCTGGTCCGGGGCAGGGGCTGGCTGACGGAGTTCAGGCGCTCCATGGCCGAATGGACGATGGCGGCGATGAGCTCCTGGTAGGGCATGTTGTTCAGCCGGCAGAGGATGGGCAGGTCCGAATAGGTCGGGTTGAGCCCGGCCAGGGGATTGACCTCGATGAAGTTGGGCACTCCGGCCCCATCCAAACGCAGGTCCACGCGGCCGCCGTCACGGCAGCCCAGGGCGCGCCAGGCGTCCAGGGCGACCTGCTCGGCGGTCCTGGCCTCGGCGTCGTCCGCGATGCGGTAGTGCATGCGGCGCTCCCAGTCCTGCTTGTTGATGTAGCCGTAAGCCGAAGGGTCGGCCTGATCGCCGAAGATGACCTCCAGGGCGCCCACGGAGCGGGCCTTGGCGCCCGTGCCCACGACGCCCACGGTCAGCTCGCGGCCAGGCAGGAAGGTCTCCACCAGCACGGGCTGGCGGAATCGCTCGATGAGCCTGGCGCAGGCGTCCATGAGGCCCGCCTTGTCGGTCACGCGTGAGGCCGAGCCGATGCCCAGGCCCGTACCTTCGGCCACGGGCTTGACGAACAGCGGAAAGGGCAGATCCACCTTGGCCGCCTCGGCCGGTTCCGCCACCACGGCGAAATCCGGGGTGGGAATGCCGGCCGCGCGGACCACGTGCTTGGTCATGCCCTTGTGCAGGCCGAGCGCCAGGGTCATGGGCTCGGAGAAGGTGTACGGAATGCCGTGCCAGTCGAGCACGCAGGGGATCTGGCTCTCGCGGCCGAAGCCGTTGAGGCCCTCGGCGATGTTGAACACCAGATCCCAGCGCCGCCCCTGGCCCAGGGCGGACATGAGCGCGGGCAGGGAGCCGATGCGCTCGGTATCGAAACCGAGGGCGCGCAGTGCGCCCTCGATGCCGGCGATGGTCTCCTCGCAGTCGAACTCGGCCACGTCTTCCTCGGAGAAGCCCATGGATCGGTAATCTTCACGCAAATCATAGGTAAGGCCGACGAGCATTACTTGTCCCCCATGCCGCAGGCCGGAGCCGTGAGCGGATCGTGGGTGCGAAATTGTTTTTTCTCGAAGTTGCGCAGCACCAGGTCGTCGCCGTCCTGGCCGACGATGTAGTCCGGGTTGACCGGGATCTTGCCGCCGCCGCCGGGAGCATCCACCACGAAGGTGGGTATGGCGTAGCCCGAGGTATGCCCGCGCAGGCCCTCGATCATCTCCACGCCCTTGGCCACCGAAGTGCGAAAGTGTCCCGTGCCCTGCACCGGGTCGCAGTGGTAGAGATAGTAAGGCCGCACGCGATTTTTCAGCAGGCCGTGCATGAGCGACTTGAGGGTCGGCACGTCGTCGTTGATGCCCTTGAGCAGCACGGTCTGGCTGCCCAGGGGAATGCCGGCGTCGGCCAAACGCTTGAAGGCTTCGGCCGATTCCGGGCTCAACTCGCCGGGGTGGGTGCAGTGCACGCTGATCATGAGCGGATGATAGCGGCGCAGCACGCGCGTGAGTTGCGGAGTGATGCGCTGGGGCAGGACCATGGGCGCCTTGGTGCCGATGCGCATGACCTCCACGTGCGGGATGGCCCGGATGCGGCCCAGCAGGTAATCCAGAGCCGCGTCGGACATGGTCAACGGGTCGCCGCCGGACAGCAGCACGTCACGCACGCTCGGGGTGCGCGCAATGTAATCTATGGCCGCATCCCAATGCTTGCGGTTGCCCGAGGAGCAGGCCTTCTTGCCTACCCGGCGCGAGCGCGTGCAGTAGCGGCAATAGGCCGCGCAGTAGTCCGTGGTCAGGAAAAGCACCCGGTCGGGATAGCGGTGCACGAGCCCCGGCACGGGGCTGTGGTGATCCTCGCCCAGCGGGTCCTCGGCCTCTCCGGGGTTGACCAGCCGTTCGAAGCCCGTGGGCACGATGGAGCGGCGCACGCCATTATCCGGGCCTTGGTCGTGGAACAGGGAAAGATAGTATGGGGTAATGGCCAGGGGCAGGGGAGCGCCGCAATTGGCGGCGGCCTGCTCAGCCTCGCTCAAGGCGAGCATGGAGCCGAGGTCCTGGTAGGAGGTAATCCTGCTCTTGAGCTGCCAGCGCCAGTCGTTCCACTGTGCATCGGCAACCCGAGGGTAAAAGCTGTTCCGGAAGGCTTGTGTCTTGGGGCCTACCGGAAAGACGGGCCCACGATCCCGAGTTCTGGTCGGGGGGAAGGGGGCAAAGGGCAGCGTGAGGAGCGTCTGGCGCTTCCTCGGCTTTGCGGTGACAACGGAGGGCAATGGTTCAAGGGGAACGTCGCCGCTGTCCAGCATTTCCATATCCGTCTTCTTCCTTGGGTTAAAGGGTCTCCGGGCCGCCGGGCTCTTCGGGCTCGGCTTCGGCTTCCGGCTGGTGCACGCCTTCTTCGTAAGGCTGGATGGAGGACACATTGAGCAAGGGCATATCGCCGTCGCGCTGTAGGGCTGTTCCGGTGACCAGCACCAGATCTTCCTGGTAGAGTGTCAACTCATCGCCGATCAGCGTGAAAACGTCTCCGTCCTCCGTCTCCAGGTAGTAGTCCTTGCCCGAGACGTACAGGACTCCGACCACGGTCAGCTCCTGCCGGGCTTCGACCTGGCCGGCCCACAGCAGCGACAGGGCCAGGACAAGGCGCATGAGCATGGCGCTGTGGTGGGTGAGAGGTGAAGGATGCCAACTACGCATGATGCCGTTCCTGTCAATGACGGCGTGGAGCATCTCATGGTCCGCGCGTCGGATGTCTGTCATCGGGGCTCGCGCACACATGTGCGAGCCGATTCCGCGACTCAAGGCAAAGCTTGGGCCAAAGCGTATTAACCTGATTTTTAAGAGTTATTTAAATACGTCTCGACAATAATCGGAATAGATTGTTCCGGTCGTCCATATGACGTTCGGCTGCAGGCCGCCATAGGAGCGCAGTGATCACGTTACGGAAGAATAAAAGGCCATGAAACGGGTAATTTCGGGCGGGCGGAAGCAAATCAGAACTAGTTGTTCCGGCTATGAGGAATAGGAACTTGCTGTTCCGGCTGCTAGCGGAACTCGACCTTGTTGATGTTGTAGCGGGTGAGCAGTTTGTGCAGCTGGCGAGGCGTTATGCCGGCACGCTGGGCGGTGCGGCCGATGCGCCCCTTGCACTCGCCCAGCAGCTCCTTGAGGTAGCGTCGCTCGGCGTGTTCCTTGGCCTGGTTGCGCACCTCGGCCAGGGGCAGGCTCAAGTCCAGCGGCACACTGGCTACGGGCGCGTCCTGGGCGAAGAGGTCGGCTGGGAAGCTCTCGGGCGTGAGCATGTGGCTCGTCTCCAGGATGAAGGCGCGCTCGATGAGGTTTTCCAGTTCGCGCACGTTGCCCGGCCAGGAGTAGTTGCACAACGCATCGATGACCGTGGGGTGGATGCCGCCGATTCCCTTGGGTGTCTGGCGGCGGAGCTGCTCCAGAAAGCCCTCGGCCAGGAGCGGAATGTCCTCGCGTCGTTCGCGCAGGGGCGGAATTTCTATGGGAAAGACGTTGAGCCGAAAGTACAGGTCCTGGCGGAAGGCTCCCTGCTTGATGAGTTGCTCCAGGTCCACGTTGGCCGCGGCGATAATGCGCGCGTGCATGGGGATGTCCGTCTCCCCTCCGACTCGCTGAAAAACCTTGTCCTGCAGCACCTGCAGCAGGCGCACCTGGGCGGCCTGGGAGATGGTGCCGATTTCATCCAGGAAGATGGTGCCCCCGGCGGCGATCTCGAAGCGCCCGGCCTTGCGCTTGACCGCGCCGGTGAAGGAGCCCTTCTCGTGGCCGAACAGCTCGCTCTCGATGAGGTTCTCGGGGATGGCCCCGCAGTGCACGGCCACAAAAGGGCCTTTGCGGCTCGCGGAGCTGCTGTGGATGAGCCGGGCGATGACGCCCTTGCCGGTGCCCGTCTCGCCAGTGATGAGCACCGTGGATTTGGTGGGGGCCACCATGGCCACCTTTTCGAAGACCTTTTTCATATGGGGGCTTTCAGTGCCCAGTATCGGCGCTTGGCCTACATCGCAGGCAGCCTTGCGCAGGTAGTCCAGCTCATGCTGGATTTTGTGCGACTCCTGCAGGCTTTCAAGCACATAGGTGGCTTCGGCGGGGTTTACGGGGTAGGTCAGGTAATTGCCCGCGCCTGCCTTCACGGCGGAAACGGCCTCGCGGATATTGTCCTGGGGCGTCAGGACAATGATTTCCAGGTTGGGCGCCTTGGCCCATAGCTCGCTCAGGGCGGGTTTCATGGTGGTTGAGGAGCGGTCCTCCTTCTTGCGGTCAAGCCAATCCAGATCGATGAACAGGACGTCGATATTCTCCTTCTCCAACATGGGGAGCAACGCGTCGCGGCGTTGCGCCCGACGAACGGCGAAAGTCTCGGAAAAGCTCTTCTCCACGGCTCCGGCCGCCGCGGCATCGTCCGTGGCCACAAGGATGTTGCGCATATGGTTCTTCCGCCCCCTGGTGCGGCCCTTGTAAGACCAGTGTACCGCCTTGGCAACAGTTCCGGACGATTACGGGCGCAACAGGGTGCGAATCGTTTCCCAATCGGCCTCGGCCAGCCGCCGTACGGCCGGAAAACGCATGGCCGCCGTGGGATGATAGGTCGGCAGCATGGAAAGGCCGGAATGCTGCCGCAGCTTGCCGTGCAGCTCGTTCATGGGCGTCCGGACGCCGAGCAGGGAACGGATGGGCGCATTGCCCATGAGCACGACAAGGCGCGGCTTCAGAGCCTGTATTTGCGGCAAAAGCCAAGCCTCGCGGCAAATGTCCATCTCCAAAGGCTTTGGGGCGCGGTTGCCCGGCGGACGGCATTTGACCGAAGAGGTTATGAAGAAGTCGTCGCGGGACAAGCCGAAGGGAACCAGGAAGCGATCCAGGAACGTGCCTGTTCTGCCGATGAAGGGCCGTCCCACTTCGTCCTCGCGCTGTCCGGGAGCCTCGCCCACCAGCAGGCAATGCAAACGAAAGCCGCCCTCGCCAGGCACCGCGTGCCGCCGGCCAAGGTGCAGCGGGCAACGTTCGCAGATACGAATGCCCTCGGCCAACTCGTCCAGCCGCGCGGAATCCAGGTCGGCGCTCACGATGCCCTCCTGCCACGAAGCACGCGCATTAACAATTGAGCCTTTGCCAACCATTGTGGGGTTGGAAAAGCCCTGCCGGCCTTTCCTGCAGCTTGTCAGAGATCCAGCCACTTCCAACGGCCCCGGTGCGAGGCGTACTGGAAATGATAGCCGAGCGGCCCCACAAAGCCCAGGAAGAACCTGTCGCCCTGTACGGAATATTTCCACTGACTGCCCTGTATCAGCACGGGCGGCAGGAAGGGGAGTTGAGCCGGCACGAGTTGTTCGAGCAGTGCCGGCAGGCGGCCCGTATGCCGCGCGTGCGCCTGAATGGCCTGTACGAGGCTGTCGCCGCGGCGCATGGTCTGCAGGGCCTTGGCGTGGGTTTCACGCAAGCCCAGGTCCAGGCCTGCGTACGCGAGCAAGGCGGCCAGGATTACGCAAAGCCCCACGGCCTTGATGCGCGTGGTCCACAGGATCGTGCTGCCGGCCAGCAGAGTCACGGAAATCAGATAATAAGCCAGGAAGCAAGGGCTAAGCGGTGTAAGCGAGCGCTGGCCCGCGTAGAAAGCCGGAACGACCAGCAGCACTCCCGCTCCAGCGGCCCACAGGCTGACCCGGTTCGGCCGCCAGTACCCGGCCTCGCCCGCTCCGGCTCGCAGCCGCGCGGCCGCATATACGGCAAGGGCCAACAGGCCCGTGACAGCCAGCAGCGTTGCGGCCATCCAGGCGAAATAGGTCTTGGGATACAGGCGCACGATGAGGTGCACATGCGGGTTGAAACTGTACCCGCCGCCGGGGAAGAGCAGGGGATGGAAAGCCGTGAAGAAAAGCGGCCACTCCAAGGCGGTCAAGCCCAGGCCCATGAGCAGGGCCGGTAGCAGCAGCGCACCCAGGCGCAGGTCGCGCGCCAGGGCCTTGCGGCTCAGACCGAGGCTCACAGCCAGCGCCAGTGCGGCCAGCCCGGCCAAGCGCAGGCTGCCCAGCAGCGCGGCGACATCGGCGAAGTGCCGGGCCTCCTTGGGGCTGAATCCTGCGGGCAGGGGCGTGCCTGCCAGCAGAAAGCCCATTACGCCGTGATGCAGCTCCATGGCGTCCGGTATGCGGCTGGGCACGCCCAGCGCGTTCAGGAACAGGGATGTGAAAAGGTCCAGGCGCACAAGCAGTTCCAGGCCGATAACGGCTAGAATGAAACACCAGCCCAGGGCGGCGAGGATATGGGTGAGATGAGGGATGAGAGCCGTACGCATGTATGATCCCACTGGCCTTGCATGGCTTCGTTGCCGTGGAACGGGCACGTGCAGCCGAAGGCGGACAACGGCTGGGAGCGGTCATGGGCATATATCAACCGTCGGGTCCAGGGACGCTTCCCTGTTCACACGGTGAAGGCCGCAGTGTGTTGTCAGCCGCTTGCTGGCCCAGAAAAATCTATTCTAGCAAAAAGTCGGACAGGCACAAAGCGGTTCAGGGCTCGGCGCGGGTGTATACCACCTTTCCATCAACACGCAGGATGAGCAGTGTGGTCAAAGGGCCGGACTGGCGGACGATGGCGTAGTAAGGGCGGGCTCCCTCTGGATTGTTGAGCAGGGATATCTCGCCCGTGATCTCGCAGGCGTTACCCTGCAGAGTCACGTAGGGCGCATGGCGCGCGTCGAGTTCATAACGTCCGGCGTCCATGCCGATCCGGGACAGCATCTCGAAGATGACCGCGCGGGCATCGACCAGATCAATGGGAGCCGAGGATGCAGGCTGTTGGGTAGTTGCTTGGGATGAAGGCTCTTTTTCGAATTTTATGCCGGAGCCTGGAAGAAAAAATGCGGCGGCTGCGGCCAGGATGATCCCCGCGAGGCACGCGGCCAGGATGAGGAAGGTCCGCAAGGACGCAAATCCGCGTTTGATCGGTTTGGCCTGTTGGCCCAGGCGTATGTCGAGGCCAGTGGCTGACGAATCCCTGGAAACAGTGCGCTTCACAATCGACTCCGAGTAGTGTGTTCGAGCGCAGAATAGGCTAGTACTGATGCGTCGGCAAGACGCGATATGGCCATGCTTGTCGCACGTTCCGCGCGCATCTCTTGACAGATGCGCGAGAAGCGGATTCACAGAATGCAGTGTGGCCGACGAGGGATGGTCGTCTATGCGAATGTCCCTTGCCTGACACGGAAACCGATCAAGATGCCGAGCACGCTGGAGGCTGCCATGTACGTTGGCCTAAAGATGTTGAAGGGCTTTCAGACCGTGACCACCAAGACCTCGGTAGCCGAGGCGCAGGCGCTGCTGGAGAAGCAGCATCTGTGGATGCTGCTCGTGGTCGACGGCGAAAAGCTGGTGGGCTATGTGCGCGACGAGGACATCAGCGCCGCGCTGCCGTCGATGATGACGACCCTGGACAAGTTCGAGGCTCTCTATCTTCTCCGCAAGCTGACTATCGGCATGATCATGCGCAAGGATATCGTGACCGTGCCGCCGGAGATGGAGATCGAAGCCGCGGCGAACATCATGCATGAGAAGAATCTGGCCGGGCTGGCGGTCGTGGACCGGAGCGGTAAGCTCGTGGGCTATATCAATCGTACGGTCATGCTCGATGTGCTGGTGGAGGAGATGGGCCTGCGTCAGGGGGGGGCCCGCATCGTGCTCGAAGTCGAGGACCGTCCGGGAGTGCTCAAGGACATCACGGGGATCATCGCGGACCAGGGCATATCCATTATCTCCACAAGCACCTTCCACCAGGATCGACACTTGGTCGTCATTCGTATGGCCACTGGGGACGCTTCCGCCATCGAGGCTGTCCTCCGAAATCGCGGATTCAAGCTCAAGACGGTGGAGGATTTCGCAGGCGAATGGCGGAGCTGAGGCTTGTCTGCCGGTTAACGGCATGGGGACTATGGAGCAGGCGGCAAGCCGGGAGTTAGGCGGGAATGCGAGGAGGGCGAAGCCCTCCTCGCTGCATCGAATTTAAAAAACGATTCTAATCGTACTTGACCGAGCTGAACTGCATGAGCGTGTCCCACTTGTGCGAGGCCTCGATCCAGCGCACGGTGCCGGTCTTGCCGCGCATGGATAGGGAGTAGGTCGTGGCGCCCAAGCCCGTGTAGCGAACGCCACCAAGGAAAGTGCCGCCCGAGATGCCGGACGCCGCGAAGTAGAGATCCTCGCTCTTGACCAGATCCTCCACCGTGAAGGTGTGGCGCAGGTCATAGCCGAAGTCGGACAGGGCGTTGCGTTCGTCGTAGCTCTGCGGGTCGAGGCGGGCGTACATCTGGCCGCCCATGATGCGGATGGCGATGGCCGAGAGCACGCCCTCGGGCGTGCCGCCGGTGCCCATCATGACATCCACGTTGTTCTTGGGGTCGATGGCCATGAGCGAACCGGCCACGTCGCCGTCGGTGTGCAGCTGTATGCGTGCGCCGGCCGCGCGTATTTCGGCGATGAGCCGCTCGTGGCGGGGCTTGTCCAGCACAAAGACCGTCAGGTCGTCGACATCCTTGCCCACGGCCTTGCCGATCTTGCGCAGGTTCTCGGCCACGGGGGCTTCCAGGTCCACCACGCCCATGGCAGCCGTGGGTACGACGAGCTTCTTCATGTAGAAGCTCGGTCCGGGCCGGAACATGCTGCCGGCCGGAGCCACGCCCAGCACGGAGATGGCGTTGGGCCGGCCGAAGGCCAGCAGCCGCGTGCCTTCCACGGGATCGACGGCCACATCGACTTTCAGTCCACGTCCGGAGCCCACGCGCTCGCCATTGTACAGCATGGGCGCGTCGTCCTTCTCTCCCTCGCCGATGACCACGGTGCCATCGATATCCAGGGATGAGAATGTCTTGCGCATGGCGTCCACGGCCGCCTGATCGCCGGATTCCTTGTCTCCGCGTCCCAGCCAGCGCGCAGAGGCCAGGGCCGCGGCTTCGGTTACGCGCACCAGATCAAGAGCTAAATTTCGTGAGGGAGCTTCCATAACAGTCTCCTGTCCTGCGCCAATGGGCAGGTCGCACTGCGGCGGCGCGGCCGTCAGGCGGCAATCCAGCTCGCGCGGCCTAGATGTGCTTGGCCGCAGGGCTGGTTGTTGAATCGTGAGTCTACTATAGATACTTTTGAAACATCAACCTGGGAAGGTGGTGATTTTCGGTATCCGTTCCCCAAAACGCAAGTGTTTAGCTAGAGACATCCGCACCTGGGGTTTCAATGAGGTCTATGCGCCGTTGATGACGACCGCCCTGAAAGGCCGTGCACAGGAACACGTCCACCATGGCCGCGGCCAGACCGGGGCCGACCACGCGTTCACCGAGGCACAACACGTTGGCGTCGTTATGCTCGCGCGCCATGCGAGCCGAGAACTCGTCACTGCACACGGCGGCGCGGATGCCCGGCAGGCGGTTGGCGGCCATGGACATGCCGAGCCCGGTCCCGCACACGAGAATGCCAAGGCTTGCTTCATTTTCAAGAACACGCTGGCAGACCGCACGCGCATAGGGCGGATAGTCGCAGCTCTCGATGCAGTCCGGGCCCAGGTCCGTGACTTTGACGCCGCGTTTGGCCAGGTGTTCGCGCAGTTCCTGCTTGAGGCGGAATCCGCCATGGTCAGAGGCAAGATAGATGGACATGAAGGGCATGGCTGGTCCTGACTAGGTTGTTCCGTCCAAATTCCATTTGCTGACCCGCCGCCGGACGTGCTCGCAGCGGGCGCGATCTCGTTCGCCACGCAGGAGCGCCATCTCCTGCTTGAGAAAGGCGATCTGCCCCAGAGACAACTCCTGCTCTCCTCTGGCAGCCTCGGAGTCGCCAACCTGGGACTCTTCCTGGGTCAAGCGTTCGACTATTCGGCCCAGCGCCAGGTATTCCTGATCCAGACGCTTGCGCAACTGATGAATCTCCAGTTCGCGCAGGCTGTTCTTGAGCATCCAGCCCAGTTCGCTGGCCAGAACGCGCAGGCCCAAGCGCAGGATGTCCAAGGGGCCAGCGGCTTCGTACAAGTCTTGCTTCACAGACATGAAGATCTCTTGCTTTGCTCGGCGTGCAAACCGTTTATGCGATCAAGGCCTGCGTTTACAAGCCGTCCCGCCAAAACGTTCGGCATGGCCGTTATTGGCGCATGCTCACGGTAATTTCACCGGCGGCACGCGTTGCTTGTTTCAGTGCGCCAGCTTCAAGGATAGAGCAGCGTCGAAAGCCGGTAACTACTGGACAACGGCGGCTTCAATCTGCGGAGGCAACTTAAGCTCCAGGGCGCTGGTCGCCCACGGCTCGTCACGGAATGACAGGGTGCGCAGGCGCAATGTGGCGCGCTGCTTGGGCGGCACGCTCATGGCCAACCGTCCGGGGATGATCCCTGCTTCGGAAATCTGCTTGTATTCCGTGATATCAATGCGCCAGGGCTGTTTTCCACGACCAGCGAGACTGGACAGACTGCCGTCGGGGAGCAGCCGCACCTCGGCGATGGCGGAGCCGGAGGGCAAGGTATAGACGTACGCTTGTCCGTCCAGGCGCGCCGAGGTGTACTCGGCGGGCATGAGCCGACTGGCTGAACCGAGCAACAGCATGGACAGGTCGCGCAGATTGAAAGGCAAATCCAGCCCCAGGGCGGGCATGGCCGCTCGGCTGTCAGGGTGAATGAACGCCTTGTTCTCGGAGGGGTAGAAGACCATAAGGCCGTCTCCGTCCTCGCGCATATGGGCCAAAGTCGTGCCGATTCCAGCGCGGATGTTCAGGCGCAAGGGATAAGCACGGTTGCCCCAGATATCAAGTATGGTGCGGTTGGTCCGGCCCTCGGCGCTGTAGTAGAGCGAGGCGCTGAGGCTGAAGGCGTTGGGCATGGCGGCCGAAGCCTGCTGTGTTTCCTGGAAGCGAGCCCATGCCTCAGCTGGGGCGGCGTCGGGGTGGAGCATCGGCTGCCGCGCCGCGCAACCCGCGATAAAAGCCAGCAGCAAGCCTAGAATCAGGGCCGGGGCGTAGCAATGGTTCTTGCGATACGTGACGGCCGGAATCATAGGCCCTCAAGTTTTTTTTGGACGCGTTCGGTATGCTTTGAGCCGAGCTTGAGAGCATTGGAGTAACCCTTGCGGGCCTCCTTGCGCTTATTGAGGGCACGGGCGATATCGCCGAAGTGCTCCCATATGGCCGAATCGTTCTTTTCCATGCTCACGGCTTTTCGGATCTCCAGCATGGATTTGTCATATTCACCAAGCTTGAACAAGACCCAAGCCAGGGAATCAAGAATATACCCGTTGTCCGGGTCCAGTTCCATGGCCTTGCGGATGAGCGTCAGGGCGCGCTGCAGGTCCCGTCCCTGCTCGGCCAGCACGTAGCCGATGAAGTTGAGGGCGTCAGCCTTGTCGGGGGCGATCGTGATGACTCGCTCCATGGACAATAGGGCTTCACTGCTGCGGCCTTGCTCTTCTTGGATCAGGCCCAAGCGGTACAGGATGTCCGCATTGTCGGGCCAGCGGGTCAAGGCTTGCACAAGGACCTGCTCCGCCTCGGCGTTGCGGTTCGAAGTCGCGAGGGCCCAAGCCTGGACTTCGGCGAACTCTGCCTCGGCGGGGTACAACTCGCGAGCTTCTTGCAAAACCACCAAGGCCTGCTCGGAGCGCTTCTGGGAAATGAGAATCTGGGCCCGAAAGGACAGTGAACGCTGGTGATGCGGCGAATCCTGCGGGATTTGCGTCAGTTGGTACAGGGCCGCCTCGCTGTTCTTGCGGCCTTCATACTCGAGCAGAGCAAGGTAGAAGCGCACGTCGGCGTCCATTGGCTCCTGTTGCGCAAGAGGCGTCAGGACCTCGGTGGCTTCGTCATAGAATTTCTGGCCCAGGAACAGGTGCGCAGTTTCGAGCAGAAAGGCTTTGCTCTGGGGGCCGCTCTGAGCAAGGCTCAACGCCTTTTCCGGATTGTTCAGCTTGAGGTTCAGGTCGATGAGCTTAATCCAGACCTCGGTGCTGGCCTCGCCCAGTTCCAGGAGTCGCACGTAGACGCGCTCGGCCTCGGCGAAGTCGTTCTCCAGTTCCAGGATGTACGCCAGTTCCACCACGGCCGGCAGGTAAGTCGGGTCCTTTTCGAGCGCCTTGCGCAGGGTGGCTATGGCCTTGCGGTTCTGCGCAAGGCCGACTTCGGCCTTGGCCCGCAGGTACAAGACCTCGGGAGAGTGCCGTTCAGCCGGCAGCTTGGCCAGAATGTCGCGGGCCTGGGCGAAACGTTCGCGCTCCAGGGCCAGGCGTGCTTGGCGCGACAAGGCCTCGGCATCAGAAGGGTGTGCCGCAAGGTAGGTTTCCAGGGTTGTGGCGGCTCCGTCATAGCGTTGCTGGAGCCGGTAAATATCGGCCAGACGCAGGGTCAGCCATTTGTCGCCAGGGTAGCGTACAAGTCCGTCCTGAAGCAGGACAGCGGCCTCCTCGGTCTTGCCCAAGCGCCATTTGAGATCGGCGAGCTCCAGGTAGACTTCCTGGCGCTTGTCCAACTCCAGCACCTTGGACAACGCTCCGTCAGCCTGCTGCGCCTTCCCCGCACGCGCGGCATCGAGGTAGACCAGATAGTTGTAGCTCGCCTCGGCGGATGGAGAGAGCCGCCACTCCGTCTGCCCCGCATTCGTGGGCAACATGGAGGCGCAAGAAATGATTGCGGGCGCGGCCAGCATGAGCATGGCGAGCCGCAAGCCCTTATGGCCGGCTAGGCGCTTGATTCTTCTCATAATATTGTCCGGCCAGCAGGCCTGGCGGAAAATCAGTCGCAAGGATGGGTTTCGCAATATTCGCGCATGAGCGCATACATCCGGCGGCCCACGATCAAGCCGCGCTCCATGAGGTCCGGGCCGTATGTCCGGCCGGTCGCCGTGCGCAGTCCAGCGGCCCTGGCCGCCGCGCGCTCCATGGCCGTGGGGAAGCGTTCGATGGTGGCGCTGATGGGCCAGTCCTGATAATCGCAGATCTCCCACAGCGTCGTCACGAAGTGGTCCGGTCCCCAACGGAACACGTCGGCATCGTGCAGCGCGTCGGAAACGGTCTGGCGTATCTGGTCGCCCGCGGGTTCCACGGGGCCGGTATTCTCGTGGTTGGCAATGGCGTATGCCACGATATCGCGGTCTTCATCGCTCAGCGGGTAGCTGGCCAGAATGCGGCGCGAGGTCTCGGCGCTGTGGCGCGCATGGTCCAGGTCCAGACGGCAGACATCGTGCAGCAGGCCGGCCACCTGGGCCAGCAGAACCATGCGGCGCACACCCTCCCTGTCCTGCTCTTTGGACTCGGCCAGCACAATGGCTCCCGCGTCAATGGCCACGTTCTTCGAGTGCTCGATGCCATGGCCGTAATCGTCGTACAGGAAAGGGATGACATCCTCGCGCAGGCGAAAGATGATAGGATTGTCGAAGAAATGCTCGTGGGAGATGTCGTAGTCGGCTGCGCAGGCGATGTAGAACTTGGGTGCGCCAAGTGATGACGCGATCTTCCTCGCCTCCCGCTTGAACCCGGAGAGGACATTACTCATTTTCTCGAATCCAATCCTTGGAAAAGTCTTCAATCTTGTCGGTGAGATGCTCCCGAATCTTCTGCAGAAGCCGAGCCTCAATCTGTCGCACACGCTCGCGGGTAATCCCATACTGGTCACCGATTTCGCGTAAGGTCACGGGGGAGTCCGATAGCAGGCGTTTCTGAAGTATATCCTGTTCCTTGTCGCTCAACATGGGAACGATGCTGGCCAGATGCTCCCGGAGCAGGGCCGAGATTTCCGAGTTGGCCAAGGTTTCCTCTATGCCTGGCCCGAGCGCCGGCAGAAAGTCCATGCGAGTGGCGGTGGTGTCGTCGCCGATGGTTATGTCCAGGGACATGTCGCTTCTGGACAGTCGCTGGTCCATCTCCTCGATATCTTCCACGGACACGCCGAGACTCTTGGACAGGGTGGACGAGGTCGGGTCAAAACCCTGGGACTGCAGGCGCTGGCGCTCCTTATTCAGGTTGTAGAAGAGCTTGCGCTGGGTCTGGGTCGTCCCGATCTTGACCATCCTCCAGTTGTCCATGATGAACTTGAGGATGTAGGCCTTTATCCAGAACGCCGCATAATAGGAGAATTTGATGCCCTTCTCCGGGTCGAACTTCTGGACCGCCCGCATGAGGCCTACATTGCCTTCCTGAACGAGGTCCAGGACGTTTTGCATCCATCGGCGCTGAAAGTCCATCGCTATCTTGACCACAAGTCGCAGGTGAGAAGTCACCAAACGGAAGGCCGCATCCTGATCGCCGGTGTCGCGCACGCGCCTGGCAAGTTCGACCTCTTCCTCGGGCTTGAGGATTGGGAAACGGCTTATCTCCTGCATGTACATGTGCAGGATATCGGCGGTTCCGCCACGACCGGCCTTGAGCACGGGCAGTCGGAAGGCTCCCGGTCCCAGTGAGGTCTCGCCGGGTTCCTTGACCTCGTCCTGGTCCATACCTTCGGGTGCGAGTTCCTCGACCAAATCATCGAGATCAGGTTCGGCCTCGAGCTCCATCTCGGGCGTATCCGTTTCGTCTTCCCCGGTCAGCTCGGTATCGGGCGAGTCCTCGTCGGTGTCTTCCGGCTTGAGGCGTTCGGCGCCGCTGCGATCACCGAGCTCACCGGCCGTCTTGGCTCGCCGGTTTTTGCGGCGTTCCTGGCTAGGGGCGTCGAGTGCGGGGCTTTTCTGGCGAGAAATCTTCATAGTATATATATTCGCCTTCGGGCTGGTTGGGTTTGCCGGCAAACGCGTGGATGAGGCAGCATAGAGGAGCAGGGTATATTTTCTGTTTGTCCTTTTCAACGCTTTTCAGTATCACGATTTGCTCTCCGGTAAGGCCAGCCGCGCTTCCCGTCCCCCCGAAATGACTGCAGGAGTTGGATCGTGCCCGATTTCAGAACAGCTTTGAATGATCAGGCTCTCCATCTGTTTGATGGGGCTTACGGCACTCTGCTCCAGAAGCGCGGGTTGCCGGCGGGCATGTCCCCTGAGCTTTTCGGTCTAGAGCGGCCGGACGTCCTGCGCGGCCTGCACGAGGAATATCTGGCCGCGGGCGCGCGCATCCTGACCACCAACACCTTCGGGGGCACGGCTCCCAAGCTGGGCAAGGGCGTGGACGTGCGCGCCTTTAACCGGGCGACTGTCGAGATAGCACGGCAGGCAGCCGGCGACAGAGCCTTCGTGGCCGGCAGCGTGGGCCCCACGGGCCTGTTCGTGGAGCCTTTGGGGCCGATTTCCTTCCACGACATGGTGGCGCTTTTCATCGAGCAGATTCGCGGTCTCGTGGAAGGCGGCGCGGACCTCATCAAGGCCGAGACGCATTTCGACTTGGCCGAGGCCAAGGCCGTGGTGGTGGCCGCGCGGGAGATCTGCGATCTGCCCGTGCTCGTGTCCATGACTTATGAAGGCAAGACCAGCCTCACGGGCACTCCGCCGAACACCTTCGTGGACACCATGCAGAATCTTGGTGTGGATGTTGTCGGCGTGAACTGCGGCACCGGGCCCGAGGAAATGGCCGCTCTCGTGGAGCTGATGAGGCGCAGGCTGGAGACGCGCTACCACGTGCAGCCCAATGCCGGACTGCCCAGGCTGGAGAACGGCCGCACCGTGTTTCCCCTGGGTCCCGAGGAGTTCGCGACCAAGACCGCCCGTTTCGCGGAGTTGGGGGCCAAATTCCTGGGCGGCTGCTGCGGCACGAGCCCGGAACACATAGCGGCCCTGGCCGCCGCCCTGCAGGGCAAAACCTGGACCAGACTCGCGCCGCCCGAGAATCCCTGTCTCGTGCTGACCACCCGCGGCGGCTCCGTGGCCGTGGACCATGCGCTGCCCCTCGTGCTTATCGGCGAGCGCATCAATCCCACGGGCAAGAAGAAGCTGGCCGAGGAGTTGCAGTCCGGCGTGTTCGGCGAGGCCCTGTCCATGGCAGCCGAGCAGCTCGCTACCGGAGCCGGGATCTTGGACGTGAACGTGGGAGCGCCCATGGTCAAGGAGGCCGAGGTGCTGCCCGCTCTGGTCAAGGCGCTGTCCGAGCGCTTCGACGCGCCACTGGCCATCGACACCACGGATATTCAGGCCATGGCCGCGAGCTTGTGGGCCTGCGCCGGTTCGCCCCTGGTCAACTCCATCAGTGGCGAGCCCGGCCGGCTGGAAGAGCTCGGGCCGCTGTGCAAGAAACTCGGCACACCGTTCATACTTCTGCCCCTGGCGGGCAAGAAGCTGCCCGTCACTGCGTCCGAACGACTTGCGGCCATCGAGTCCCTGCTGCGCAAGGCCGACGACCTGGGCATTCCGCGCCGGCTGATCATGGTCGATGCCCTGGCCCTGACTGTTTCCTCCAAGCCCGAAGCGGCCAAGTCCTGCTTCTCGGTCATCCGCCATTGCCGTGACGTCTGGCGGCTGCCCACGGTGCTGGGCCTGTCCAATATCTCCTTCGGCCTGCCCGCGCGCGAGCTGGTCAACTCCACGTTCCTGGCCATGTGCATGGCCGAGGGACTCACTGCCTGCATCGCCAATCCGGGCTCCACGCGCCTGCGGGAGGCCTTGGCCGCCGCCGAAGTGCTCCTGGGCCGTGATCCGCAGGCCGGGCGCTTCATCGCCGGTTTCTCGGCCTGGAAACCGGGCGAGGCCGGCCCGTCCGCCGGATTGCGCATGTCCGGTCCGGATGCCGCGGCTGCCACGCCGCGCGAGGCCGTGATCCGGGGCGACAAGGAGCGCCTTGTCCCTCTGCTGGAGGCTGCCCTGGAGCGGGGTGACAACCCCTTCGACCTGGTGGACAAGGAGCTCATCCCCGGCATTATGGAAGTGGGCGAGAAGTACGAGCGCCGAGAATACTTCCTGCCCCAGCTCATGCTCTCCGCCGAGACCGTGCAGCTCGGCTTCGAACGCCTGCGCCCCCTGCTGGAGCAGTCGGGCCGGGACGAGGCGCGGCCGCGCATCGTCATGGCCACGGTGGAGGGAGACATCCACGACATCGGCAAGAACATCGTCTGTCTGCTGTTGCGCAACCACGGCTTCGACGTGCTGGACCTGGGCAAGGACGTGCCGGCGGCGGCCATAGTGGATGCCGCGCGCTGCCATGACGCGAGGCTCATCGGCCTGTCCGCGCTTATGACCACGACCATGGTGCGCATGGAGGAAGTCGTGAAGCTGGTGCGCGAAAGCGGCCTGCAGGCCAAGATCATAATCGGCGGCGCGGTGGTTTCCCAGCGCTACGCCGAAGCCATCGGAGCCGACGGCTACGCCAAGGACGCCGTGGCTGCCGTAAGGCTTGCCAAGCAACTGGTCAGCGCTTAATAGGCGAGTGGGCTCGGGGCTCGATGCTCAGCCGGCTCCCTTCACCGCGAGGTTTCTCATTGATGACAGGTTCGAACCGCTTGATCCGTTTGATGGTCATGGGCTGCGTGCTGGCCCTGCTTTGCCTCGCGGCTTGCTCGCGCGATGAGGGCTCGGATCGGGCCGACGAGCAGGAGGGTCGCAAGGCTTCCGCCCCGACGGACAGCCCCGCCGCCGTTGAGCAACAGCGGCCTGCCGCGAGCTGGGGGGAACTCCATGACGGCTCGAACCTTCAGACGTTGAGTTATAGCGAGCTGCTGGAGTTCATCGACGGCAGCAAGGGCAAGGTCGTGCTCGTCAACTTCTGGGCCACCTGGTGTCCGCCTTGCAGGCAGGAGCTTCCCGAGCTCAAGGCCCTGCGGGAGAAGTATTCGCCCGAGCAGCTCGTCGTGCTCGGCGTCTCCGTGGACGAAACCAAAGAGCCCGTGAGGCGCTTCATGCAGGATGAGCCCCTCAACTACCCAGTGTATATGAGTTCACGTGAGCTGCTGGCCGCCTATCAGGTCAGCGGCGTGCCATATACCGTAGTGTATGACCGTAACGGCCACCAGGCCGACGACATGGCCGGCTATGTGGCCGGCGAGGTCGAGGCCATGGTGCGCAACCTCATGCAGGAGAACTGATTCGCCCATGGAGGCGTATACAATTCGCAAGGCCAGCATGTCCGACATCAAGGTCATGCACAGGCTGCTCATGTCCTGCGCCCAGAAGAGCCAACTTCTGCCGCGCTCCCTGAATTCATTGTACGGGCACGTGCGCGACTTCTACGTGGCCGAGGAGATCGCCACAGGCACGCCCGTTGGCTGCTGCGCTCTGACCATCTGCTGGGAAGACCTGGCCGAAGTGCGTTCGCTGGCCCTGGATGAAGCGCACAAGGGCAGGGGCGTGGGGCGGGCCATGGTTCAGACTTGTCTGGATGAGGCCTCCCAACTGGGGCTGTCGCGCGTTTTTGCCCTGACTTACGTGGTGGACTTTTTTCGCAGGTGCGGCTTTTCCGAGGTGGAAAAAGACACCCTGCCGCAGAAGGTCTGGTCCGACTGCATCAACTGTCCCAAATTCCCGGAGTGCGACGAGACCGCAATGCTCATCACGCTCCCCTCCCGTTGAACCGGAGCCCTGCCAATATGCCGACTTTCATCAAGCTCATTGACGAACAGGATATAGCACGCCGCGTGCAGGAACTCGGCCTGGAGATATGCCGCCACTATGGCGACGAACCAATCATTGCCGTGTGCGTGCTCAAGGGAGCCTTTCTCTTTTTCTCGGATCTGGTGCGCGCCTTGCCGCAGCAGATGGACGTGCGCTTGGACTTCGTGCGCCTGGCCAGCTACGGCGACCGCACACACGGCGCCGAGAAAGTCGAATTCAAGAAGGATATGGAGACGAACATCGAAGGCAAGCATGTGCTCGTTGTGGAAGACATCGTGGACACGGGCCGGTCCATGGATTACTTCCTCAAGGTTCTTGCCTTGCGCAGGCCTAAATCGGTCAAGATATGTGCCCTTATAGACAAGTCCGAACGGCGCGAGGTGGAATTGCAGGTTGATTTCACCGGCTTTGCCCTGGACAAAGGTTTTGTGGTGGGCTACGGACTTGACTATGCTGAAAAATATCGCGGCATGCGTAGCATCTACGACCTAATCCCCGATGGCGACGGCCGAAGCGGATAGGTCTGTGCTGACGCGGCCGTAGTCCGGCCATCGGAGATTACATCCATGATTGTTCAATGCCCAGAGTGTCAGACTAAATACAACCTCCCCGACAACAAGATTTTGGACAGCGGCACCAAGGTCCGCTGCTCCCGTTGCACACATACCTTCACCGCTTATCCTGAAAGCGTCGAACCCGCATTTGAGCCGGCGCCCAAGCTTCAAACGGAAGTCAAGGCAGCGCCTGTACCCGAACCCTCAGCGTCCAAACCCGAGCCTGTCGCTCCCAATGCCCAGCCTCAAAAGGAAGTCGCTCACACGGCTGATGCCGTTGGCGGCACGTCCGGCAAGGCCGCTTCCGAGACCGATTTCGACGAGGAGGATTTCCTCGCCAGCCTGGGCGATCTGAGCGACCTGGGCAAGGACCCCTTTGAAGACAAGCAGAAGGAAAGCGACGAGATTTCCTTCTCTGACGATTTCCTCAAGGAGGATGTTCCGGCCAAGGCGGATAGAAAGAAAAAGCCCGCGGTCGAGGACGAGGATATCTTCGGCGGCCTAAGTTCCGAAACGGACCTGGGCGCGCTGCTGGGCGACAAGCCTGCGGCTCGCAAGAAGCCTGCCGATGACTTGGGTCTGGACGACCTTGATTTGGGCTCTGATTTCGCACCGAGTCCAAGTCGTGAAAGCAAAAAGGCCTCTGAGATGGGGTCCGGTGAGCCGGACGATCTTGGTCTCGGTGAGGATTTGGGCTGGGGCGAATCGACCGAAAATGTAGAGGAGGAAGCTGGCGGCAGGCAAGACAAGCCCGGCGCCGCGGCTCAGGAAGAACTTGGAGACGACGAGTTCGAGGCTGCCTTGCGCGGCTTGTCCATGGACCTGGACGAAGGCGATCCCGCCCCTGCCGGACGGTCGGCAGGGCGGCAGCGTTCTCTGGACCAGTCCGACGATATGGATGACTTGTGGCCGACGGCTAATGACGAGACAGGTTTTGAGGACGAGACCGGATCTGGTTCTAGTGCCTCAGGCCTAGGCTTGAACCTGGATGGGGACGACGATTTCGACCGTCAGCCCAAGAAGCAGAAAAGGAAGTCCGGCGGCGCAGGCAAGCTTTTGCTCTTTCTGCTCTTGTTCGTGTTCCTGCTCGCAGGAGGCGGCGTGGCCGCCATCCACTATCTCGGCCTGTGGTCCAGTCTGCCTCCGTGGGTCCAGGATATGGCCCGCACGGCTGGTTTGCCCCAGAGCGGCAGCATGGCCAAGCCCGCCGAGGAGCAGGTTCGTCTGCTCTCACTGGAGAACATCCGCCAGTACACCGTGCAGAACGAAAAAGCGGGCCAAGTCTTCGTCATCGAGGGCAAGGTGGTCAATAACTTCCCCAGCTCTAAAGAATTCATCCGCGTGCAGGCGAGCCTATATGATCAGACGGGCAACGTCGTGGTCAGCAAGGACATGTCCGCCGGCAACACGGTCTCCTTGTTTCAACTTCAGATCATGAGCCCTCAGGAGATCGATGCCGCGCTCAACTCCGACGTGGGCATCCTGAGCAACAATTCCGACGTGCAGACCGGCGAGTCCGTGCCGTTCATGGCCGTGTTCTTCAATGCGCCCGAGACCGTGGCCGAATTCGGGGTCAAGGTAATAGAGGCCAAGGACCCAGCGAAGTAGACGAGCGGACTGCTGGCTATAGCTGGAAGAGTGAGTATTTATGCAGGGCCGGGAGCTTCGTTCTCCCGGCCCTGTCTTTTTAGAGCAGATTGCTTTTAAGACGCCCGCTCCGGCGTTGACGGCGCAAGTGAATTGCGCCTACGCCTACGCCTACGCGACGGCAAGCCATGCCGACGCATGGCTTGCAGAGCATTTTCAAAAGCAAAATGCTCTACATAAAGCGGCAATATGAGCTGCTGAGGAGATGGAATGGCCAAGACGCGTGAAATCTATATCTGCTCGACTTGCGGCAACCAGAGCCTTGTATGGCAGGGCCAGTGCCCGGCCTGCAAGGAGTGGAACACCTTGGCTGCCGAGATTGTGAGCAAGAAAAGCCCATCCGAGTCCAAGCCGGGCGGCAAGAATGCCCCCGTGGCCCTGGAAGAGGTCGGCGGCGAGCTGATGCAGGGCCGACCCACGGGCTTCGAGGAGTTGGACCGCGTGCTGGGCAAGGGGCTGACGCCCGGCGCGGCCGTGCTCCTGGGCGGTGAACCGGGCATCGGCAAGTCCACGCTGCTCCTGCAGCTCGCCGGCAGTGTGGCGACTCGCGGCGGCCGGGCGGTCTACGCCTCGGGCGAGGAGTCCCTGCCGCAACTCAAGGGCCGGGCCGAGCGTCTTGGTCTGTTGGGGCCGGGGCTGCTGGCCATGGCCACGGCCAATAACGACGACCTGCTGAGCCTGTTTACGTCCGGTCAGCCGCCCGAGCTGCTCATCGTGGATTCGGTGCAAACCATGGCATCCTCGCGCGTGGATGGCATACCCGGCAGCGTGAGCCAGGTGCGCGCCGTGTCCACGGAACTCATCGAGCAGGCCAAGAAGTCCGCCACCACGCTCTTCCTCGTGGGACACGTGACCAAGGAAGGCAGCATCGCCGGCCCCAAGCTCATGGAACACATGGTGGACACGGTGCTCTACCTGGAGGGCGACCGGCGCCACCTGTACCGCATCCTGCGCGTGCTCAAAAACCGCTTCGGACCCAGCGACGAGTTGCTGGTGCTGGAGATGCTCGAAAAAGGACTGTCCATCGTCAGCGATCCGTCTACCTTCTTCCTGGGTGAGCGGGACGCCTCTTTATCAGGGACGGCGGTGGTCATGGCCATGGACGGTCAGCGACCCTTCGCAGTGGAGGTGCAGGCCCTCGTGGGCCGCTCTACGTTGTCCTTCCCCCGGCGGACGGCCCTGGGCTTTGACGTGAACCGTCTGCACCTGCTGTTGGCCGTGCTGGAGAAACACCTGCGCATCAACCTGGCTACGTCTGATGTGTACTGCAAGATCGGCGGCGGGCTGAAGCTGGCCGAGCCGGGTCTGGACCTGGGCATCGTCGCGGCCGTGCTGTCGAGCCTCTACGATCGGCCGCTTCCAGAAGGCGCGGTGTTTTGGGGTGAGATTGACCTGAACGGCATGGTCAGGCCCGTCAGCGCTCACGACATACGACGCAAGCAGGCCAAGCGCTTGGGATACGGCCCCATGTTCTTTTCCAGGCAAGGCAAGGGCCTGCACGGCAGCGGGACGATTGGAGGCTTCCAGAAGGCGCTTTTCGGTCAGGAGGGCGGACAGGGAGAAGGCTGAAATTGATTCCGTCCAACGCAAAGAAAGGCGCTTGTCTACCGAATTTATGTACCGAGACAAAAAAGGGTTACGATTGTCTCGTAACCCTTTGAAATCTGGTCGGGATGAGAGGATTTGAACCTCCGGTCTCCGCGTCCCGAACGCGGCGCTCTACCAGACTGAGCCACATCCCGTTGTGCGAGGTGCTGATATAGGTAGTGGAGCTGGTTTTGGCAAGAAAAAAGATAAGCAAAGGAGGATAGGTCTCCATTGACTTGCGGAAGCGGCAGGGCCATTTTCGGCGTCCTGCTTGGGACCGTTTACAGGGGACAAACAATGATAATGCCTTCGGAGCGTAGTCTGCGTCTGGCCCACGCTTCTCTGTTCACCTCGACGGTACTCTGGGGCGCTTCGTTCATCGCCATGAAGATAGCCGTAACTGCCTACGGCCCCATGCCGGTGATCTGGGGTCGCATGGCCATCGCCTCGCTCATATTTATGGCTTGCTCGCGTAGCTTGCGCCGAGTGGTTTTTCAACTCCGCGACATCTGGGCCATCCTGCTCATGGCTTTATTCGAGCCGTGTCTCTATTATCTCTTTGAAGGCTACGCCATGCACTATACCACGGCCTCCCAGGCCGGGACTGTTTCGGCGATATTGCCTCTGACCGTGGCGGTGGGCGCACACTTCATGCTTGCAGAGAATATTCGGGCAAGCGTGGTCGTCGGCTTTCTTGTTTCGCTTGCGGGCGTGGCTGTGTTGTCCCTGGGCGGCTCTGCCACGGAAGATGCGCCTAATCCAGTATTGGGCAATTTCCTGGAATTCATGGCCATGGTCAGCGCCACTGGTTACATGCTGCTGGTCAAGCGACTTTCGGCTCGCCACTCTCCCTGGTATCTGACCGCCATGCAGGCCGTATGCGGCGCGGTGTTCTTTTTGCCAGCGTTTTTGTGGCACGCGCCCGAAATCCCAGCCAATTTTGCCTGGGCGCCAACCCTGGCCGTGGTTTTCCTTGGCACGATCATTACCGTCGGGGCATATGGCCTTTACAACTACGGTATGAGCATTCTGCCCGCGAGCCAGGCTGCAGCCTATGTGAACCTGATACCTGTGGTCGCCGTGGCGCTGGGCTGGCTCATGCTCGGTGAACGCTTTACTACCGTCCAATTTCTGGGTGCCGGCTTGGTATTCATCGGTATTTATTGCAGCCAGGGACGAGGCTTCACGAGGCGGAAAGTTGCTTCGCAGGTGAAGGGATAAGGCGTAGCGGATTGGCGTGTTCGACCAGAGCCCAAAGGCCCTGCTCTGTCACGGCGGAATTTCGACAAAGCCAGGCAGGCTACAACGCAGCTCGGCTTGGTCGGCTGGAAATGAAAAAGGCCCGCAAGAGCGGGCCTTTTTCTTCAACAATATGAAGATGGTCAGAATTAGCCGCCGATGAGCTGCATGGCCATCCTGGGCAGGGAGTTGGCCTGGGACAGCATGGCCACCGCGGACTGCGACAGGATCTGCTGGCGCACGAACTCGGTCATCTCGGAGGCGACGTCCACGTCGGAGATGCGCGACTCGGCGGCTTGCAGGTTCTCGGCCTGGATCTGCAGGTTGGAGACGGTGTTCTCCAGGCGGTTCTGCAGGGCGCCCAGGTTGGCGCGGATCTTGTCCTTGGAGATGATAGCGCTGTTGATGGCTTCCAGGGCCTTCTGGGCATTCTCCTGCGTGGAGATGGAAGCGCCAGCGGCGGTGGCGCCGGCGCAAAGGCCCACGCCCAGAGCCGAGGCCGTGGAGTTGCCGATGGCGATGTAGTAGTAGTCCTCGGCCGAGTCGTTGCCCGTGCCGAAGTGGACCTTCAGCGGGCCGGTGGAAGCAAGCGCGGAGCCATCATGCGTGCTGTTTGCGCCGGACAGGTTGCCGTTCAGCAGATAGACGCCGTTGAAGTCGGTCGCGCTGGCGATACGCGTGATTTCCGAAGCCATGGCCTGGTACTCGGAGTCGATGATCAGGCGCTGGTCGGAGTTGTAGGTGCCGGTGGAGGCCTGCGTTGCAAGCTCCTTCATGCGGATGAGCTTTTCGTCAATGACCTGCAATCCGCCGTCAGCCGTCTGGATGAGGCTGATGGCGTCGTTGGCGTTGCGCACGCCCTGGTTGAGGGACGAGATGTCGGCGCGCATGAGCTCGCGGGAAGCCAAACCGGCCGCGTCATCGGCGGCGGTGCCAACGCGCAGTCCCGAGGACAGGCGGCGGGTGGACACGGACAGGTTGGAGTACGAAGTGCTCAGGTTGCGGGCCGCGTTCGTCGCCATCAGGTTGTGATTGATCGTAAGAGACATAGTTGATTCCTCCTTGAAGTGTGTTGGCGTCCTTGCCAATGTGAACTATGCAACTCTTATCGGCGGCCCCGTTGGAAACTTTAGGGAATTATTCCGGTGCTTCCCGGATGAGGTTCGTCGACCGCCAACCCGCCTGGCACAAGGATTCGCGGCCATGATGTATGGACACCGGGCCTGAAAAGCTGTACCAAATCTGAAAAATCGCTCAGGCGAGATCAACCAAACCCACCCGAATCTGCGCAATGACCAATTACTACCGAATGACCATCAAGAAGCGTTCAAAGCGGAAGACGATCGTGCTTGTCATGATATGCTTCATGGGTATTCTCAGCCTAATGCCCATGCTCGACCGGGATGACAGGCAGGAAGGAGCCTCGGACTCTCGTGCTGCAAGCAAGCCCGGAGCCGCAAGGGACGAGTTCACGGAAGCGACTGGACAGGCCGGTAACGAAATCCTTGCAGGGGACAGTGGCGTGGATGCCCTTCTACTCAAGGAAGGCGTCGTGCAGAAGGGCGATACAGTCATGACGCTGCTCGGTGACTTCTTTTCCCCCGCCGAAATTATTTCCCTGGCCCGCGAATGCGAGGAAATTTTTTCTTTGTCGCGCATCTGCGCGGGCCATGCTTTCGCCATCACGACCCAGGGCGATGATTTTCACGGCTTCGAGTATGAGATCAGCGCGGCGGAGAAGCTCCGGATTCTCAAGGCGGAAGAGGGCTTTCAAGTCGAGCGCGCACCCATCGAGTACGATGTGCGCACGGAGCGCGTGTCGGGCGTGATCACCAGCAACCTTTACGCTGCTGTGGACGCTGCCGGCGAATCGCCGGAACTCGCCGTGCGGCTAGCGGAAATTTTCGCCTGGGACATCGATTTCATTCGCGACATTCGCGAGGGCGATACGTTTACCGTATTGGCGGAGAAGCGCTCACGGGATGGCCAACCCGCAGGCTATGGGCGCATTTTGGCGGCCATGTTCATCAATCAGGGGCAGGTCTACAAGGGCTTTCTCTTCGAAACGGCCGAGGGCCAAGCCCACTTCTATGATGAGAACGGCCGTTCCATGCGCAAGGCCTTCCTCAAAACTCCGCTAGACTTCGCCCGCATCACTTCGGGATTTTCACGCAAGCGGTTCCATCCCGTGCTCGGTGTCAACCGCCCTCATCTGGGTACCGATTACGCCGCACCCACAGGCACGCCCATCAAGAGCGTGGGGGATGGTGTGATCACGGTCCGGACCAGGAATAACGCATCGGGCAACTACATCACCATCCGCCACAACAACAGCTACGAGACATCCTACCTGCACATGAGCCGCTTCGCGTCCGGCCTCAAACGCGGTTCGCGCGTGCGGCAGGGGCAAGTCATCGGCTACGTGGGCCAAACTGGCTGGGCGACCGGGCCTCACGTCTGCTTTCGCATGAAGAAGAACGGTCAGCATATCAATCCAGTCAAGCTCAAGACGCCGCCGGCCGAGGGAGTGCCCCAGGACCGCAGAGAGGCCTTCGCCGGATTGGTCAGCCATCTGACCACAACGCTGGAGCAGGATGCGAGTCACACCGCGGAAGCTCAGCGTCAGACCATTCCCGCGATCTAGCCTTGCAGCTTGCCGGGCAGTAGGGGAGGCTTGCGCCTCTCTGGGCATGTGGCGATGATTTTGGTCAGATAGCGCCATAAACGCTTGGCTTATGGTCGCATTCGTGACTGCGGGGAATTCCGACAGCTATAATTATTTATACGTACCATGGAGTTTTGCGCACAGTGAGGGCAAGACTCGTTGCATGAGCCGAGAACACACAAAACCCCGCCGGGAAGTCACCTGACGGGGTTTATGCGCTGGGAGGCTTGCAAGGCCTCCCGTGTGGCTGTCGCGAAACGTGGATCTCGACGGCTGGAATTAATCCAACGTCGGGCACCAGGACAACAGGTTAAAAGGCTTGAACTCGTTGCCGGGATCGATGGCGTAGCGGCATCCCAGGCGGGAGTCGTCGCGCTTGTTGGCGATAGTATCGTTGGATCCCTTGTAATACGGGCAATCGTTGTTGTTGCAGACGAGAATTTCGCCCCACCATGTTTCGGGCGGTGCGATCCAGATTTTAAGCTCGCTGCCGCAATGCGGGCAGGTGTGCGTTCCAAACTTGTTGTCGGACATTAGCTGCTCCTTTGGGCAAATCTTGGTATCGGGACGCGAGATCAGCGTCGCGAAACATTAAATAAAGAGCAAACCGAGAACGTCAACACCCTGCGCTACGCTTTTTGATCAAGCTCCGCGCTGGAGTAGGAGACAAGCAGGTATACCTTACCGCCGTCCGCCAGGGAGTGATCGAGAATTCTCGACGATTGCCGGTTTGCCGAGTATTGATGGAGATAGATCATTTCGAGGAGCAGTGCATGGTTTTTCAGACATGGTGGATGATGGCTTTCCAGCGTCTCGGTGAGTTCTGCTCCGGTGCCGACAGGGCGCCCATGGCTGCGAGCTTCGATAAGAGCTATCTCAATCTGGTCCAGAATTCCTTCGCCAGAGTCCAGATGAAGCCTGCCGATACATATTTCCTCGGCAGCATACTGGGCATAGTGACGGTTCTGCTCATGGGCTATCTCCTGCGTCATAATTACAAGAAGCTTCATTATCATCTGCTGGCCATGTTCGCCGGCAAGAAGCGCCTGGAAGACAATCGACGCATTCTAGAACACCTCGCCAAGGCTGAATCACCCTTGGAAGTGCATCAGGGCGACGGCAAGAATGCTCGCTACCTGTCCGAAGGGAAGATAGAAGAGGTTGGTCCTGCAGGTTTCGTTCTGAAGGTCATGGGCAACTCGGCTAACATGCGGTTTCCCGTGGGCAAGATGCTTATGTTCCTGTTTCGACCCATTCAGTTCAAGGACCGGCAGTTCAACCACTTCAATACCTATCTTGAACGAGTATCCCAGCCCGGCTCCAGGGAATATCTGCTGCATTTTCAGATGCCCATGTCCCTCAACTATCTGCTCCGGCGTAACCATTCCCGCTATGAGGTGGAGCGCCAGAGCTTCATCAAAGGCAAGCTGTGGCTGGAGCGCTGGGAGGATGGCCGCTCGCGTCTGCGCTTGCTCGGTCCGTCGTTGCGAATCAACATGGACAAAGCCGGCGACGCTTGGGTCCACGACATTTCAGCCGGAGGCATCCGTCTGGTGCTGCCCGAGGGAGCCCGTCCGCAAGCCTATAAACAAGGCAAGGACATGTGCCTGCAGCTTTTCCTGTTCAATCCCGCCAAGGGCAATTATCGCTGGATTTGGCTCGGCGTCACGGTGACTAAGGTATTCACCAGCGGCAAGGGTCTTAACCTGTGCATGCGTTTCGCCGCCTTGGGCAGCGTGGTCAATGCCGAGGAAAGCGAGATGCGTTGGGCCGACATTGGCGTGGCCGAGGGTCTGCCGGGAATGAACCGCGTCATCGATGAGTGGGAGCATTATCTGGCAGGACGTCAGGAAAAGGATCAAGAGGCTCTGGTCTGAGTTGTCGGATACCGGGCTTCCTTTCCCTAACGCTTGAGCGTAAGCTTAAGTATTAGATTGGAACCAGGTGCTCCGCATGGCAGCCACGATAATCGTTAGCGATAGCGCGGGCAAGCGGCGTGAAATCGTCGTAAGCCGCGACAGCAGTCTGTCCCAGGCCTTGTTCGCCACAGGACTGCGCCCGCCTCTGCCACTTTGCTCGGGCCTGGGCCGTTGCGGCCTGTGCCGTGTGCGCTATCTCACCTCCGCCACCGAATTCCCGCAGCCGACGGATACCGAGCTCGAAGTCCTCTCATCCGCTGAATTGGAATCCGGCATGCGCTTGGCCTGCCGCCATTTCCCACGTTCCGGCGATCATATCGAACTGCCCCCAGTGGCCTCCAGTGTGCCCGTCGAGGTCCACGAGGTGCTGACCTCGCCAGTCGGGCCATTGCACTTGGCCGTGGATCTGGGCACCACCAGCGTGCACTGGGAAGCATTTTCGGAAGGAGTCGTTGTTGCCCGCGGCCGGGCCTTGAACCCGCAGCTCGGCGCGGGCAGCGAGGTCATGTCCCGCTTGGCCTTGGCGGCAAGGGGAGAGGCCGGGCTTCTGCGTCAGGTGGTTCTGGATTTGCTCGTGCGCATCGCGCGCGCATTGCCGGGTCCGCTGGAATCCATGTGCGTGGCCGGCAATTCGGCCATGACCTATCTGTTGCTGGCGCTTTCGCCCGACGGCCTGGCCGCCGCTCCATATAAGCTGGACTTTCGCGGCGGGGTCTGGCATAGCCTGACCCCCGACTTGCCGCCTTGTTACATCCCTCCGCTGTTCGGCCCTTTTGCAGGGGGAGACCTGAGCGCCGGCTTAGCTGCTCTGGACGCCCTGGACGCAGGCGGACCCACGCCCTATCTGTTGGCGGACATGGGCACTAACGGCGAGTTCGCCCTGGTGCTCGATCGGGAACGGGTGCTCGTGGCCAGCGTACCCTTGGGGCCTGCCCTTGAAGGCATAGGTCTGCGCCACGGTAGCCTGGCGGGCCCTGGAGTGGCCACGCGCTTCGAGCTTGGGCCGCAAGGCTTGACTTGCAGCGTGCTCGGCGACGGCTCACGGCCTGTGGCTGTGAGCGGAACGGGCTACCTGTCGTTGGTGTCCGTCCTGCTGCGCGTGGGGCTGTTGGATGCGCAGGGTAGGTTCCGAACCGAGTCCACCACACCCCTGGCGATGAGGTTGGCCCGCGAATTGGGCGCATCGACGCGCGGCGAAGCGCGCCTGCGCATGGCTCCCGGCTTATGGCTGCACGCCGGCGATGTGGAAGAGCTGCTCAAGGTCAAGGCGGCTTTCAACATGGCCCTCTCGGCGCTGTTGGCCGAAGCGGGCCTGCCGGCTTCGGAACTCACGGCCGTGTTCTTGGCCGGCGCTTTGGGCGAGCACACCGCGCCCGGCGACCTGGAGCGGCTCGGCTTCCTCTCCCCGGTGCTGGCCAAACGCGTGCGCGTGGCCGGCAATACTTCGTTGGCCGGCGCACGCAGGCTCCTGGAAAACACGGCCGCCAGGAAGCAGCTTGAGCAGTTGGCCGATCGGGCCACGGTCCTGGATTTGACTGCCCGCCCGACATTCGAAAGAGATTATTTAACCCGCATGGTGTTTGAATATGTGCCCTGAATCGCAAGACCCTCGGTCCGCGGGCAGCCTGCCCCGGCCCTCCGCCTGCCTCTTTCCTCCATTAACCGCCGAGGCCGCCCGGCTGCTGGAGGGCTACGGCCTGATCGCGGCCAAGGTCCTGGATCTGAAACCCAAACATCGCCGCGAGTTGCCGTTCAGTATCCGCCGTCTGTCGCACGAGTTGACCGACGAGCGGGCTCAAGGCTTCGCGCCGAAATACATGAGTGATGCAGCCAGCTTGGCTGCTTACGTGGCCTTCTTTCTGCCCTGGAACCTTTATCGGCTTACGCGGCTGCTGTCCGGCCTGGAGTTGGACCTGCCCGACAATGCGGTCTGCGTGGATCTCGGTTCCGGCCCGCTTACCGCCGTGCAGGCGCTGTGGATTGCCAAACCCGAGCTGCGCCAACGCAAGTTGCGCTTCTTCTGCCTGGACCGTGCCGCACAGCCCATGCGCGTGGGGCTGAACCTCTTTCGGGCTCTGGTGGGCCAGGACACGCCCTGGCGTATCGAGTTGGTGCAAGGCGCCATGGGCGCGCGGCTGCCAGCGCGGGCTGATCTGCTCATCGCGGCCAATGTGCTCAACGAGTTTTCAACGCGTACGGGCGAGGGCCGCGAGGAGCGCATGGCCCAAAGCCTCGCTCGCCAGACAACCGAAAATGCCCGCATGCTGCTGGTGGAGCCCGGCACGCGCACGGGAGGGCGGCTCCTGTCGGCCTTGCGCACCGAGTTGGCCGAGGAGGGCTTCATGCCCTTGGCGCCCTGCACCCACGTAGCCGAATGCCCCATGCCGGGCACGACCGGCAAGGCCTGGTGCCACTTCCAGTTCGGCGTGGTCGGCGCTCCCCAATGGCTGCAGCGCATGTCCGAGGACGTGGGCTTCCGCCGGCGCGGCGTGGCGCTGAGCTTTCTCTACACCGGTCGGGGAGAAGCCGCGCGTTCGCCCGCGGATATATCGGGCGTGCGCATGATTTCAGATGTTTTCGAGCTGACCGGGGTCGGATTTCGCGCTGGCCGCTACGGCTGCGCGGAAGCCGGACTCGTGATCGCCGCCGGCGACGAGCACGAACTCAAGCGTCTGCCTTCGGGCTGCCTGTGGCGTCCACGCCAGCAGCCCGAGGAACCGCTACGCGATGCCAAGACCGATGCGATCATCCTGCCCTTGGAGCCGCTGAATGAGCCGCGGCGTGCGGCGCGTCCCGATATGCGCGAAGAGGCGCAAAAGAGCGCGCGCGAAGTAGGCGGGCGGCCCAGGCCCGCATATGTGCCCAAGCCGAACAAGGCTCCAGGAATCCTCAAGGTGCGCAACATGGCCCTGCAGGCGTTTCGCGCGGGGCAATCCGAGGAGCGTGAGACCGGAGAGGGCGTCCGCAAGTCAGGCCATGGCCCGCAGCGGGAACCGGCAGGCACGACCGCCAAGCCCTGGGCCGGCAAGGTCAGGGATGACAAGTTCAAGGGCGGCAAGCCGTTTCCCGGCAAGCCTGGGCCCCAGAGCCGGCAGGGCAGGCCGGGGGACTTTGAGGCTTCGCCATACGCGGGCAAGTCTGAGCGGCCGCGCGAGACGGGTCCAGAGCACAGGGGCAAGTTCAAGCCCAAGCCAGCCTTCGGCGGGTCGAAGAGCAACAAACCGTTTCCCGGCAAACCTGATTTCAAGGGCCGACAAGGCAGGCCGGAGGATTTCGAAGCCTCTGCATACGCGGGCAAGACTGAGCGTCCGCGCGAGGCGGGGCCAGAGCGCAGAGGCAAGTTCAAGCCCAAGCCAGCCTTCGGCGGACCGAAGAGCGGCAAGCCGTTTTCCGGCAAGCTTGGCCCCAAGGGCCGACAAGGCAAGCCGGAGGACTTTGAGGCTTCGCCATATGCGGGCAAGGCTGAGCGTCCACGCGAGGCGGGGCCAGAGCGACGGGGCGAGTTCAAGCCCAGGGCGGCAGCCGGGCATTCCGAGCGTGGATATGCCCCGCGTGGACAAGCCGAAGGCCGCCGCTTCGAGAAACGTGGCACCGGGCCGTCCGGTGAAAAGCCCAAGAGCTTTGGCAAGGGCAAGCCCCACTTCGACCAGCGAAAGCCCTCGACACAACGGCATGGCCAGCCGGCAGGTCAGAAAGCGGACAAGGCTTACGGGCCGCGCGACGGCCGTCCGTCCGAGCGCGGAGGACGTGCGCCCGAGCGGGAGAGTGGTCGCCCTGAACGCGCTGATCGCCGTGGTGCTCAGAACACCAATGGGCGCCCTGAACAGCGCCGAGACCTTCGGCCGGACGAGCGCAAAACCAAGAGCAGGCCGGATAGCGACGAGCGGGAATCCCGGGGACGTGATGAGCGCAAGCCGCGCGGCCCCAAGCGTAGTCGCGGCTCCGGCAAGGGCGGCAGGTGATCGTTCGCGATCTGGGACTCGTTCCCTACGTTGAGGCCGAGGTCCTGCAACTTGAACGCCTGGCCGAAGTGGCTGCCGGCGCGGAAGAGACGCTCTTCCTGCTGGAGCATCCCAAGGTCGTCACCGTGGGCCGCCATGGCGGTGAAGAGCATCTGCACGTGCCCGCCTCGGCCCTGGCCGGGCTCGGCGTCGGCTACGTGCGCTCGGCCAGGGGCGGCAAGATCACCTGCCATTTCCCCGGCCAGCTCGTGGCCTATCCCATAGTGCGCCTGGACCGGCGACCCGGCGGCGTGCGCCGCTTCGTGACCTTGCTGGAGGATACGGCCATCGGGCTGCTGGCTGGATACGGCATCACGGCCCGTCGCTTTGACGACCGACCGGGAGTGTGGACCGAGCGTGGCAAGATCGCCTCGGTAGGCATTGCCGTGCGGCGCTGGACCACCTGGCATGGGCTGTCCCTGAACGTGGCGGCGGATACCAGCCTGTTCGAGCTCATCACCCTTTGCGGCCTGTCCGGAGTGCGGCCCGCCTCGATGGAAGGCGAGCTGGGCCGGCGGGTGGACATGGACGAGGTACGGCATGACTTCGGCGAGCGGTTTGTCAGAGGCTTCGCGCAAACCCTTGCGCATCCCGCCCTGGCTCAGGATTGAGCTGCCGCGGGGCAAGGGGTTTTCCTGCACCGGCGCTTTGCTGGGCGACCTGCGCTTGAACACGGTGTGCCGCTCGGCGCGCTGCCCCAATATCTTCGAGTGCTACTCGCGCAAGGTGGCGACCTTTCTGATTCTCGGCGCGCAGTGCACGCGCGGCTGCGCCTTCTGTAACATCGGCCTGGGCAGGCCCGAGCCCGTGGATCCGGACGAGCCGGCTCGCGTATCCGAAGCCGTGGGTCGCTTGGAGCTCAGGCACGCGGTCATAACTTCCGTGACCCGCGACGATCTGCCCGATGGCGGATCGACGCACTTCGCGGCCGTGCTGCGGCGAATCCGCGCCGACCATCCGCAAGTCTCCACCGAGGTGCTCATCCCAGATTTCCAGGGAGACCGGCAGGCTCTGGAAACCGTGCTGGCCGCCGAGCCCGGAATCCTCAACCATAATGTGGAGACCGCGCCCGGCCTTTACCCCCGCATCCGTCCACAAGCCGTGTACGCCCGCAGTCTGGAGCTGCTGCGCACGGCCAAGGAATTGGCTCCGGAGGCTTCTACCAAAAGTGGGCTCATGGTCGGCCTTGGGGAAACGGACGAGGAAGTGCGCGGGGTCATCCGCGACCTGCACGCCGCGGCCTGCGATATCGTCACGGTGGGCCAGTACATGCGGCCTTCGCGCAAACACCCTGAGGTCGAACGCTACGTGCATCCGGACACGTTCGAGGGATACGCGGCCTACGGCCGCTCCCTGGGCGTTCCGCACATGTTCTGCGCCCCGCTGGTGCGTAGCAGCTATAACGCGGAATTGTTCGCTAGAAAGGAAACGGGCGCGTAGTCGCCACGACCTTCAGATCCGCTTCTTGAGGTGAACGCAAGTCCTTGAGCGCAAAAAAGGCCCGGTTGGCGATTCCACCGGGCCTTTTGGCATCTATTGCGTTGACTGACTTTGTGGGCTCAAGCGGCTAGCTCGTCCCCATGCATCCCGCCTTAGAGCATTTTGCTTTTGAAAATGCTCTGCAAGCCATGCGTCGGCATGGCTTGCCGCCGCATAAGCGTAGGCGCAATTCACTTGCGCCGTCAACGCCGGAGCGGGCGTCTTAAAAGCAATCTGCTCTAGAAAGAAATGCGCTCCCTGCGCTTGCCGCCAAAGCGGCCCACGACGGAGCCCAGCAGCCACGGCACGAGCACCGCGGCCGCGCCGGCCAGGAACCAGTTCAGGCTTTCTGCGCTAAGCAGGGATTCGTTTTCTTTGGTCAGCTTGGCCACCAGATCCGAGATACTCTCCAGACCGACCGAGGCCGTTTGGTATTGCTGCTTGAGTTCGATAACCTCGCTCGATTCGGCGCGCAGGGTCTCATACTCCTGGCTGACGCGAGCTAATTCGGCCTTTGCGCTTTCCAGGCTGACCTGAAGATCCTTGTTCTCGACGCCGAGGGCCCTGGCCTGCTCCAGGGCCGTTTTGGAATCCTCCTGGAGCTGGGCATAACGCTTACGCGCCTGGTCCAGAACCATGGCCTTGGGCATCTCCTGCATGATGAAGCGCTTTGCCACCCAGCCCTCACGGCCTTTCTCCGTGCGGACCCTGGCCCACTCGTCTCCATCCTCAAGCAGCTCCAGCGAAGAGCCCGTGGGCAGCATCTGGATGATCTTGTGTGTGGTGTTCGGCCCCGTGCGCAGGGTGAACTCATGTTCATCCGTGACGTAGTAGGCGGACCAAGCAGGGCTTGCGACAAAAAATATGAAAGCGAATACGATCGCGAAAGAGAGGCGATGCGCAGCAGCCATGGCGTATCCTGTGCTGGTTACGGTTCCTTGAACTGTTTCGGTATGCTCAGGCAGTATCCTGACGTGTAAAAATATGCAAGGTGCGAACCATAGTGCGCAAATTTCGTGCGGAAAGCAGCATGTCAGGATGACTCACCAGGTGGAAACGCCGCATGCGTGCGGATGCGCTGATGGCGCAAGAGAGGTAAGCCGTTGTGGGTAAGCTTAATGGAAACAAGCTGATGGATTTGTGATCGCAAGGACGCGCCTTATCCAAACAGCTCCTGCTGGCAGGCGCGTGAAGGACAAAGCATCCTGCGCTTGCGCAGGACGGGTTTCAACCGCGGTGAAGATGAAAAGGCATATGGCAGGAACTTTCTGCAGCCCTGTCAGGCCGGTTTCCAGTCCTTGATGTGCAACTCGATCTGATCAAGTCCGTTGTAGGAGTTTATCTTGGGCGTGAAGGCCAGACTGATGGGCTTCCCAAGAACCGCATGCGGCAGGCTTTCGGCCTGGCGCCAGGCCTTGGCCTTGAGGGTTACGCCCGAAGCCTCGTCGCGCAGGTCCAGACTGACATGCTTGCCGGCAAAGATGCGGTGTGCGCGGACCATGGCCCCGGAATGGAGGAAAACCGGCTCCGGGTTGCCCATGCCGAAGGGTTGCAGAAGCTCCAGTTCGCGCAGCAGGCGCTGGTCGATGAGACCGAAGGCCAATAGGCCATCCAGTTTCATGCGCGGGGCAAGCGGCGCATCGCCGACCTGAGTGCGCACGGCCTGGTCAAAGGCTTCGCGTAAGGCATCCAGCTCCGAGGAGCGCAGCCTGAGCCCGGCGGCCTGGCGGTGACCGCCGAAGCCGGTCAGCAGCGCGGCGCACGCGCACAGGCCCTGGTGCAGATCGAATTCGTCGATACTGCGGCCCGAGCCCTTGAGCAGACCGTCCTCCTCGCTCAAGATGAGCACGGGCCGGTAGAAGGCCTCGACCATGCGCGAGGCCACGATGCCGATGACCCCGTGGTGCCAGCCGGGCGAGGAGAGCACCAATCCGACGCGGTGCAGCTGCGTCTCTGCTTGGGCAAGGGCCTCGGCCGTGATGCGTTCTTCTTCGTGCTTACGCTCGCTGTTCATGGCGTCGAGCTTGGCGGCCAAAGGCCTGGCTGTCTCGCGATCCGGGGCCAGCAGCAGCTCCAAAGCCAGATCGGCCTGGCCCAGGCGGCCGGCGGCGTTGATGCGCGGAGCCAGGCCGAAGACCACCTGTCCCGCGCCCATGGGCGCCGTGGGGTTGTAGCAGGCGGCCTCCTTGAGGGCGAAGATGCCCGGTCTGCGTCCCTCGGCGATGAGCAGCAGTCCGTTCTTGACCAGGATGCGGTTCTGTCCATTCAGATCCACCACGTCGGCCAAGGTGCCCAGGGCCACGAGATCGAGCACCTCGCGCATGTCGCAGGGAGAACCGGGCAGAAGACGATTGACCGCCGCCATGAGCAGGAAGGCCACGCCCACGCCGGCCAGGGATTCGCAGGGGCAGGGAGCCAGGCGCGGGTTGCACATGCCGTGGGCTGCGGGCAGTTCGCTGCCCGGCAGGTGGTGGTCCGTGACCACCACGGTCATGCCCAGCTCGCGGGCTCGGTCGATCTCGACCGTGCTGGTGATGCCGCAGTCCACGGTAAGTAGCAGGCGCACGCCTTCGGCCGCGAGCTGCTCGATGCCTTGCAGGTTGAGGCCGTAGCCTTCCTCCATGCGGTTCGGCAGATAATGGCGCACGGCGAAGCCGCGGCGGGCCAGCACATCCGTGACCAGTGCCGTGGCCGTGACGCCGTCCACGTCGTAGTCGCCCCACACGGCCATCGGCAGGCCCTGCTCCAAACCTTGGGCCAGCACACGGGCCGCGTCATCCAATCCTGGGAAATCACCGGGCTTGGCCAGGTGCCGCAAACCCGGACTCAGGAACACGTCCATGTCGCGCAAGGTGCGCAAGCCGCGTTGCCAGAGCAGGGCTGCCAGAAGCGGCGAGATGCCCAGCTCGTGAGCCCAGCTTTCAGTCTCGGCCGGGGCTTGATCGGAGTGGCGAAAAATCCAGCGGCGCGCTTGGGAAACGTGCTGCGATTCAGTGCTGCTCATGAAAAACGTGTCCTGCATGGCTATGTGTGGCGGGCGATTCCCGTCTTTTACCGGAACGCGGGGCGGGCTTCGGGGTTATGATGCTGGTTGGCAGGCTCGCCCGCATTGCACAAGGGGTTCCAGGTCCCAGGCAGAAGGGCGGCATGATGCCATGGTCCAGCCCCTGGATTCTCTCTTCGTGGCAAGAGTAGCCCATGGCCGTGGAATTGGCCAGAATGTTGGGAGTAGAACGTTGGAAGTGTCTTTGGTCGTGTTTCGGACTCGCGGAGGCATTGCTCGTAGCTACGGAAAATCCGGTTTGTAGACCTTGACGCTGAGGTCCTCGTCGCTTGTATTCTGCTTGCGTTTCTGTCGCTTGCTTTCGATACGTTGCTTGCGTTCCGTTTTGAGCCTGGCAAGCTCTTTGTTCAAATCCATGTCCTGGAGCGGACCATCCAGCTGTCCCCGGCGCTGCAGAAAGGACCAGAACTGCCTGGCTTCGTCCTGCTCCGGGTTGAGCTCCAGGGCTTCCTTGAGGTGCAGAATGCATTTGCGGATGTCGCCCCGCTCGAAGTGCAGGCGGGCGATGTTCACGAGCAGATGATCGTCGCTGTCGCTCAGCTCCTGGGCGCGTTCATAATACTCCAAGGCCTGGCCGAACATGTGGTTCTTGCGCAGATTGATGCCGAATTCGTTGAACAGGTGCTTATGCCTGGAATCGAAAGCCGCCTCGAGGTTCACCAGACGCCTGAGGATGTCCTCAGCCTTAAGCGTGTCGCCGCGGTCCATGTAGGTCAGGCCCAAACCGAAGGTGGCGCGTACGTTTTCCTCGTCCACTTTGAGCGCGGAGTTGAACTCGAACTCGGCGCTGTACGCTTCGCCGCCCTGGCGGTGCGTCTCGCCGCGCCGGAGGGTCTTTTCCAGCTCGCGCATGCGCGGCAGAACCGTGGAAACGTAGAATTCGGGTTCGGCGTTGAATTGTTCCAGGAACTGGCTCTTGGCAACGTGTTTCTTAGGGCCCGAGGGCACATAGTTCGCATTCAGGGGCTGCACCTCGATGATTTCTCCATCGAGTTCCAGGGCGCTCCAGTACTGCTTGCGGATGACCTGCCGCGTTGTGCTGCCGGTGCTGGTCCCCTCCATGCCCTGGGTGGAGAAAATTCCTTTTATCCGTTCCATGCCCCGTCCTCTGGCTTTCTCTTGGCCGGGCCGGCCTCGGCCATGGCGCGCTGAAAGGCGCGGATCGCCGCGGCCGGGTCCTGCGCACCGGTAATCGGGCGGCCTACCACCAGGTAGTCGGAGCCTTGGGTTACGGCAAAGGCCGGATCGGCCACGCGCTTTTGGTCGTCCGCCCTTGCGCCGTCAGACGATGTGGCCAGGCGGATGCCGGGCGTCAAACAAGCCAGCTTGCCTCGGGAATCCTCCTTGACGAGCTTGGCCTCCAGCGCCGAGCAGACCACGCCGTCCAGGCCGGCTTGCCCGCTTGCGTGGGCCAGGTCGCGCACCAGCCCTGGCACGTCGCTTCGGCCGAGCAGGGCCGTGTCCTCGGCCGACATGCTCGTGAGCACCGTTACGGCGAAGAGCAGCGGTGACTGCCGCGAAGTCAGGCTTGCCTCGCGCGCGGCTTCCAGCATGTCCCGGCCGCCCGAGGCGTGCAGGGTGAGCATGTCGACCCCGAGATTGGCGGCGGAACGCACCGCGCCGCGCACGGTATTGGGAATGTCGTGAAACTTGAGGTCCAGGAATACCTTGAGCCCAAGCTCCTTCATGTCCGTCACCACGCGCGGGCCGGCGGCGGTGAACAGCTCCAGGCCGATCTTGACCCAGTCGGCCTCGCCGCGCACGGTTCGCGCCATGGACAAGGCTTGCTCCGCGTGCGGGAAGTCCAGAGCGATGATGAGCTCCGCCACTAGTCGGACCAGCCTGCCAGAATGGAGTCCACGAGCCCTGGATTGCGCTCAGGGGCCAGCTTCTGGGCCACTACCACGGCCCGGAGCTGGGCATAGGCCTGATCCAGGTCGGCATTGACGATAAGGTACTGAAACTCGGGCGCCTGGCGAATTTCGTTGCGGGCGTTGGCCAACCTGCGGGCGATGACCTCGGGACCGTCGCTGGCGCGTCGGGAGAGGCGCTCCACGAGGGCCTGGCGCGAGGGCGGCAGCAGGAAGATGAAACAGCCGTCGGGAATGGTCTGCTTGAGTTGCAAGGCGCCCTGCACGTCTATATCGAAGATGATGTCCCGGCCGCTTTCCAGGAGGGCCCGCGCCTCGGCCAGAGGGGTGCCGTAGAAGTTCCCGTGCACCTCGGCCCATTCCGCGAAATGGCCCAGGCCGCGCATCCGCTCGAATTCGGCGCGGGTGACGAAGTGATAGTCGCGGCCGTTGACCTCGCCGGCGCGCGGAGCGCGAGTGGTGCAGGACACGGAGAAGGCGAAACCCGGCAGGTCGGAGAGCAGTCGCTTGATGAGCGTCGACTTGCCTGTGCCGGACGGGGCGCAGATAATGTAGGCTTGGCCCAGGAGACTACTTGTCATGGTCCTCTTCCTCGGCGCCGAAGCGCTGGGCGATGGTCTCCGCCTGGATGGCGGAGAGGATGACGTGGTTGGAGTCGGTGACGATGATGGAGCGCGTCTTGCGGCCCTGGGTGGCGTCGATGAGCCTGCCGCTGCCTTTGGCGTCCTCGCGCAGCCGGCGCATGGGCGACGAGGACGGGTTGACGATGGACACCACGCGCGAGGCGACCACGAAGTTGCCGAAGCCGATATTGAGCAGTCTTGATTTCTGCATGCGGAGAATCCTGACAGAGAGCGCAGTGCGCGGAGCGTGTTGTTCCGGCGGTCGCTACTCGATGTTCTGCACTTGCTCCCGGCACTTTTCAAGCAAGGTCTTGAAATCCACCGCCAGACGGCTCATCTCGGCATCCTGGCTCTTGGTGCCGCAGGTGTTGATCTCGCGGAAGGTCTCCTGCAAGAGGAAGTCGAGCTGCCGGCCTACTTCTCCCTTGCTCTGCAAGACCTTGTCCATGCGTGAAAGGTGCATGGACAGGCGAGTCAATTCCTCGGACACGTCCAGCTTGTCCGTGAGGATGGCCACTTCCTGGAGCATGCGATCGTCCGAAATCTCCACTCCGGCCTGCTCGACCATGGCACGGATGCGCTCGGCGAGTGTCGTGGTCTTGTCCTGCAGTACTTGGGGCACGCGTTCGCGGATGCGCTCGAGCAGACTGCCCAACTCGGTGAAACGGGCCTGCAGGTCGGCGAGCAAGGTCTTGCCTTCCTGACCACGCGTGATGTTCCAAACGCGCAGCGTTTCGCGCAGGCTCTTGTCCAGGTCGGTCACCAACTGCGGGTCCGGCTCGGCCACGGACTCCTGCCACAGGACCGAAAGTGACAGCAGGCGGTTGTAGTCGGGTCGGTAGTCCTGGCCCATGTCCTCGGCAAGCTTGGACATCTGGGCCAGCATCTGCTTGGCCAGCTCGGTGTTGAGCGTGGCGAGCATGGCCGTGCCGCTGCCATGGGGCTGGAAGTGCAGGTAGATGTCCAGGCGGCCTCGCGAGGCTTCCTCGCGCACAGTGCGTTCCCAGTCGGCTTCAAGGCCGCGCAGGTTGTGCGGAGTGCGCCATTTGATATCCAGGAAGCGGCTGTTGACGCTGCGTATCTCCCAGGTCAGGGTCCATTGGGGGCTGGTCAGTTCTGATCTGCCATATCCTGTCATGCTGCGCGGCATGGTCTGCTCCGTGTCTTGTGTTATACGCACGAATGTCGCGCTATACAGGAAAACCACCTGGCCGTCAGCCCCGAAGGGACGACGGACCTCGGCTGGAAAGTCATGGATGCTCGATGCCGGGAGCGAGTATCATGCGTCCGTCGGCCACGGCTAAAGGGCGGCCGCAGGCCAGGGCTTTGAATCCGGCTTGGCCTGGCGGACTTGCGAAGCTGCACTCCACATAAAATTCGCAGATACCGGACAGCTCGGCCTTGCGACCGGGCTTTTCCATGATCACAGCTAGTTTATCCCTGGTCAGCAGATGACGCATGAAAGCAGCCTTGCGTTTATCGGCCAAAGCACGCAACTGCCCGACCCTCTCTTTTTTCTCCCTGGTCGAGACTTGGTTGGCCATGCTTGCCGCGCGAGTGCCGGGCCGTTTGGAATAGGGGAAGACGTGCGCGTAGGTCAGGGGCAGGCGATCCAGGGCGGTCAATGTCTGCTCGAAATGCCCGTCGGTTTCCCCCGGAAAGCCCACCAGCAGATCGGCGCCCAAGGCGAACGTGGGCCATACTCTTTCGAGTTCGCGCAGAAAGCCCTCGATCTCCTCGGGGGCGTAGTGGCCACGGCCCATGGAACGCAGGATCTCCGGCGACAGGCTCTGCAGGGACAGGTGCAGGTGCGGACAGACCAGCCTTGAGGCGGCCAGCGTATCCAGGGCCTTGCCACCGAGCTGAGCAGGGTCCAGGGAGCTCAGGCGTAGCCTGGCGCGGCCTGCCCACTCCGGGGCCAGCTCGGAGTCCAGGACGGCCAGCAGATCCCACAGGTCCGGCGCGCCGGGCAGATCGCGACCGAAGTGGCGCAGATTGATGCCGCCGAGGATTATTTCACGAAAACCAGAGGCCAGCAGCCGACGGGCCTCGGCCAGGATATCGGCCATGGGGCGGCTGCGGCTCGGGCCGCGGCCTTGCGGCACGATGCAATAGGTGCAGCCGTGGGAACAGCCGTCCTGAATCTTGAGCACCGGCCTGGCACGTTTGAAATCCGAAATGCACAGGGGCGGAAAGGCGGACTTCGGCAGCGCCGGACCGATGTCGGGGTATGAAGCCAGCCCGGCTTTGCGTGGCTGGTTCACCAGGACCACGCGGGCCATGTCGACCAGATCCGCCAACTCGGCCGACAAGACTTGGGCCGCACAGCCTGTAATCACGATCTCGGCTTCCTGATTAACACGGTGCACCTGACGGACCTGACCGCGCAGGGTCCGTACGGCGTCGGCCGTGACCGCACAGGAATTGAACAACACCACCCGAGCCCGGCGCATGTCGACTTCGGACCAGCCCCGGGCCAACCATGCTTCGCGCAAGGCTTGGCTCTCGTACTGGTTGATCTTGCACCCGAGAGTGCGGATGGCGAAGGTTCGTCTTTGATCCATGTCTGTTATCATTCGTTCCGGTCGATGAGCATGCTAGCTTGGACCACTGATTGGGCACTGACCAAGAGGGGAACCATGTCCAAGCGGCACGTCCGTGAAATCCCTGTCATCCTGGCCTTGTTCCTGCTCGCTGCCACACATGCCTGCGGATACTACCGGGGCAATCTGGCCCTGAACCGCGGAGACTACCGGGAGGGCGTCAGGCTGCTTGAGCAGGCCGTGGCTGAACACCCGGACTGGGCCAATGCGCGCATCGATCTGGGCCGGGCCTATCTTTATCTGGGCCGGGACGTGGAAGCCAGGGCGCAGCTTGCGTCCTCGGCCGCCCTGAGACCATCGGAGTGGCGGGCCATTTATTACCTGGCCGTGGCCGACATCCTCGACGGGCAGGCAGCGAAGGGGTTGGCGCGTTTCGATGCCAGCGTCTATCCGCTGGAGCTGTTCCTGAAAAAGGACATCCTGTACATGACCGAGGCTCTGATCAGCCGCGGGCTGCCGCGCCAGGAATTCCTGGACGCGGCAAGGAACCTGCTCAACGAGGCGGAAAGACGGCAAATGATGCGGGAGATGAGCAGTAACGACTAGCGTGTCGGTTCATAAGGATGTGAACTCCAGATTCATGCCCAGCCCCTGCAGAGAAACAGCCAGGGGGGCACGAAAGCGCGCGCCCAGGGTTGCGCCCTGTCGCCACCTGACTTCGCAGGCTTTGCCCAGCAGCATGTCCTGGACGGCTTGGGCGCAACGGGCAACGGTCAGCGCCTGGCAGTGCGCGAAGCGTTCGGCATCCTCGCTGGCGATGAACTCGAGGCGCAGCCCGAAGGGGCTGATGTCGAGGATGCGGCATGCTGCCTGGGCGTCGCGGCCGTCGCTTACAACCACTTCCACCAGGCTCGACAGGCTGATTCGCGGCGTTTCCCTGCGTTCGTGAGTGTTCATGCTGAATGCTTATCCCGGTTGGAGTCCAGGCCCGCAGGGTAGCGCGAAGGGCAAGCGTCTGGCAATGCCATGGTCATGCCATCCACAGGCCGCGCTCGATGATAGCCCCGGCTAGGACTATGCCGGCCTCGTCGTAGGCCACAGCCACCTGACCTGGCGCGGGCCGCTCCTGCGGCTCCAGGAACTCGAAGGCTAGGCCCGTTTCCGTGCGCCGCGTCAGGGCCGGCGCAGCTCCTTGGCGATAGCGCGTCTTGACCAGCACGACCTCGGGCCATTGCGCCGGAGGCACCAGATAGTTCACGTCGCGCACCTCGCAGCCCGTCGAGGCCAGACCTGACTTGGGTCCGACCAGCAGCGCATTGCGGCGCACATCCTTGTCCAGCACGTACAGAGGTTCGGACCAGGCGATGCCCAACCCTCGGCGCTGGCCAAGCGTATACCGCCACAAGCCCTCATGCCGCCCTACAACGGTGCCGTCCTCCATTTCCATGGGCCCTGGCCCGGGCAGCTCCACACCGCGCGCTTGCAGGAATGCCTTGTAATCATCGTTGGCGATGAAGCAGACTTCCTGGCTTTCCAGCGGCAAAGGCGGCTGCAAACCCCGCGCCTCCAGAGCTGTCGCCACGTCGGCCTTGCGCCAGCCGCCCAGCGGAAAGACCGCGCGCTCCAGCCTGTGCCTTGGTACGAGGGCCAGGAAATAGCTCTGGTCCTTGGTCGCGTCTTCACCCCGGCGCAGGCACAAGCCGAACGCGGGATCATGCTCCAGCCGAGCGTAGTGCCCCGTGGCGATGGCTCCCGCGCCGAACTCTTCGGCCGCACGCTCGAAGAGCAGACCGAACTTGAGCCTGGGATTGCACAGGGCGCAAGGGTTGGGAGTGCGCCCGGCCTGGTATTCGGCTACGAAAGGCGCGACGACCCGCTGCTCGAATTCCGCGCGTAGATCGAGAACTCGCAGTTCCACGCCAAGCTGTGCGGAAATGTCCCGCAACGGCTTCCCCAAGCGTTCCTCGTCCCATTCCCCTGGCAGGAAGCGTGCGTGCACGGCGACGACCTCGTGGCCTTGCTCTTGGAGAAGCGCCAGGGCCAACAGGCTGTCGCGGCCGCCGCTTACAGCCACGGCGATGAGGGTGCCGCGTGGGATGGACATGCTTGGATGAACGCCTGAAATAACAGTCTCCGGAAGGCTTGGCTCGTCCCTGGATTCTTGTGCGAAGGCCAGGGAAAGGTTTGCTGGTAGTTATACGAACGTTGAAAAGCCAAACAGCTCATAAACCGCGGTCTAGGGGTTCGCTCCCGTGTTGCCGGCCTTCAACATTGTTCTGCTCTGGGCCAAACGTTGCCGCCAGGATTCGTCATTGATCCCGAAGGTGCCCAAGGAGCGCTCCATGAACTGCTGCAGCCGCTCAGCCCTATCCCGGTCGCCCATCTGAAAATGCACGAGAAACAGCTCATAATACACCGTGAGCGAGGGTTCCTGGGCCAGCGCCTTGACGACGAGGTTTTTGGCCCGTTCCCAGGCCTTGCGCAGCCTGCAAAGGGACGCGCGGAACAGGAGGCACTCGACGGTCTCCCCATAGCGGAGGCTGGCCGCGCACATGATGACCTCCGCGGCGTCCAGATCGCCTTTCTCCATGGCCTCGTAGGCTTGCGCAACATATTGGTAAAGTTCCCGCTGGCCCGAGTGGCGATTGCTCAGCGCAGCCCAGACATGGGCATTACCGCTGCGCGCCAGCAGCTTGATCCTGTGGGCCATGTCCCTTAGCAGGTCTTCCTTCACTTGCGGCTGGTCGAGATGGGCATGGAAATGGCGCCAGCCTCGCGTGGTCTCGTTGAGCGCTGCGGTATCGGCCCTGCCGCGCTGCAGCTTGGCCGCGAAATCCTGTTGGGATCTGTACCAGTAATGGTTGAGCTGCACTCGCCTGGTCGCATGATAGCTGATGGAGCTTCCCACGGGCAGGTGCTCCTCGTTCACGCAGCACGAGCCCGGCTTGTAGTTGAATATGTGGGCATTGACGGTTTCGTTGACATGCGCGGGCTGGACGATGCTCTTCACGTGGAAATCATTCGTCGCAAGGCGCATCGTATAGTTTTCGATCTGCAATCCGTATGGACTGGTCACGTGCCCCGAGGAGCCGAACATGACCCAATGCACGGCCAGGCCGCCGTGATCCTCGTATTCCGACAGCAATATGCGGGCGTCACGTGTGTCCTTGAGCACGAGGAATTCGTCCAGATCGAGGAAGCCGATCCAACGAAAGCGCGGGCCATATTCGCGCAGGCAGTGCGCGTAGGCGGGTATCTGGCGATCCTTGCCGGAGACGGGAATGACCTCGACGATCCCAGCCTTGACGTACTCGGCCAAGGTCTGGGCTATGGGCGTGGCGCTGTCGTTGTCGTAGATGATGAAGCGCTCCACGCCGACGAGGATGTGGTAGTGGATCCACTCCAGCAGATAGCGGTCCTCGTCCTTGGCGATGGCGCACAGGGCCAGGTAATGCATGACGGCCACTCCGGCAGGCTATTGGGCTCGGAAAAGAGATCCATGCGGGCATGTCCTGTTCCAGAATCATGCCAGGGCTGGGGGCTTGCGGCTGCACGGCTCTGCTACGGCTGCCTGTTTGGGGAGTGACGGAGCCCCAGCGATTGCCCGGGATTGAATTCATAAAAAAGGCGGGGAGGGCAGCGCCCTCCCCAATTCGCTTACGCCTACGCCAGCGCCCGAGGCTCCGGCAGCGGCTCGATCGTCTTTTCCAGGCTCCTGGCCACCGAAAGGATCTTATCTTCGCCCCAGGCCGGGCCGAGGATCTGCAGGCCCACGGGCATGCCGCTGTCCTTGCCGAGCCCCACGGGCAGGCTCAGGCCGGGCAGGCCCGCCAGGTTCAGGGAAATCGTGAATATGTCCATCAGGTACATCTGCAGCGGATCGGCGGTCTTGTCTCCCAAGGGGAAGGCCACCGTGGGGCAGGCCGGGCCGCAGATGACGTCGCACTGACTGTAGGCCTGCTCGAAGTCCTGGCGGATCAGCCGGCGCACCTGGGCGGCCTTGCGGTAGTAAGCATCGTAATAGCCCGAGGAGAGCACATAGGTGCCGGTGATGATGCGCCGCTGCACCTCGTCGCCGAAGCCCTTGGTGCGCGACTGTTTGTACATGTCCAGCAGGCTGGCGGCCTGCTTGTCGCGGAAGCCGTAGCGCACGCCGTCGAAGCGGGCCAGGTTGGAGGACGCTTCGGCCATGGCGATTATGTAGTAAGTGGCGATGGCGTATTCCGTGTGCGGCAGGGATACGGGCACAAGCTCCGCGCCCAGGCTTTTGGCCGTATCCATGGCTTGCTTGCACAGAGTCTCGACTTCCTGGTCAAGCCCTTGGCCCCAGTACTCTTTGGGCATGCCTATGCGCAGTCCCTTGAGCCCGTCGGCGGAGTCCACAGCCGCGAGGTAGTCGGGCACGGGCAGATCCATGGACGTGGAGTCGCGCGGGTCATGGCCGGAAATGGCCTGCAGCACTGGGGCGGCGTCGGCCACGTTGCGGGTCATGGGGCCGATCTGGTCCAGGGACGAGCCATAGGCCACCAGGCCGTAGCGCGAGACGCGGCCGTAGGTGGGCTTGATGCCCACGCCGCCGCAGAAGGAGGAGGGCAGGCGGATGGAGCCGCCCGTGTCCGTGCCCAGGGCCGCAAAGGCTTGGCCGGCGGCAACGCACGCGCCCGAGCCGCCGCTGGAGCCGCCGGGCACGCGGCCCAGATCCCAGGGATTGCGCGTGGGATGGTATGCGGAGTTCTCGGTGGACGAACCCATGGCGAACTCGTCCATGTTGGCCTTGGCCAGGATGATTGCGCCGGCGTCCTTGAGCTTGGCCACGGCCGTGGCGTCGAAGGGCGGGACGAAATTCTCCAGCATGCGCGAGCCGCAGGTCGTGGGCAGGCCCTTGGTGGTCAGCACGTCCTTGACGATGACGGGCACGCCCCACAAGGGTTTGCTCGTGTCGGGCCCGATCTTGTCCATGGCCTCGGCGGTCGCCAGGGCGCCCTCGGCGTCCACATGCAGCAGGGCCTGCACCTTGGGCTCGGTGGCTTCGATGCGCGCCAGACAGGCTTGCACTGCCTCTCGGGCAGCGACTTGGCGCGCGGCCAGCAGGCCGCGGATTTCGACGAGCGTTTTGCGGGTCAACTCGGTCATGTTGTCAGCCATGTATTGGTCCTCGCCTGCACGGGCTAGACAATTCGAGGCACAATGAAGAACGCGCCATCGGTCTGCGGGGCGCCCGCGAGCAGATCCTCGCGGGAGAACTCCTTGACCGTTGTATCCTCGCGCATGGGCGTGGGCTTGTCCACGGGGCTGTAGAGCGGCTCCACCGCGGAGGTATCCAACTCGCCGAGCTTGTCCATGTAGGCCAACACATCGCCGAGCTGCTCGGCAAAAAGCCCGACCTTGTCCTCGGAAAGTTCAAGTCTGGCCAAGGAGGCCATCTTGGCTACGATTTCAGGGGTTATTTTCATTGCGCGGCTCCTTGCAGTACCGGATTGGCGGTCTTGGCCTTCTGCTCCAGCTTCGCACGGTTCAGCTCCATGCGTTCATCGTGACGCTGCTTGACCTGCTGCATCTTTGTGAACAGCTCCTGCGCATCCACGGGCACGAGCCCCTTGCGCGAGGGCTGGAAGAGGAACAGATCCTGGCGAGCCTTGCCGCTTTGGGACCAGCTCATGGGAGCCAGGCTCCAGTCCATGGCGGGCGCGGTGGAGAGGCGCTCGTTGATCGCCTTGCGGTCCCAGCCGCCGGGCAGGTTGCCCAGGTTTGCGGCAAAGCGCACGAAGTCATAGCCCAGCGCGTGCCAGAAGTCGGGCTGGCCGCGGTTTTCGTCGGCCATGCGTCGGGTCAGCTCGCGCACCGCGGAGCGTTGGCTTTGGGCCCACCAGGGCCCAGGGCAGACAGCCAATCCGAAATAATTCAAGTCCGCGTCGGTACCGCCGATGATGGCTTGGCTCCATAGCTCGGAACCCATGAGCAGCGTGTGCTCGGCATCGTAATAGTAGAATTGCGGGGCCAGCAGCTGGGCCTGGGTCCAGCCGTCAGGCAGAAACACGGCCCGGAAACCCGGTTCGGGCGGCAACTGGCCGGACTTGCCCGGAGAAGCTGCGCTTTCGAGACCCAGCAGCTCGGCCACCTTGCCGCCCCAGGCCGTGTGCGTCTTGGGCGGATAGGTTCCGTAAGCGGCCATGGTCAGCCCGCGATCCCAGACTTCCTGGCTGAATATCTCGGTCATGTAGGTGCCGAAAGGCTCCTGCGGCGTGAGAACGGCGAATTCCGAGAGGCCGAATTTGCCTGCGGCCAAGTCGAGCAGGGCGCGCACCTGGTCCTGGGGGCTGGCGAAGAAACGCCAGGCGTCACGGCCTTCATCCAACTCGCCCAGGCTCTGCAGAAAGGTCATGAAAACCCGCTCGCGGGTCAGCTTGGAGTCCACGATCTGCTGGAAGTCGCTACGCAAAAGCGGTCCGCCCACGACGGTGAAGCCGGGGGGCAGTGCGTTCAGGTCGTTCAGCCAACCGGGGCGCGAGGTGTTCACCACGCGCACTTCCACATTCAGGCCCTGCAGCGCGAGTTGTTTTTGAGCGATGTTAGCGCCGGTAACGATCTTCCAGCCGATGACGCCGATCTTGTCCGACAGGGGCACGGCCAGGGCGATGCCCGTGCGTGGCGCCCCACGCTGGCTCTCCAGGGCGCGCAGCGTTACGCGGGGCAGACTGTCGTCGGCAAAACGGCCACGGGTGAGCAGGACGCGCAGTTCGCGCCAGGCGGTGTCCCACTGCTTGGGCTTGGTCTCGGCCAAGCGCTTGGCCGCGGCCAGACGCATGACCGAGTACGGGAAGGTCAGCTCCTGGCCCTCACCGACTTCCAGGAGCCCGATGGCTTGCTTGTCATCCAGATCCAGCAGCCGCACGAGCAGGGTCTGTTCCAAGCTGGCCTTGGCCTCGCGATTGGGAGCGGTGTCATATACTTCGCGCAGTGCGGGCACGGCGGCCATGGGCCTATCCTTGCGCAGGAAGTGATCGGCTTGGAACAAGGCCGCGTTGCGGCGCACGTCCCATGTGGTCTGGCGCGAGACGATGAGCCCGGCCAGGAAGTCCTGGAGCTGGTCATCCTGTCCCGAGCCCGCCAGGGCCGTGGCATAGTATTCATTCCAGGGCCAAGTCTGGCGAACCTTGGCGTCGAAGCCGGCCCAGCCCCTGAGGGATTGCAGAGAACGCTCATATTCCTTCACCGCCAGGGCGCTGCGGGCTGCTCGCTCGTAGCTGAGGGCGCGTTTCTGTCCGCTCAGGTCCGTGCGATTCTGGGCTTCGCCATAGTAGGTCAGGCTCTGCTGGTAGTCCTCGGCGGTCCAGGCCGCGTCGGCGCGGTTCAGGATCTCCTGGGTAGGCAAGGCTTGGAGCTGGGGCGCGGGGATGACCGGCGCTTTTTGGCAGGCCGACGAGAGGAGCAGGCCGCAGGCCAGGAGAAGTAAGGTAACTATACGGGACATACGGTGATTTCCAAGTGCTCTGTTGCGTTGGGTCGTCACGGGTGGCATTGCGGGAACCATTGGCCGCGGGACGAAAAAGGCTTGGCCCGCGCAAGGCGGACCAAGCCAAAGTATACGTCTTTGCGGGTCGAGGCAAGGGCCCAGAGCCGCAACCAGCGCAGCTTTACTTGACCTCGGTGTAGTCGGCGTCCACGACGTCCTCGTCCGGACCCTTGGCCTGGCCTCCGGCCTGTCCCTCGGGACCTGCCTGGCCTTCCTCGCCGCTCTTCTTGGCATAGAGCTGCTCGGCCAGCTTGTGGGAGGCCTGGGCCAGCTCGTCGGTGGCGCGCTTGATGGCCTCGGGGTCGTCGCTGTCCTTGACCTTCTTGAGCTCTTCGAGCTTGGTCTCGATCTGGCCCTTGAGCACGCTGTCCACGGTGTCGCCCAGGTCGCGCAGGGTCTTCTCCGTGGTGTAGATGAGCGTGTCGGCGTGGTTGCGGACCTCGATGAGCTCCTTCTTGCGCTTGTCCTCATCGGCATGGGACTCGGCATCCTTGATGAGCTTATCGATCTCGGCTTCGGACAAGCCGCTGGAAGCCGTGATGCGGATGGACTGCTGCTTGCCGGTTCCCAGGTCCTTGGCCGAGACGTTGACCAGGCCGTTGGCGTCGATGTCGAAGCCGACCTCGATCTGCGGCACGCCACGCGGGGCCGCCGGGATGTCGGTCAGCTCGAAGCGGCCCAGGGTCATGTTGTCGGCGGCCATGGGCCGTTCGCCCTGGAGCACGTGGATGGACACCGAAGGCTGGTTGTCTGCCGCGGTGGTGAAGACCTGGCTCTTGCGCGTGGGAATGGTCGTGTTGCGGTCGATGAGTTTGGTCATGACTCCGCCCAGGGTCTCGATGCCCAGGGACAGCGGGGTCACATCCAGCAGCAGCACGTCCTTGACCTCGCCGGCCAGGATGCCGCCCTGGATGGCCGCACCCATGGCCACGACCTCGTCGGGGTTCACGCTGCGATTGGGCTCCCTGCCGAAGAATTCCTGAACCTTCTTCTGTACGATGGGCATGCGGGTCATGCCGCCCACGAGCACCACCTCGTCGACATCGCTGGCCTTGAGATTGGCGTCGGCCAGCGCCTTCTTGCACGGGCCCATGGTGCGCTCCACCAGGTCCATGGTCAGCGACTCGAGCTTGGAGCGGCTGATCTTGACCATCATGTGCTTGGGGCCGTTCTGGTCGGCGGTGATGAAGGGCAGGTTGACCTCGGTCTCCATGGACGAGGAGAGCTCCTTCTTGGCCTTCTCCCCGGCTTCGCGCAGGCGCTGCAGGGCCATGCGATCCTTGGCCAGGTCGATGCCATTCTCCTTCTTGAACTCCTCGATGAGGTAGTTGACCACGCGCTGGTCGAAATCCTCGCCGCCCAGGAAGGTGTCGCCGTTGGTGGCGCGCACTTCCACGACGTTGTCGCCGACTTCGAGGATGGAAATATCGAAGGTGCCGCCGCCAAGGTCGAAGACAGCGATCTTCTGATTGTGTTTCTTGTCGAAGCCGTAGGCCAGGGAAGCGGCCGTGGGCTCGTTGATGATGCGCTTGACCTCAAGGCCGGCGATCTTGCCCGCGTCCTTGGTGGCCTGGCGCTGGGAATCGTTGAAGTAGGCCGGCACTGTGATGACGGCCTCGGTGACCTTTTCGCCCAGGTAAGCCTCGGCGTCAGCCTTTAGCTTGCCCAGGATCATGGCCGAAATCTCCGCCGGGCTGTACTTCTTGCCCGCGACCTCAACGGTCGCATCGCCGCCGCTGCCGGAGACGACCTTGTAGGAGCTGTGCTTGACCCACTCCTTGACCTGGGGCGCATCAAACTTGCGGCCCATGAGGCGCTTGACTGCGTATATTGTCTTCTCGGGGTTGGTCACGGACTGGCGCTTGGCGATCTCGCCCACCAGCCGCTCCTTGTCCGTGAAGGCCACGACCGAGGGAGTCGTGCGGCCGCCCTCGGGGTTGGTGATGCACTTGGCTTCCTTGCCCTCCATTACGTATACGCAGGAGTTTGTCGTTCCGAGGTCGATTCCGATTATCTTACCCATGCTATTCTCCTCGTTCACTGGGAATTTCGCTTGCTTACGCGCTCATGCGATCGCTTTATGTACTAACCACGATCGAAAGGCTGTAAAGGGTTGCAGGCGATTTTTTCAGCAGGGCTTGCTGATGAGCACCTTGGCGGGGCGCAGCAGGCGGCCTTTAAGCTTGTAGCCTTTCTGCAGGAGTTGGCAGACATGGTTCTCGGGGAAGTCTTTACTCGGCTCCGCGCCCACGGCCTCGTGCCATTCGGGATTGAACTCCTCGCCCGCGCCGCCCGTGGCCTCCAGGCCGTGGCCTGCCAGGATGTCCAGGAATACCTTGCGCGTCATCTCCACGCCCTGGACGAAACCCTTGCAGGCTTCGCTCTTCTCGGCGTAGGCCAAGGCCATATCCAGGTTGTCCAGCACGGGCAGGAGGTCCGCGAGCACGCCTTCCACGGCGAATTTCTGGAACTCTTCCTTTTCGCGCATCAGGCGGCGCTTGACGTTCTCCGTCTCGGCCAAAGCGCGCAACTTGTCATCCTTCACGCGGGCCAGCTCTTCATCAAGTTCCTTTACACGCGCCTCCAAGTCGGACGGGGCGGCTGCTTCGGCCTGGCCGACAGCGGTCGCGTCGGCGGCGGTATCGGGAGTCTGTGCGTTCTTGGCTTTTTCACTCATGTTCGCGCTCCGTGTGTGCTACGGCTGGTCCAGCCGTTTTTGCAGGATGTCGGTGAGAATGCGGGCCATGTAATCAACCATTGGCACGACTTTGGCGTAATCCATGCGCAACGGACCCATGACGCTGATGACGCCGAGGCTCCGCCCCTGGATCGTGTAGGGCGAAGAGACAAGGCCCATATCCGTGCCTGACTGCAGGGGCGTTTCCTTGCCCAGGGTCACGCACAGGCAGTTCGACTCCATGACCCGGTCGAGTATATCCAGAAGCTTGGAGCGATCGTCAAGGACATCGAACATCTCGCGCATGGCCCGCAGGTCGGCGAAATCTGGCTGGCGCAGGATGTAGGCCGTGCCATCCACGTACAGCTCCTGCGGCCCATCCTTGTCGAATGCCTCCTCAACCAGGCTGAGCGCCCGGCCGCAAAGGTCCGAGAGACGCTCGCGCGCGCCGCGCAACTCGCGCAGGATGTGCGCGCGCACCTCGGCCACGGTCCGGTTGCTGAACAGCTCATTGAGGTAGTTGGCATATTTGGTCAGATCGTCGGCCGTGACGATCTCTTCCAGGGCGATGAGCTTCTGCTGGATGATGCCGCCTTCGAGCACGAGCACCACGAGCACGAGGCCGGTCCTGACCAGCACGAATTCGATCTGCTTCCAGCGCACGGAACCGTAGCGCGGGGCCAGGATCATGCTTACCTGATGCGATTGGTCCGAAAGAATGCGCCCGGCTTGGCGCAGGATGTCCTTGATCTCCAGGCCCGCTTCGGAGAGCACGCGCGCGATGCGCTCCTGAACTTCCTTGCTGGGCTCGGGCCTGGGCAGCATGGTGTCGATATAGACACGGAAGGCCTCGCTCGTGGGCACCCGTCCCGCCGAGGTGTGCGGCTGCTCCAGAAGGCCCTTCTCCGTCAGGTCGGCCATGACGTTGCGCATGCTGGCAGGGGAGAGGTCAAGATGCGAGCGCTTGGCCACGGCCCTGGAGGCAACCGGCGCGGCCGAGGCGATATAGGCCTCGATGATCGTGGCCAGGATTTCGCGTTCCCTGTCGGTCAATTGCATGGCTCAGTCCTGTTTTGGCAAACTTCCGTCACGAGTGCCAATGCGGGTAACAACGCCATGTCGGGCTGTCAAGGCAACGCTCAGGAGATCAAGCTATTCCAGTAGGTTGGCTAAGCGTGCAGCTCCGTGGGGTAGTGCAGATCATCGAAAACGTATTCGCGCAGACACTGCACCCAGGGCCTGGGCTTGAGTCCCGTGATGCCGGTGAACCTGGAGATGTCCAGCACCGAGTAGGCTGGCCGCTTGGCCTTGGTGGGATACTGATCCGTGGTGATGGGCGTCACGCGGCATTGCAACCCGGCGGCATTCACGGCCTCGGAGGCCAGTTCGCACCAACTGGCCTGTCCGGCGTTGGCCAAGTGATGTACGCCCGAGCCCCCGGCCTGCATCAGGGCCAAGGAGTTGCGGGCCAAGTCGGGCGTGTAGGAGGGCGAGCCCACCTGATCGTGGACCACGCCCAGCGTATCGCGGCTTCTGGCCAACTCCAGGATCTTCTGCACGAAATTGTTTTTGCCCGGCCCGAAGAGCCAGGACGTGCGGATGATGAGCAGGCTTGGCACATCCTGATTCAGCAAGGCCCTTTCTCCGGCTAGTTTGCTCTTGCCGTAGACGCTCAAGGGATTGGTGGGCGCATCGGGAGCATAGGGAGTATCGGCCCGGCCGTCGAAGACGAAATCCGTGGAGTAGTGCACGAGGCGGATGCCGCGAGGTCGGGCCAGCCTGCCGAGCAGTTGCGGGAGCTTCTCATTGAGGCGGTAGGCCTCCTGGGGCTCGTCCTCGGCCTTGTCCACCTGCGTGTAAGCCACGGTGTTGAAAAGCGCGCTGCATTCCTCGCGGTCGAGGACGCCGGCCAAGGCTTGGGAATCGAAAATGTTCACATCGGCTCGGCCCAAGGGGACCACGGCCCAGCCGGCGGCCTCCAGGGCTCTCACCAGACTCCGGCCCAGCAGCCCAGTCCGACCTCCCAATACGACAGCCTTGTTGGCGTTCATGCCCGTTCTCCATACCAGTTGGCCATGAACTCCCGATAGGAGCCGTCCTGAACCTGCGTCAGCCACTGGGCGTTGTTTTCGTACCAGCGAACGGTGCGCGCCAGCCCTTCCTCGAAATCCAGGCTGGGAGCGAAGCCCAACTCGCGGGCAGCCAGAGAGAAATCCATGGCGTAACGCTTGTCATGGCCGGGGCGGTCCTTGACATAGCGGATGAGATCCTCGCCTTTGCCTAGTATGTTCAGCATGGCCTTGACTACATCGATGTTGGCCCGCTCGGCGGCTCCGCCGAAATTGTAGACCGCGCCCGGCCGCCCTTTGCGCAGGGCCAGGTCCACGCCGCGGCAATGATCGCCCACGTAGATCCAGTCACGCACGTTGCGGCCGTCTCCGTACACAGGCAGAGGCTCGTCCCTGGAAGCCTTCAGGTACATGAGCGGGATGAGCTTCTCCGGGAACTGGTAGGGCCCGTAGTTGTTGGAGCAGCGCGTGACCACGACCGGATAGCCGTAGGTGTGGAAGTAAGCCCGGCAAAGCAGGTCCGCGGAGGCCTTGGATGCGGAGTAAGGGCTGTTGGGCGCAAGCGGCGTCTCCTCGCTGAAGGCCGGGTCGTTGGGCTCCAGGGAGCCGTAGACCTCGTCCGTGGAGACGTGCACGAAACGCTCGATGCCGGCCTTGCGCGCGCATTCCAGCAGGTTGTGCGCGCCCATGATGTTCGTGTTCAGGAAAGGCGCGGAGTCGTGGATGGAGCGATCCACGTGGGTCTCGGCCGCGAAGTTGACTACTGCCTCTATTCGTTTCTCGTCGAACACGCGCTGGATCAACTCGGCGTCGCCGATATCTCCGTGCACGAAATGGTAGCGGCGACCGCCGTGGCGCTCCTCGACTTGGGCCAAGTTCAGCCTGTTGCCCGCATAGGTCAGCTTATCCAGGTTGACGACGACGTCGTCGGTCTCGTTGAGGACCTGCTGGACGTAGTTGGAGCCGATGAAGCCGCAGCCGCCGGTGATAAGAAGTCGCATCGGGAATCCTCTTGAGGTGCGTGCCGGCCGTCTAACGAGGTCGCTTGAACCGTTGGCCGGCGGTGCTGTCTTTTACGGAATAGCCCGGCCCGAGGCAAATTTTATCCCTGTGCAAAAAATTTCTTGCCAAGTACAGGCCGAATGTCTATTTTCCGTCTCCCGCGTGGGCGATTAACTCAGCGGTTAGAGTGCCACCTTCACACGGTGGAAGTCCCGAGTTCAAATCCCGGATCGCCCACCACTCTAGAACCCACAGCCCGAAGCCGCAACACGGTTTCGGGCTTTTGCTTTGGGAGTAAGCCGAACCCGCCATGCACATCGTGCTATATCAACCCCAGATTCCGCCCAACACCGGAAGCATAGCCCGGCTGTGCGCCGCCACGGGCACGCCGCTGCATCTCATCGAGCCCCTGGGCTTCTCCATCGACGACCGCCACCTCAAACGCGCCGGCCTGGATTACTGGGAGCACGTGCGTGTCAAGGTGTGGCCCGACTGGCAGGCTTACCTGGACAGTGCGCAACCGACGCGGCTGGTGGCCACTTGCGCGCGTTTCGGCACGCCTCACCATGAGTTTTCCTTCGCGTCCGATGACGCATTGGTGCTGGGCCCCGAGGCCACGGGCCTGCCCATGCGCATCATCGAATCCATCCCGCAGCTCGTGCGCATCCCCATATGGGGTCAGGTGCGCAGCCTGAACCTGGCTAACGCGGCAAGTGTCCTGCTCTACGAAGCCTATCGCCAGACCGGCGCACTCCATGGCCGCTAGGCCGCGCCTCTCCCGCCCATAGCTCACAATCCTGCTCTCCGCACAAGGTCGCGGACCCCGTAGGCGACCGCACTCAGCTTCGGGGATTTCTTGACGCGCTCCCGAAGCAGCCTGAGACTTGCGTTCGCCTTGAGCGAAACGAGATTGCCGAGGTAAGGAACAAGTCTTGGGGCGCTTATGATCAGGTTCTGGTAAGGCCTTTTTTGCGCGCCCCAGTTGGAGTGCCAGGGAAAGTTGGTGATCAGGTCGATTTCATCCGTGGCGCCTTCCTCGTGCACCCTGTGCATGAGTCGCTCCAGGAGTATGTTCCCAGGAGCGTAGCGGGCGTACTCCTCATCATAGGCAATCTTCCAGAGTGTGAGTTTGCTCTGCGTTCTCACTGCCAAGTGTCCTGCAAGCAGTTTCCCTTCAACCTTGAGGAAATGGCATTCGAGCATGCCGCGTGCACGCAGTCGCCTGATAAGGTTAGTGAAAAAACCGGTGTGGCGCTTGGAGCTGAGGATCGCGCTGCCGGCACGCCCTTTCCAGCCCGAGGCTTCGAGGCCGAAGAACTGTTGTATATGCTCCTCTGTGATGTCCTCATTGCTCAGGAACAAAATATCGTTACGGCCGAGGCGGTTTAGTCGCTTGCCGGCTTTTTTCAGGTTGCTGCGGAAATTCGAGGAGAGCGACGCCACGTAGGCCTCATGACTGCCGTTAATCTTTAGGTATGAACCGTATCCATTCGGCTCCTTGAGGATTCGGCAACCGCCGAAGCCGTCCTGCATGACACGGAAGGACGGGGATTCCGGAGGCAGTTTGCTGAGCCTTAGAACTGCATGCGCCGGTTCCCTGCGCGCGAACCCGTCAAGCAAGGCGGCTGCGGTTTCTAGCTCTCTTCCACTAGCGACGAGCATATCCCCGGTCCATACGTCCGGATCCGATGGAGCTTGAAAGCGCTTGCCCCCATACAAGGCTGATTGCTTTTGGCGGATAATGACCGGCAGAACGCCGACAAGCTCCTGGTCTTCGTAGGCGAACAAGCAGAACCATTTCTCCCCTGGCTTCAGCAAGTGTTCCAGATAGGAGCGAACCCAGGCATGAGAGAGTACCGGCGACCTCTGCGGGGCAACGCTACTCAGCCTGTCCCAGGCCTCGGCGTGCATGTCGAGTTCTTCAAATTTGTGTGCGCCATGCACTTCCATCTGGCTCATCTAAATCTCCAGTAACAGAACATTAAGGAGTTGCTCCGGGTATCAAGGCCACCTCGTTGCTGTGCATCACGCCCGGATGCAGTGGCAGCAATGGCTTGGCCTGCGCCAACTTGGCCACTGGCTCGGCGGTCTGCACCAGGATGGACAGATGCTCCAGGCCCGCAGTCGAGGCAAGGATCGCCAGACAGTCCCGCACGACCTGCGCCGGGAGCATTTCCATGGCGCAAAGCCAAGCCGTATCCGCGAATGTGGTGATGGGCTTGGTCTGTCCCGGGTACGTTCCGGCCGGGATGTTCACGGGCGCATAGCCCAAGCCCAAGTCATAGAAGCCTGACACAAGGGCGGATTGGTGCAGGTCGATGAAGCGCACGCCTTGTGTGCTGGCCAGCTCCAGCAGATGCTTGCTGGGCAGGCCGTCCATGAGCAGCATGGCGTCCGCGCGGCCTTCGCGTAGCGCCTGCGCGGCCTCCGCGTGGCCCAGGTGCAGCTTCTCCATGGAATCCCACCAGCCCAGGGCGGAGAACAATCGTTCGGCGACCAGGGCCGTGCTCGATCCAGGGCTGCCCACGCATATGCGCTTATCGCGGAGATCCTGTGCCAGCATGGTGGACGAATCCGCCAGCACGGCGAGTTGTGCCGGGACTCGGTACAGCCCGGCCACGGCACAGACTTGTCCCGATTCAATGGCCGGGGAATCGATTATTGGCGTCAAGTCGGGCAGGGTGTCCCCCGCGAGTACGATGCCCAGCTCAAGGCTGCCTTCGCGCAGGCGCTTCAAATTGGCCCTGGAGCCGAGGGTTACCTGGGAGCTGACCTCCAGATCCTTTATGCTCCTGGAAAGCAGAATGGCCACGGCGTTGGCCGCGTGGGTCATGGCGCTTCCGCTGGGGCCGCCGCCCAAATTGAGCTGTAGCCCGGTTCCGGCCAAGGACTCGCTCGGCATTAGCGGCCAGAAAGCCATCACTGCCATCAACAGAAACGCCCCAAGCGTTACGCGCTTCATGCATTCCTCTCTCTTCGGCAAACCCTTTGCGACCAATGTCCCGTCATGTTCGGGAAAGGACCCTGATCGTCGCTCAACATGACATAGAGGGCGCATGCGGGCATCATTCTAGAGGAGTATGGCTGGTTGATTTTTGAGTCATACTATTGTGATATGTTTCACAAATAACCTTAATCCTATTATTTTCTTAGGAATCTTGTAAGGTCGCCGGCTATCGCCGTTTCGAAATCAGCAAGGATACTGCCTAGTAAGAGACCCAGGCTCGGCGGGACTATCTTCGGCCGTTCTACCCTTAAGAAGATCATTAATCATGACTCCGCGGGCCTGCCGCTACAGGTCTGCTCGCGCATTCGACAGGAGGATCGCATGTCCGCCTATACGGTTTACGCGGACCAGCTTCCCGGGTTGCTTGCCCGCTGGAACGGAAAATACGCTGTCTACGCTCCCAAGGACATTGGGGAGGGCATCTATGACTTCCGGCCCTGGCGCCAAGGCGATGAGATAGCCTGGGATTACGATCTGGCCTACAACAGCCTCAAACGTTTCCTGATCCCGCCCAAGGAACCTCTTATCAGCTACGACTTGAGCCGGTGCACGGCCGAGCCGATCTTCGAGGCTCCGGCCCAGCTTCTGTTTGGAGTACATCCCTACGACCTGCGGGCCATCACCCAACTCGACCAGCTCATGGAGTCCGGCGCGCCGGACAACTACTATCTGCGCCGCCGCGAGCAGACCATGATCATGGCCCTGGAACCCCTGCGCGTGGCCGAAGGGTCCTTCTGGGGCTCGGTGGGAGCGGAGAGGGTGGACGTGGGCTTTGATCTCTACTGGACCAAGCTCGGGCCGTCGTCATTCCTTGTGGAGGTGGGCACTCAGCGCGGCGAGGAACTGCTGCTGGACGGCGGTGACTTGGCACAGGCCACGCCGGGCGAACGCGAAGCCGCGCGCCGGGCCAAGGGCCGCATCCTGTCCAAGGCTCGCAAAGGCATGGCCTTCGACTGGCGGGAAATTCCCAAACTACTGGGCAAGGCCTGGGACTCGCCCCTGTGGGAGCAGCGGTCGGAGCTTTGCCTGGCTTGCGGCTCGTGCAATATGGTCTGTCCCACCTGCTACTGCTTCGACATCCGCGAGGAGGTCGACGACAGCCTCCAGGGCGGCGTGCGTTACCGGGTCTGGGATAGCTGCATGCTGCATTCCTTCGCAGCCGTGGCCGGCAACCACAACTTCCGGCGCAAGGCTCTGGAGCGCTACCGCCATCGCACGTACCGCAAGGGCAAGTACATCTTCGACCGGCTCGGAGAGTTGGGTTGCGTGGGCTGCGGCCGCTGCGTGCGGGCCTGCACAGCGGGCATCGCCAATCCTCTGAGGACATTCAACGACCTGTGGGAGGCAGCCAGAAATGAAGGCTAAGCTTTTTTCGGCCTATGTGCCCCAACCCGCGACTCTGGTGGCCACGGAACGACTGTCGGATTTCGTGACGCTGTTCCGCTTCGTGCGCGACGACGGCCGGCATTTGGCGCACAAGCCTGGCCAGTTCATCGTCCTGTCCGCCTATGGTGTAGGCGAAGCGCCCTTTTCCATCAGCTCGGCGCCAAGTCGCGACACTACGGAGTTCGAGTTGGCCGTGCGCAAGATCGGCACCATGACCACGGCCATGCACAACCTGCGGGTGGGCGACAAGGTCGGCATCCGCGGCCCCTACGGGAGCTTCTTTCCGGTGCAGGACTTCGTGGGCAAGGACACGCTCTTCGTGGCCGGCGGCCTGGGCTATATCCCGTTGCGCAGCCTGCTGCACTACCAGCTCAAGCATCGCCAGGAGTTCGGCCGCATCATCGTGCTCGTGGGCTGCCGCAATCCCCAGGAGCGCATCTTCATCGACCAGATCGAGGAACTGTCCCGTCGCGGCGACGTGGAGATCCAGGAAACCGTGGACTGCCCGGACCAGGATTGGAAAGGCAACGTGGGCGTCATCACCACGCTGCTGCCCAAGGTGGCCATCGACCCTGACGTGACCAACGTGGCCATGGTAGGGCCGCCGGTCATGTACCGCTTCGTGCTGGCCGAATGCGTCAAGATGGGCATCGATCCAGGGCGCATCTACGTTTCTCTTGAACGCAAGATGAAATGCGGATTGGGAAAGTGCGGTCACTGCCAGATCAACCACTTGAACGCGTGCGTGGACGGCCCCGTGTTCCGCTACACGGACATCGCCGCGCTGCCCGAGGCCATTTAAGCCGAGCGCTGGCCGACCGAAGCAGGAGGATACATGGGCGCCAAGCCAAAAATAGCATTTTACGATTTCGCGGGCTGCGAGGGCGATCAACTGCAGGTGGCCAACCTGGAGGAGCGCCTGTTGGAGCTGCTCTCCCACGTGGAGGTGGTCAGCTTCCGCGAGGTCATGACCGGCGGGGATATCGAACCTTGCGACGTGGCCTTCGTGGAAGGCTCCGTGACCCGGCCCGAGGACGCGGAGCGCCTGCGGCGCATTCGGGACAACTCGGCCTATCTCGTGGCTTTGGGGGCCTGCGCGGCCATCGGCGGGGTCAACTGCCTCAAGAACTTCATGGAAGAGGACGTCTACCGCGAGCGCGTATACGGCTCTCAGGGCCGCTGGTTCGCGACCGGCCCGGCCCGGCCCCTGCGCAGCGTGGTCGCGGTGGACGCCGAGATTCCCGGTTGCCCTATCGACAAGAACGAATTCGCCCGCGTGACCAAGGAGCTGCTTCTGGGCCGTACGCCATGGCTGCCTGACTATCCCGTCTGCGTGGACTGCAAGGCTGCCGGCAACGTGTGTCGCTTCGATCTCGGCCGCATGTGCCTGGGCATCATCACCCGGGCAGGCTGCGGAGCCGCCTGTGTCACCGAAGGCGCGCACTGCTGGGGCTGTCGCGGTATGGCTCCCAAGGCGAATCTGGACGCAGCGCGCCAGATAATGGATCGGGCCGGCTTTTCCCGCCGAGCTGTCCAGGACCTGTTCCGCTTCTATCTGGGCGACACAAGCGCCGCTCTCTAACTGACTGTTGGAAAAAATCGTCCTGGCATTTTTCAACGCCGGATGCTTCGCATCCAGCGGGCCATCCTGGCCTGCATAGTCTGTTGAAACAGGTTGCTAACCGGGCTTCGCCCGCACGGTGGATACGCGATGTACAATGACAACGATATCTCCGCACTGGCCACGGCAGCCGAGCCTTCGACCGGCCCCAGGCGCATCGACGTGCATCACCTGACCAGGGTGGAAGGCCACGGCAACATCGTGGTGCGCATCGCGGCCGACGGAACAGTGGAACAGTGCCGCTGGGAGGTCAGCGAGGCCCCACGCTTTTTCGAGGCCATGCTGCTGGGTCGCGACTACCAGGATGTGCACCATATCACCTCGCGCATCTGCGGCATATGCTCCATCGGGCACCAAGTCGCCTCCCTGCAGGCCACGGAGCAGGCCCTGAACATCCGCGTTTCGGAGCAGACCTTGGCCCTGCGCAAGCTGGCCCTGCACGCCGAAAACCTGCAAAGCCATCTGCTGCACATAGGCTTCCTGGCACTGCCCGACTATATGGGCGTGCCCTCGACCCTGCACTTGGCCGAGACGCACCGTGAGGAGGTCCTGAACCTCATCGCCTGCCGGCGCATGTCCAACGAGTTCAGCCGGCTCGTCTGCGGACGTACCACGCACCCGCAACGTTTTGTGCCCGGAGGCTTCGCCAGGCTGCCTAGCATGGATGACTTGCATCAGTTGCGGGTCCTGCTGGCCGAAAGCCTGCCTGGCTTGGGTCGTGTTATTGATTTATGCGCTTCCCTGCGTGACAGAGTGCCGGCCTTCGAGCGCGAAACCGAATACATCGCCCTGGTGGCGCCATCCGAGTATCCGCTTTACTGGGGGCACATCGGGTCCAGCATGGACGATCGACGGCCCGTGGATCAATACGAGCAGATGACCCGCGAGTATCTCGTGCGCCAATCCACGGCCAAGTGGGCCAGGAACAAGGCCGAATCCTTCATGGTCGGCGCTTTGTCCCGCTTCAACCTGAACCATGCCCAGCTCACGGATGGGGCGCGCAAGGCCGCCGCTACCCTGGGGCTCGCTGCGCCGTGCCACAACCCGTTTCTCATCACCCTGGCTCAGCTCGTGGAGTGCGTGCACTCGGTGGAGGACTCCCTGCTCCTGGTCGAGGCTTTGCTTTCGCGCGGCCTGCGCCATGAGGCGTCCAGCAAGATCAAGCTGCAGGCAGGCCGGGGCGCCAGCGCCGTGGAGGTGCCCCGGGGCATCCTCTTCCATGCCTACGAATATGATGAGCAGGGCAGGGTGGTGTCCGCTGACTGCGTCATTCCCACCAACCAGAACCACGCCAACATTCAGAAGGACATGGAGGCCCTGACGCCGAGATTGTCGGGTCTGCCCGAGTCCGAGATAGAGCGTCTGCTGAGCATGCTCGTGCGCGCATACGACCCGTGCATCTCTTGCTCTACACATTTGCTGGAGACCGAGCAGCGTAAAGCCGAACGTCCCGTCCGATTTATCAGGACTTAACTCCGAAGCGCATATAACAACAGTCGGCGTCCCGTCGCAGCCAGCGGCAGGACGCTTTTCTCTGTTGAAATGTAAATGTTGACGCTCTTTCCGCGTCTTGTGTAACACTGGGAAGTGGATGCTGCAGGCCTAGTGCGCGCTTGATGCTCAGTTCGTGCGCCAAACCCTCCAGCATGGAATGGTGGCGGATAATATCAAGACAAGGACAGCGGTATGGATTTCGCGATTGCACTTCTAGCAGTGCTTCTGGATCTGGCTTTGGGCGATCCGCGTCGTCTCTACCATCCGGTGCGGGCCCTGGGCGCGCTCATGGACAGAGAAGAGGCCATTGTCCGCAGTGCGGGAGGTTTGTCGCTCAAGTGGTGGGGCATCCTTTTCGTGCTGTTCAATGCTCTCGGCGCATGGTTGGTGGTGCGTCTGCTCACGTCCATTCCCGTGCTCGGCTGGTTGATTGCACTATACTTGGCATACACGGGGCTTGCCCTTGGCCAACTTTGGAGGGACGGCCGGCGCGTGGCGCGGCTCATCGACGCCGGTGATCTGTCGAACGCACGGCTGGCGCTGGCGCATCTCGTGACGCGCGACACTTCGGCCATGGACGAGCAGGCTCTGCGGCGCTCCCTTGCCGAAACCATGAGCGAGAACATGAACGACGGCTTCGTGGCTCCGTTCTTCTACCTGGTCATCGGCGGGCCGGCGCTTTTGTGGTTATACAAGACCGTGAGCACCATGGATTCCATGTGGGGCTACAAGACCGAGCGTTACCGGGAATTCGGCTGGGCCGCGGCGCGCACGGACGACGTGCTGGCTTTCCTGCCTGCACGCATGACCGCCTTCTTCATGCTAGGCGCAGGCTGGTTCATGTCCCTGGACGTGCATCGCGCTTTCGACAACATGCGTACCGATGCGCTCAAGACCGAGAGTCCAAATGCCGGCTGGCCCATGTCCGCCGCCGCTTGGTTATTGGGCGCATGGGTAGGCGGCCCGGCGGTTTACTTCGGACGGCTGAAGGACAAACCAGTGCTGGGGCCGACCGAAGGAGCTTGGAGCAGCATTAAGACCAAACGCTTGCTGCGGATGATTTTGGCTACAGGTTTTGTGTCGACCGCCGCTCTGGCCGCCTATTTCGCCATGCTGTTTGCCGCGGCATAGTAGCCTCTGCGGAGTTACTACAATGTGAAGTCTCCATGCGAATATCCATTGATGGATGGTATCCTTCCATTTGTCTGTTGCAGACTCGTGTCTAAAAATAATCGAGTGGTGCGTGTGTCCAGTGTTTCAGGACACGGTGGATTAAGGGTTTTGCTAGTCCATATTTCTCGGACAAGAAATTTTTACATAGTGTAGTGAACGCTTGTCATCCAGCTTTCCAGGAAAGTGGTTTGCCTTCGTTGCAGGCGTAGCGTGCTTTTAGTTGCTTCATTAAGGCTGGTTTCCATTCTTTATCTATAGCAATGAAAGCTTACTTTTTAATTATGAAGCAAAAATGCAGCAGAATACCCTTGCAATACATGCAAAAGTGTGATTTCTGATTGTCCATCACGCGAATGCGTGACGTGAGTCACGGAGCGGGCGATGTGTCGGCAGCGAGTCCAGACCTTACGTCACATGAATCGCACCTGCCCCAAAGGACGCTAGGCAGTTTCCGCGAGCGTCCATCGACATACAGACCCTGCGAACGATAAGGAGCGAGCACAATGGACGACTTTCTCAAGGAAGCCTTGGAGATCGTCAAAGCACAGGCGAGCGTGCGCAATATGACCGAGGAGGAGATCATCTCCATGGTCAAGTCGTTGGCTGGAGGCATTCAAGCCATCGGAGCCAGCGAAGGCGGCGAATCCTTCAATCCGGCCGAGGATCCCAAAAAAGCAGTCAAGGAAAAGACGATCGTCTGCCTCGATTGCGGCAAGTCTTTCAAGATCCTGACCAAGAAGCATCTGTCCACTCATGGTCTCACGCCCGACCAGTACAGAGAGAAGTGGGACTATCCCAAGAAGATGCCCCTGGTCTGCAAATCCCTGCAGCGCGAGCGCCGCAAGAAGATGAAGGATATGCGCCTGTGGGAGAAACGCACTGGCACGGGCAAAGGCAAGGACAGCTAGAGCATTTGCTTTTGAAAATGCTCTGCAAGCCATGCGTCGGCATGGCTTGCCACCGCGTAGGCGTAGGCGCAATTCACTTGCGCCGTCAACGCCGGAGCGGGCGTCTTAAAAGCAATCTGCTCTATGACGGCCCTCTAGGGCGGCGTGTCCCTGGCTTCAGGCTTGTTTATCGGCTGATTGCCAAGGGCGCTCTCTGCCGCAATGCATGAAAAAGCCCCCGAAGCACAAGCTTCGGGGGCTTTTCGTAAGATCCGCGGCCATGCTGTTGCGCTATTTGCCGAGTTCAATGCTGCGTTTATAGCTGGCCTCCACGGCGTCGATGATCGCCGCGCGCACGGCCTGGCGGTCCATGTGGACCAGAGCCCGGATGGTCGTGCCCGCGGGCGAGGTGACCATCTCGCGCAGCACCGAAAGATGTTCGCCGCTCTCGGCGGCCAGCTTGCCAGAGCCGGTCAGCAGGCCGAGCACCATGTCCGTGGCCTGCGTTCTGGGCAGGCCCAGGTACACGGCCGATTCAACCAGAGCCTCCATGAAATAGAAAACATAGGCCGGACCCGAGCCGACCACGGCCGTGAATGCGTCGAACAATGTCTCGGGCAGGACATGCACCGCGCCCACGGCTGTGAACAGATCCTGCACCTGACGCTTCTGCGCCTCACTCAAGCGAGGATCGTCCAGGCATATCGCGCTCACGCCCGCGCCCACCAAGGCCGGCGTATTGGGCATGACGCGCACCACGGGACAAGCATTGCCGCTCCATTCGCGCAGCCGCGCTACGGGTATGCCGGCCGCGATGGACACCAGACACTTGGCTTCCGTGAGATGGCCGGACATGTCCTGCAGCACTGGACGCAGGTGCTGCGGTTTGACGGCGAGCACGACGTAGTCCGAGCGTTGAGCCACATCGTTGGGGGTCGCCAAAGGCTCGAGCCCGCAATCGCGCTTGAGTTCAGCGAGCTTGTCCCTGTTCAGATCCGTCCCGCAGAATTCAAGACTGCCACGCCCGGTCAGGCCACGGATGATGGCCGTGCCCATGTTGCCGGTGCCAACAAAGCCGATGACCGGGCTCATAGACTAGCCCACCAGTTCGAGATTGCTGAAGAAGTAGGCGATCTCGATGGCTGCGTTCTCCAGCGAGTCGGAGCCGTGCACCGAGTTACGCTCGATATTCTGGGCGTAGGCCTTGCGGATGGTGCCCTCGGCGGCATTCGCCGGGTTGGTCGCGCCCATGAGGTCGCGGTAGCGCTTAACGGCATTGTCGGCTTCGAGCACTGCCACCACGATGGGGCCGGAGCACATGAACCTGCACAGATCCTCGAAGAAGGGGCGCGCCTTGTGCACGGCGTAGAAGCCTCCGGCCTGCTGCTCGGACATCTGGAGCATCTTCATGCCCACGACCTTGAGCCCGGACTCCTGAACCATCTTGAGCACGGCGCCAGTCAGGTTGCGCTCCACGGCATCGGGCTTGATAATACAAAGGGTTCTTTCGGCCATTCTAGTTCCTCCAATTGGTGGGTGTAGTTGTGAACGCAGTATCAGATAAAGCTAAAAAGCGCATGATTATACAAGGAGCATCTTGTCGGAAGAGAAGGCCTCGCCTTTGAGGGCGTAGAAGCGAGCCAGCAGATCCTCGACGCGCAGGTTTCGCTTCTCCTCGCCGTCGATGTCGAGAATGATCTCGCCCTGGTGCATCATGACCAGCCGATTGCCCAGAGCCAGGGCCTGATTCATGTTATGCGTGACCATGAGCGTTGTCAGCCGTTCTTCGTCCACAACGCGCCGGGTCAGCTCTATGATCTGCTGACCTGTCTTGGGGTCCAGGGCCGCGGTGTGTTCGTCCAGCAGGAGCACGTCCGGCCGCTGCATGGTGGCCATGAGCAGGGTCAGGGCCTGGCGTTGGCCACCTGAGAGCAGGCCCACGAGATCCGTGAGCCGGTCTTCGAGGCCCAGGCCGATTTTGGCCAGCAGTTCGCGGAAGAATATCCGGTCGCGGGACTTGACCCCACGTCCCAGTCCGCGAGATTTCCCGCGCTTCGCGGCCAGGGCCAGGTTTTGCTCGATGGTGCCACTGGCGCAGGTGCCTTTGAGCGGATCCTGGAATACGCGGCCGATATGCGCGGCGCGCCGATGCTCGGGCCAGCCAGTCACGTCCTCTCCCGCCAGCAGAATGCGGCCCTCGTCGGGCAGGAAACCGCCGGCTGTGGCGGTGAGCAGAGTGGACTTACCCGCTCCGTTGGAGCCGATGAGCGTGATGAAGTCGCCGTGGTTCACGTGCAGGTTGACGCGCTTGAGCGCAAGGACTTCATTGACGCTGCCGCGATGGAAGTACTTGGTCACTCCTTCGAGCACGAGCATATGCGCGCTTCGGGCCGAGCCTTCCGCCTTCTTGGGTGCGACCATCAGCAGGCCCTCCTGCGCAGGCCGAAGCGGCTCTTGATCTGAGGGGCCGTAAGCGCGAGCACAACGAGCAGGGCGGTGATGAGATTCAGGTCGCTGGGGGCGAAGGAGAATCCGCCGATATCGAGTCCCAGGGCCAGTGCGATGGCCAGGCGGTAAACCACCGAGCCCAAGATTGCCGCCACGATAGCCCGTTTAACCCGTCCAGGCCCGACGCCCAGAAGCGTCTCGCCCACGATGACCGAAGCCAGTCCGGCCACGATGGTTCCCACGCCCATGTTCGCGTCCGCTGCACCCTGGTTCTGGGCCACAAGCCCGCCGCTGACGGCCACCATTGCGTTGGACAGGCCCACGCCGAAGATGATCATGGAGTGCGTGTTGACACCCAGCGCCGTGACCATCTGCGGGTTGTCACCCGTGGCCAGCATGGCCTGGCCGAGTTCGGTGGACAGGAACCACATGAGCAGCCCGGCCGCAGCCACGGCGATGGCCCCGAACAGGAGCCAGGAGGCCATGTGCGGAGGGATGCCCAGGGCGATGATTGGGTCGATGACCGTGTCTTGACCCAGCAAGGCCATGTTCGGCCGGCCGCCCATGATGCGGATGTTGATGGAATACAGGGCGATCATGGTCAGGATGGACGCCAACAGGTGCAGAATGCGCAGCTTGGTGTTCAGGATGCCCGTCACCGCGCCGGCCAGGAAGCCGGCTCCAGCGGCCAAGGCCAGGGCCAGAACCGGATGCAGGCCCGAGGTGATGGCTACCGAGGTCACGGCTGCGCCAAGGGGCAGGCTGCCGTCCACGGTCAGGTCCGGAAATTCGAGCACACGGAAGGTCAGATAGACCCCGAGCACCATGAGTCCGAAGACAAAGCCCTGTTCCAAAGCGCCGTAGAATGCGTACCAGGTCATGCTTTAAGTGGTGCGTCGGTAAAAAGAGGGCGCGGCCGAGCGCCGCGCCCTGAAAGTCCGACGTCTTGCTTGACGCCTACTCGATGATCTTGTCGGCGCGGGTCAGCACTGCCTGGGGCACGTTGACGCCCATGGCCTTTGCTGCGCCCATGTTCACGTACAATTCCAGCTCCTGCAAGTCTTCAACGGGCATGGTCGCGGGAGTGGCTCCGTCCACAAGAATCCGCTTGGCCATATGCGCGGTCTGCTTGCCCATGCGGTAGTAATCCACGGCCAGCGCCGCGACTGCGCCGCGCTTGACCGAGTCGTTATCAGCCGAGAACAGCGGCAGCTTATTCTGCTGGCAGACCTTGATGATGGCTTCGAGGGCTGTGATGACCGTGTTGTCGGTGCCGACGTAAATTGCATCGGCCTTGCCCACCAGGCTCTTGGCGGCCTGGGTAACGCCGGCGGAGTTGGCCACCGTGGCGGGCATGACGGTCCAGCCGAGCTTGGCCGCCTCTGCCTTGACCTGACCGAAGGTGGTCACGGAGTTGGCCTCGCCCGCGTTATAGATGATGCCAAGGCGCTTGGCGCCAGGCACGAATTCCTTGATCAGCGCCAGCTGACGATCCACGGGGCTGCGGTCGGTCATGCCAGTGATGTTTGCGCCCGGAGCTTGCAGGCTCTTGACCAGCCCAGCGCCTACCGGGTCGGTCACGGCGGTGATGAGAATGGGGATATTCTTGATCTTCTGGGCCGCGGCCTGGGCCGTGGGGGTGGCGATGGCCAGCACGACGTCGGGCTCCTCGCCGAGCATCTGGCTGGCGATCTGGTTGGCCGTGGCGATGTTGCCCTGGGCGCTGTGCACGTTGTACTTGGCCTCAAGGCCCAAGGTCTTGAATTCATCCATGAAGCCCTGGCGCACGGCATCCAGCGACGGGTGCTCGACGATCTGGGTCACGGACACGGTGTAGGTTTGCTTGGCCTGGTTTTGGGCCATGGCTGGAGCGGCCGACAGGAGGCCGAGGACCGGGAGGAGCGTCAGTGCGATGAAGCGTTTCATGCGCATTCTCCGCGTGCTAGGTTGGGGTGTGGCCAGCGGCAAAGGTCAGCAGGGCCGGCCCATGCCGGCTCAATGCCGGTAAATGCAAAGGTCAGCATTCATGCCTGCTTGCCGACAGGCAGTCAAGGCACGCCTTGCTATAGGCTGAAATGGCGGGCCTTTCAAGGCAGCGGCGTAATCTCGATGGGTTGCGACTCGGATGGCGGCAGATAAGGCGGTTCACCGATCGGCGTATGGGGCTGTTGGGCGGGTGGCGTTTTTGCCTGGATCTGCGGGTTCGCGTTGGGGGACACTAGCTGCTTGGCCTGCGGAAGCTTTGTTCCGGAGCGAGATTTGCCGGTGGCTGTCGCTGCCGTGGGCCGTACGGCAGGATGCAGCAGGCTGCTCAACGTTACTGCCTCCACCCGCGTGTCGCGCTGGGCGACCCAGGTGCGCAGCGCCTGCAGCGTCTCGGGATAGGGATGGCCGATGGCCACGGCCTTGCCGTGCTTGAGGGCCACGTTTTCGGCCTTGCGCAACTGCAAAAAAATGGCGTCCACGTCAGCCACGTTGTCCAGGAATACGTCGCGACGCAGCACCGGAGTTCCCGCCTTCTTGCCCACGGAAGTCCCGACGCTCTTGGCCGAGGTCATGCTGTCCAGATAGAAGAGCCCACGACTGCGCAACTCATCCATCACGACGCTCATGCCCCGTCTGTCCTCGGTGAAGCGTGAGCCCATGTGGTTATTAAGTCCCACGGCCATGGGAAAGTGCGCCAGATTCTCCATGATCACAGCGCGGATGGCTGCCTCGTTCATGGAAATGAACATGGCTCCCTTGCCGGGGTCATCCTCGGGGTAGCTGCGCGGCTCCATGGGCTGGTGCAGGAGCACTTCCATGTGGGCTTTGCGGGCCAGGGCGGCAATGCGTTGGCTGTTGCTGGCCGAAGGCCAGATGGCGAAGGCCACCGGTATGCCCAGCCTGGAAAGGTTGGAGGCGAATTCGACGCTCTCGCCCAGATCGTCGATGACGATGGCCAGCCGCGCCTTAGCACCGGGCAAGGCTGGTGGAGGGGGCGGGGGAGGCAGGTCGGTCGTAGGCGGGGCTTGCAGCAAAAGGCTGTGCGTCTGCTGGCCATATACTTCGATGCTCAGCCGGTCGTGATCCTCGCTCAGAGTCGCTTCAGGCGCGGCTTTGGCAAGCCAGGCGTTCAGTACGCCGAGGAAGCGCGCCCGCTCTCCATCCAGGCGAATGGCCAGGGTTTGCTGAAGGTATGATTCCCGGCCGGAGTACAGGGTGCGGACTTCCAGGATGCTCACGCTGGACAGGTCCTGACCCACCGCCTTGAGCGTTTCCAGGATGGCCAGATCGATCATGCGCGCGGCTTCGGCCGGCCCGTCGCGAGCCGGTTCTTCATACAGCCGGGCCTGAACGTTCCGGACGGCCATGCCGTCCGACTCTGACGCGGAACCTGGGCCCAGGGGAGAACCGGACGCGGGAGAGGCCAGCACCGGCTCGGATGCGAGCGGCCTGGGCGGAGCCGAGAGGATGGTCAGCGCCCAGGCCAAACCGGCCAGCAGGCCCAGACAGATGAGCGCGGCCAAACGGAAGCTGATGCGCACCGTGCGACCCTGGCGGGCTTCCCCGGAAGATGCCTCCCGGAGGTCCGGTTGCTCGCGCTCGTCCTGCCCGCCAGCCATGCGCCGTCCGCCGAGCCCTACTGGTGCTGGAGTTGCCTGATGGCAGGCAAACCCTTGACCAGTTCCACGGCCATCCTGAGTTGATTGTCGTTGGCCAGAAGCTCCACGGCCTTCTGCTCCGTCGTTTTCGGCGCCTTGGAGCCGTTGCCGTTCGCCAGATGCCGGGACAAGTCGCGCTCGCGGAGAGTAAAGCGATCCGGGGCGTCAGCCTTGTCCGTTATCGGCTGGAAGGGGATGATCAGGTCCGGAACGATACCCTCGGCCTGAATGGAGCGGCCCTTGGGCGTGTAGTAGAGTGCCGTGGTCAGCTTGATGCCCGAGCCGTCGGGCAGGGGGCCGATGACCGTCTGTACCGAGCCCTTGCCGAAACTTTGCTCGCCCACGATGAGCGCCCGGCGGTGGTCCTGCAGGGCGCCGGCCACAATCTCCGAGGCAGATGCCGAACCGGCGTTGATGAGCACGACCATGGGCACGGTGAGGTCCGAGGACTTGCTCGTGGCGCTGAAGTCGCGGCGGTCGGCCTTGTTCTTGCCCTGGATGTAGGTCACCAGGCCTTCCTTGATGAACAGATCGGACAGGCTCACGGCCTGGTCCAGCAGACCGCCCGGATTGTTGCGCAGATCCAGGACGATGCCCTTGATGGGACCGGTCTTGGATGCATCCTTGATGGCCTTGACCAGCTCGTTGGTGGTGTCCTCGTGGAAGCGGGTCACGCGCGCCAGGAGCACGCCGCCATCGAAGAGTTGTCCTTTGACGCTCAGCAGCGGTATGATGCCGCGGACAATGGTTACTCTTTCAGGGGCCTGGGACTCCGCGTGCAGGATGGTCAGCACCACTGGAGTACCTTCGGGGCCGCGGATGCGCTTGACCGCATCGATCATGGACATGTCCTGGGTGGACACGCCGTCGATTTCCAGGATGAGGTCGCCGGAGCGCAGCCCGGCTTTGTAGGCGGGCGTGTCCTCGATGGGCGAGACGACAATCAGGCGGCTGTTGTCCATGCCGATTTCCACGCCGATGCCCGGAAACTCGCCCATGGTGTTCTCGCGCATCTCCTTGAATTCCTCGGAGTCCATGTACGCGGAGTGCGGATCAAGCTGCTGGAGCATGCCCTTGATGGCGTCGTCGATGAGCTCCTTGCGGGATATGTCCAGCACATAGTGCTGCTCCACCAGGTCCAGGATCTGGCTGAAGCGTTTGAAGGGCATGTAATCGGATTGCTCCACGGCCATGGTGTCGCCGCAGAATATGGTAAGGCTCATGAGCAGAGCCAGACATGCGAAAAGACGTAAACCGCGCATGATTGCCTCCAAGGGCACGTTCTTCAGTGAATGCATGATGGGCATGTGATCAGTCGTTGGCGGGTTCCGCGGGCGGCCGTATGCCGAGACGCCTAGCGGCTTAGCCAGTCCTGGGGGTTAATGGGTTTTTGGCCGAAACGCAATTCGAAATAGAGCCCGTTGCCTTTGGCGAGGGGATAATAGCCGGCAGTGCCCAGGGCTTGTCCGCGCTCCACCTCCTGTCCCACCTTCACGCGGCTATTCGCAAGGTAGGCGTACAGGCTATAGTATTCCTGATCATGAAGTACGATAACCACATGGCCGAAGCCGCGCAAGCGGTCGTTATGCACCACCCTGCCCCAGGACACGGCGTTGATGTCGACTTCGTGCGGCACCGCCAGTCCTATGCCGCGGCTGGGTGAATCGGCTCGCGGGTCGAAGGCCTGCACCAGTTTGCCCTTGCAGGGCCAGGGCAAGTTGCCCTTGAAATCGCGTATGGGGGATTTGTCCAGGGTCTTGAGCGTGTAGTTGAGATCCTCGACCGTGGCCAGAATGCGCCGAAGCTCCTCCTGCTCGTCCACCTGCTCGGCGCGGACCTCCTGGATGGATTTGAGCAAGGTGAGCTTTTTGGTAAGCAGCTCGTCCTTGGCGCTGTTGAGACTCGCCATGCCTTCCTGCAGTTCGCGCGTAAGGGCGATCTCGGAAGCCAACGTGTCCTCGATGGCCCGGCTTTGATTCAGGATGTCGGCCATGACCTGTTCAGCGCGCTTGTAGATGGCCGCCAGCCAAGTGAAGTGCCTGTCGGCCTCTTGCCATTCCGTCAATCCCTGCCAATGGTCGCGCGCGCCGCTCATGTGGATGGGCCAGAGCACCTTGAGGATCTCGCGCAGCTCGGCTTCGGAGCGTTCCCTGCCGGCTTGCAAGGTCACCTGGCGCGCCAGCAGCAAACTCTTCTTGCGCTCCGTGCGCTCCATCTGACGTTCCTGACGATAGACATCCAGCTCCAGCGTGTTGACCCTGGTTTCCAGCTCGGCGAGATTGGAAAACAACTCGCGCTCGCGTTTGGTCAACTCGCGCACGGCCCCGCGTTTTTCACGGGCGCGGATCTGGATGCGCTCCAGCTCGCGGCGAATTTCTTCGGCCTTGCGCGACTCGGCCGCGGGAGCGTGAGTGGAAGCCAGCAGGCAGCTCAGGATCATTAAAAGCGCAAGCAAGAGCACGGGCCACGAACAAGGTCGGGCTGACCATGACCAGGCCGCGTGCAGCCTCGCTGATCCAAGCAACGCCGGAGCGCGCCAGGCTAATCCAGAAAGATCGCCAGGGGGCAGTCCCGACACCTAGGCTCCTTTTTGCGACACCATTCATGGCCCACGCGTACGAGCAGGGCATGGTACTCGTTGAACAGCGCCGCATCTTCAGGCAGCGCGTCGGTAAAGATTTCCTGCAATTCGTGGTAGCCGGCGTCCTCGAAAGCCAGGCCGTGGCGCAGGGCTATGCGCGCCGTGTAGGCGTCCACCACGAACATTGGCAGCCCCAGGGCGTAGAGCAGGATGCTGTCGGCCGTTTCCGGACCGATGCCGCGCACGGTCAGCAACCGCTCGCGCAGCTCACGGGCGTTGCGGCCCTGCAGCATGGGCAGCGCGGGATCGTGCAGATCGGCTTCGCCATGGCCGAACTCCTCGGCCTCGGCGCGCAGGAAGCGCAGCACGTTGGCCAGCCGGCCGGCCTTGATCCGGTAGTAGCCGGCAGGGCGTATGGCCTCGGCCAGCGCAGCCTCGGAGATGTCCAGCATGGCCGCCGGGGTCAGCAGATCGTGCGCGCGCAGGGTGGCCATGGCCTTTTCCACGTTAGCCCAGCTTGTGTTCTGGGTCAGCACCGCGCCCACGGCAACCTCGAAGGAGGTTTCGCCCGGCCACCACCCGCTGGGGCCAAGAGCCGCCAGCATGGCCTGGTACATGTCCATGAACCGGTTCGCGCGTGACATGGCAATTTGCCTTGAAGTTCAGTTGGCGGGCTTGGCGAAGCGCAGGCAGACCCACTCGCCACGGCTGCGCAACTCGGGCTCGGGCAGGTCCTGAGCCGTGTAGGCCCGGCGCACTGCCTCGGCCTGGGTATCCAGAATGCCCGAAAGGATCAGCCGGCCGCCAGGGGCCAGCAGGCCCGCAAGGTCGGAAGCCATGCGCTCCAGGGGACCGGAGAGAATATTGGCCACGACGATCTGGAAAGGGCCGCGCGCCGCGTCCACGGTGCCCACGGACAGTTCCAGCTTGTCGCAGTCGTTCAGGCTCACGTTCTCCTGCGCGCAGGTGATGGCCTGCGGGTCGATGTCCACGCCCAGGCCCGTGAGGCCGAGCGTGCACAGGGCGATGCCCAGGATGCCCGATCCCGTGCCCAGATCCAGGAAGCGTTGGTCCGCGCGGATATGGCCGGCATCGCCCAGCTCGGAGATGGCCTCCAGGCACAGGGCCGTGGTGGCATGATGGCCGGTGCCGAAGGCCATCTTGGGCTCGATGTAGATAGGAGTGCGGCCCTCGGGAGCCTTGTCGCGCATCCAGGGCGGCAGGACCAGGAACCGGCCGGCGTCCACGGGCGTGAAATATTGCCGCCAGGCCTCACTCCAATCGCGCTCCTCGACTTCCAGTGATTCGATGCGCGCCTCGGGCCACTGGAGCACAACTTGTTCGGCCGCGGCCATGGCCAGGGCGGGCTCCTCGAAAAAGACCCGGAAGCGCACGTTCCCGTCGATCTCGTCTTCTTCCCAACCCTGGGGAGTGGCCTGGGCCAGGAAGGCGCAGACCGCCTCGTACTCGGATGCGGGCAGGCTGAAGCTCAAACCGGGCAGCGTCCTCACTTGTACTCCTTGTCCTTTACGGGCGTTTGCGTGGCGCACTCCTCGGGCTTGCATATGGGATGCTTGCGCCGGAAGTCCTGCATGGCCTCTTGGCCCTTGGGATGTTCCATATCCAGTCTGCAGCCGGACGCGCAGCCGCAGTCGCACTTCTTCATAACGGTTCTCCGGTGGTGTTTTCAGCTCAAGGTCAAATAACTTGGTCCATGAACGAACCCCGGACATCCTCGGGGATTGGAAAAGCTGGCAGGCCGAGCTGTACCCATTCGAGCATGGTTTGCCCGGCCTGGGGTTGCACGGGCTTGGCTGCGGCGTTGTCCAGCATGCCCAGCAACTCCTGCAGCGGCGACTTGAGCACATCGGCCAGGGTCACGCCGGACAAGTGCTTCGGTCCTGAGCGCGGCAGCTTGTCCTTGGAACCGGAGCCCCACGGGGCTTGCCAGTCCAAGGGCAGCGGCGGCACTTCGCCGGTCGGCTCCACGGCGTAAGTCGGGGGAGTCGCGGGCAGGGCCAACGTCTCGGGCGGCGTGGCCATCTCGGCTGGCTGTTGTGCCAAGGGATCATCAACATGGTCCATGGCCTACCGTAGCCCGGCCCGGTCTGAGTATCAAGAGGCGGCTGTCGCGAATGTCGCGAGCACGGCATGTAACCGATTTGGATAGCACATGAGTCGATCGAGGTCGGGAATTTCCTCGATGGCTTATCAAAGACGAACAAGACGGCCCATATCGGTGGTATATGCTCCCTTGATAGGTCGGATTTCAGGGCCGGATCGGTCGTCGCCCCCACTTTAATACATCTGTTGGTAGGTAGCGCCGCACATGACCGATCCGGCCCGGTCGTTTAGTGCTTCAGGCCCAGCTTATTGTGCAGTTTGTCGCGTTGACGAAGGGATTTGCTCACGGTCTTCCAGCGTTTGTCGTCGTGTCCGGGGCTTCTCGCTTCCAGGCGCTCACGGCTGCTGGCCAGCTCCGCGCGCAGGCGCAGATAATGCTCAAGACGATCGGGGGCAATCTGTCCCTGTCCTACGGCCCGGACCACGGCGCAGCCCGGCTCGTCGCTATGGCTGCAATCCCTGAAACGGCACTTCAGAGCCAGGGCGGCGATGTCCGCGAACACGGCGTCCAGGCCGCCCTCGGCTTCCCACAATCCCAGTTCGCGCAGGCCGGGCGTATCCACGACGATGGCTCCCGAGGGCGCGACAAACAGCTCGCGGCGCGTGGTCACGTGGCGGCCCCTGGCATCATCCGCGCGAACCTCGCCCGTAGCCTGGTGTTCCTGACCGAGGATGCGGTTGACCAGAGAGGATTTGCCCGCGCCGGATGCGCCGAGGAGCACCACGGTCCTGCCGGGTTGCAGATATGGCCGTAGCGCGTCCAGGCCGTCTTCGGCGCGGGAGCTGGTCGCCAGGACATCGACGCCTAGCAGCCGTGCGCGCAGTTCGTCGGCGATCTCCTCGGCGTCCGGGGCCAGGTCAGCCTTGGTCAGGACCACGAGCGGCACGGCCCCGCCATCCCAAACCACGGCCAGGGTGCGCTCCACCCGGTTGGGACTGACCTTGGCGTCCAGGGCCGAAGCTACGATCACGAGGTCAATGTTGGCGCAGAGGGGCTGGGCGCGCTGGGCGCGTCCAGCGGCCTTGCGCATGAGCGAAGTGCGCCGGGGCAGGACATGCTCGATCATGGCCGAGCCACCCTCCACGCGCGCGGCGACCCAATCGCCCACCACGGGCAGGTCCTCGGCGTTAAGTGTCTGGTTGGAGAGGCGTCCGCTCAGCGTGGCGGAGACCGCAAGGTCGGGACCAAGCAGCGTCCAGCGGCCGCGGTCCACGGCGGCCACCCGCGCGGGGGCGAGCGTGGGATCGTTCAGGGAGAGGAAAAGGCTTTCAAAGACTTGGTTCCAGCCAAGGGAAATGAGGTCGTGCATTGCTTGCCTCCGGATGCCATCCGGTGTCGTCGTTCCGATGTCAGGCGCGACAAAACGCGCCGGTCCTGACGGGCCGGCATCCGGGAAGCGGCGAAGCCTTGATGAGGCGAGCCCGGCCTACTTGGCCAGGGCGGTTGCGCTCTGTCCGGACACCAGCGGGGTCGGATGCGCAATGACGGCAATCATCTACAATCCTCCAATTTTCCAAGTTCATATTCCGGTGGTTCGTGAAGGTCAATGGAAGGTCGGCAATGCCTCTTGACGATTCTTTCTTGTTTGGCTATTTAGCCAAATAAGAAATTTGGAGAATGAATGTCACATAAAAACGAACTTCGTTCCAAGGTATTCAAAGCCTTAGGCCACCGCAGCAGAATAATCCTGGTGGATGCCCTGCTTCAGGGCGAACGGTGCGTGTGCGAGTTGCGTGAACTCGTGGGGGCGGACATGTCCACGGTCTCCAAGCACCTCTCCGTGCTCAAGGACGCCGGCGTCGTGCAGGACGAGAAACGCGGCACCAATGTTTACTACTCGCTACGCATGGAGTGCGTGCGCGGCTTTCTGGGCTGCGTGGACCGTTTCCACGCAAAACAAGCCGAAGAGCAGGCCAGGGCGCTGGGTGTCGAGCCGACAATCCCTTCCATGCAGCGGTAATCTCGCGGCCTAAATTTTCCTACTTTGCCAAACAGGCACAGTGAAACGATGCAGGCATAGCCATCTGATTGCAACAGCTGAAAAGGAGATGCATATGATTATCAAGGTCCTGGGCCCCGGTTGCCCCAAGTGCAAGGAAACCGAGAAGATCGTCAGGGAGGCCGTTGCGGAGTCTGGCGTGGCCGCCGATGTCGAGAAGGTCAGCGACCTGCAGGAGATCATGAAGCACGGCGTGTTCAGCACGCCGGCGGTCATCGTGGACGGCAAGGTCAAGGCCATGGGCAAGGTGCCCTCCAAGAAGGACGTCATCGCCTGGATCAAAGGCTAGTAAGCCCCAGGAAAAGGAGAAGCAGCCATGAGTGACTGTTGTTCGCGTGCGAATGTGCCTTTGATCCTGGCCTGCGCCGGGGCGTCCAATGTGGGGCAGATGAGTAACCGTATCGCAGTGGAGCTGACCGAGTCCGAGTACGGCAAGCTGTTCTGCCTGGCTGGCATCGGCGGCGGCATCGAGAGCTTCGTCAAGTCGGCTAAGGCTGCCGAAGACATCATCGTGCTCGACGGCTGCCCCGTGGGCTGCGCCAGAAAGACTCTGGAGAACATCGGCGTCGCGCCGAAGAACGCCTTCGAGCTGACGGCCATGGGCATGCAGAAGAACAAGACTTTGCGTCTGGACGAGGCCGAGGTGCAGCGTCTCGTGCAGGAGGTCAAGATGGGCTTTGCCAGGAACAAGATGGCTGTTCGCGGCGCAGGGTGCAGTTGCTGTGGGTAGCGGGAGGTTCTCTTTTAAAAAGTACCTGGTGCCGGGGGGCACGCCGGTGCGAATGGCGCTCGGACTTGTCCTGCTGCTGGGGAGTCTGATCATGGCGAGCCATCCAGCCTTCGCCGAGGAAGTGCCGCAGGTGCCCGTGCCGGGCATGGTCACCATGGTGGATCTGGGCGCCAAGAGCTGCATTCCCTGCAAAATGATGGAGCCCATCCTGGCCGAGCTTGAGAAGGAGTACGAGGGCCGTGCGGCCATCGTGTTCATCGACGTCTACAAGCACCATGAGCAGGTAGAGCGTTTCGGTCTGCGCGCCATCCCAACGCAGATTTTCTTCGACAAGAGCGGCAACGAGGTGATGCGTCACACTGGCTTCATGGACAAGCAGAGCATTGAGGCCGAGCTTGCCAAGCTGGGCGTAAAATAGGAGACGGCGCGTGGACCAGTTCTTCCTGACCATCAACCAGTGGATGACCAGCGGCACGGGCCTGGCCCTGGCGGGCAGTTTTCTGTGGGGCATGGTCAGCGTGCTCTTCAGCCCCTGCCATTTGGCTTCCATCCCGCTCATCGTGGGCTATGTGGGCGGTCAGAACGAGCCCGTGCATGGTCGCCGCGCCGCACTCTATGCCGGTATCTTCTCGCTTGGACTGTTCATGACCATTGCCCTGGTCGGCATCCTCTGCGCCCTGCTAGGGCGCATGCTCGGCGATATCGGGCCGTGGTGGACCATCCTCGTGGGCGCTGTGCTCATCTGGGTGGCCCTGGACATGCTAGGCGTATCCAGCTGCTCCATGGCCGGTGGGATCATGGGCAAGCTGAAGGTCAAAGGCCTGACTGGCGCGCTGGTGCTCGGATTGGCCTACGGCGTGCTTTCGGGCTCGTGCACCTTCGGTTTCATTGCGCCCATTCTGGCCATCATCACCATCCAGCAGCAGCTCGCGACAGGCATCCTGCTCATCGTCCTGTTCGGCATCGGCCACTGCATCCCCATTGTGGTGGCCGGAAGCTCCACCGCGCTCGTGCGAAGGCTGCTTGAAAGCAACTCCATGGCGCGCGGCGGCCTGTGGTTCAAGCGCGCGGCCGGCACGCTCATCGCTTTGCTGGGCGTCTACTTCATCGTACTGCCGTTCCTGGACAAGGCAATCTTCTAGCGCATGGCCGCATGCTCCGCGCCAGGATATTCCGCATGCCACTCGTACTGAGGGAATAAGCCTTGGTGCCGCATCGTCCAGAAGGACCTGACAGCCTATGGGCAGGATTCGTAGCAGCATCCGATCAGTCCATCTCTCTTGCGTATCAACTTAATGAGGTTCCGTTATGTTTTGGAAAGACCAATGGAAGCCCCTTGTGGTCATGGTCGGAGTATTTCTTGCCATCTTCTACCTCCCCGTGGGCTGGGCGCGCTTCGATAACGCGATCATGGAGGCCCTGCATCTGGCCAAGTGGTACGCCCAGGAACACGTGCTGCTGTGCCTGATCCCAGCCTTCCTCATCGCCGGGGCCATCGGCGTGTTCGTCAGCCAGGCCTCGGTCATGAAATACCTGGGACCCAAGGCCAACAAGATCTGTGCCTATGGCGTGGCTTCCTGCTCCGGGACCATCCTGGCCGTGTGCTCGTGCACCATCCTGCCGCTCTTCGCCGGCATCTACCGCATGGGCGCGGGGCTTGGCCCCGCCACGGCCTTTCTTTATTCGGGACCGGCCATCAACGTGCTGGCGATCATCCTTACGGCAAAGGTGCTCGGGCCGGAACTCGGCATTGCGCGCGCCATTGGAGCCATCGTCTTCAGCGTGGTCATCGGCCTGGCCATGCACTTCATCTACCGCCGCGAAGAAGCGGAAAAGGCCGAGATGGCCAGCCTTGAAGCTGAAGTAGCGCGTCCGCTGTGGCAGAACGCGATCTACTTCGCGGCCATGGTCGGCGTGCTGGTCTTTGCCAACTGGGGTCGTCCGGAAGAGTCCACGGGGTTATGGCATGCCATATATTCCTCCAAGTGGCTTATCACCGGCCTGTTCGCAGCGCTGCTGGGCTTCACCCTGGCCAAGTGGTTCCGCCTGGGCTGGGGGCGTGTACTGGTCATGGCCCTGCCGGTGCTGGCCCTGGCTCTGCTCTTTCCCTCCATGCCGCAGCTAGCCTTCGTGGCCGGCGTCATTGCCCTGTCCGCCGTAACCAGCGTGCGCGAGGACGAAACAGGCGAGTGGTTCCGCGCAAGCTGGACCTTCGCCAAGCAGATCATGCCGCTGCTGCTCTTTGGCGTGCTCGTAGCCGGCCTGCTGCTCGGCCGCCCCGGAAGCGAAGGGCTGATTCCCTCCGAGTGGGTCAGCCGGGCTGTCGGCGGCAACTCGCTGGCTGCCAACTTCATGGCCTCCTTTGCCGGTGCGTTCATGTACTTCGCCACCTTGACCGAGGTGCCCATCCTGCAGGGCCTCATCGGCAGCGGCATGGGCAAGGGTCCGGCCCTGGCGCTACTGCTGGCGGGCCCGGCCTTGAGCCTGCCCAACATGCTGGTCATCAGAAGCGTCATGGGAACCCAGAAGACGGTCGTTTTCGTGAGCCTTGTCATTGTAATGGCCACGCTGAGTGGCGTTATCTATGGGCATTTCTTCGGATAGGGGTTAGAGGCATTTTTCGGCTTACCTGGCTCGGCTTGTCCACGAATTCATGGACAAGCCGAGCCATGCCCCAAAGGAGAACCAGGTGAAAAGAAGTTATATGTATCTTGGCGTGGTTATCGCCGCGGTCGTCGTGGCCCTGGTGCTGAGCAACAGGCCTCGCGTGGACGAGGAGAGCGTGCTGCAGGAGCCTGCTCCTGCAGCGCAATCCGGCTCGAACACTCTGTCCGGGGCAGCTTCTCCCGCAACGTTGCCTGTACTCGGCATGGTGACCATGGTGGATCTCGGCGCCAAGAGCTGCATTCCCTGCAAGATGATGGAGCCGATCCTGGCCGAACTTGAGAAGGAGTACGAGGGCCGAGCGGCGATTGCCTTCGTCGATGTCAGCATCCACCGTAATCAAGCTGACCGCTTCGGCATCCGTGCCATTCCCACGCAGATCTTCTTCGACGCCAAGGGGCGGGAGATCATGCGTCATGAGGGTTTCATGGACAAGGGAAGCATCACGGCAGTGCTCAAGGAACTTGGCGTAAGCTAACTTGCCCGGCCTATGGCCGTCATGCAAACAGGAGCCACGATGAGACGCGCAGCCGCGATTCTCTTTTCCCTGGCCGGGACCGCATTCTGCATCCTTGCTGCTTTAGGCCTGGCCGACGCGGTCTGCGCCACGGAAGGCTGCGCGCTGTTCAAGGGCGCAGCGATTTTAGGGCTGGATCTGTACTGGATAGGCGCGGCCTTTTTCTTCGGCATGTCTCTGCTCCTCCTGCTTCAAAGGCGGCGCAGGGAGTTATCGGCATCCGTCATGCTGCTGCTCGCGGCCGGGCTTGTCGTGGATGCGTTCCTGTTGGCCGTGCAGGCGGTCACGGCGCCATGCCTGAGTTGCCTTGTCGTCGCTGCTTTGCTCGGAATCACTGTGCTCATGCTGCTGCCCGGATCGACCCTGCTGGCCAGGACGGCTGTTGTGTGGGTCGTGATCTTCGCGGCGGCCCTTGCCGGCGTCGCGCGTGATCAACTTACTCCGGTACCGGCCTTCGGCAATCCGACGGCAGCCGTTAAGGTTTTCTTCTCACCCAGTTGCTTCGTATGCCAGATGGAGTTGCAGGAGCTTGCCGGCAAGTCGGATTTGCATAAAGACTTGGCTCTTTATCCCGTCGCCAACGAATCCGGCGACCTGGAGGCCATTCACCGCTTCCGCCGGGTGGTTGCCGAGTCAGGCTCGCTGCCCATGGCCGTGGATGCCCTGTTTTCCGCAGGGGAGGGCCTGTCCTTGGGCGAGTCCCTGCAGTTGCAGGCCGTATCCTTTCGAAACAAAGTCTTCCTGGCCAGGGCTGGCGCTCGCAGCATACCCTATGTCTTGACCTCCTCGCCCGCGCTTCTGCAGTCGGCATCGGCACGGCAAGCTCCTACTCCCGCCGTGGCAAGCGATATCGGCGCGGCCCCCGGCCTTGCACCGGCCGACGAAGGCTGCGGCTATGCGCGGGAAAGCTCCTGCGCCGACGAGGCCGCGCGCAATGCGCAGCTGTATAGCCGCAATTCACGCCAGAGCAGCCCGCAGTAAAAGCCGCACATCATTTTGCCGGCAGCGCAAGCCCCAGACTCGTCTGACCAGCATAGGGAATAGGCGGCGAAAGGGCCCGAGCTGGCTGGGCTTCGAGTGACGGCCGATGTGATGCTTGCATTGTTGCGCAAACATGATAACGTTAGGTCATGAATTGTTGCTCACTACACCCAGCTTGTCTCGCCGCGTTATCCAAACATCTGCAGCCAGAGCTGTTCAAGAGCCTGTGCGATCCGAGTCGGTTGGCCGTGCTCACTCGTCTGGCCTGCGCGCCTGGACCGCTCACTGTTTCCGAGGTCGCCTCGTGCTGCGGCGCGCACATCTCCGGAGCCTCGCGGCACCTGAAGATGTTGCGTGAGGCCGGGCTGGTGCAAGCCGAGAAACGCGGTCGCGAGGTGGTTTACCGTCCATGCTTCAATGAGTTCATCAAGACTCTGCGCGGGCTGGCCGATGCGCTGGAAGATTGCTGCGCCTCGGGGGAGTGCTGCGTCACCGAGAATACCGAGCAACAAGGAGACGAACATGAGCGAACGTGATGTACGCAAGGACGTATCCCGCGCCTACGCGGACGCCTTGCGCAGATCGAAGGCAGGCACTGGCGGCGGATGCTGCGGCGGGTCCGGCTGCTGCGGCTCGGCGGGAAGCTTCGGCACCCTGGCCGTCGCCGCGGGTTATGGAGAGGAGCGCGAAGCCTATCGGGACGCCGCCGCAAGCTCCTTTGGCTGCGGCAATCCCTTGGCTTTCAGCGGCGTGCAGCCCGGCCAGACCGTGCTGGACCTGGGATCTGGTGCGGGTTTCGACCTGCTCGTGGCCTCGGACAAGGTCGGACCGCACGGCAAAGTCATCGGCATCGACATGACCGATGATATGCTCGCCACGGCTCGCGAGAACGCCAAACGAGCGGGCAAGGCGAACATCGACCTGCGCAAGGGCTATATCGAGGCGCTGCCCGTCGAGTCCGGCACAGTGGACTGGGTCATCTCGAACTGCGTCATCAACCTTTCGCCGGACAAGCCGGCCGTGTTCCGCGAGATCGCCCGCGTGCTCAAGCCCGGAGGCCGCTTCAGCATCTCGGACATCGTGGCCCAGGACCTGCCGGAATGGTTGCGCGAGAGCGCGCGGGCCTATGCCGCCTGCGTGGCCGGAGCCATCTCCGAGCAGAAGTACCTGCGCGGGCTGGGGGCGGCCGGGCTGTCCGGCGTGGAAGTCGCGGAACGGCTGGTGTACTCGGCCGAGCAGATGCGGGCGCTGGTGGGAGATGGGCTGAGCGATCTCATCCTGCCGGCCGGGGCGGCCATCTCCTTCGAGGAGCTTGAAGGCAAGATCTGGAGCGCCAAGTTCATCGGCGGGAAAACATAGGCTGCAAGTGTGGGCCATGCGAACGGCCTACGTTTACTCGGGCGGACAGGAACCATCTTGCCCGCCCGTTTTAATTAGAGCATTTTGCTTTTGAAAATGCTCTGCAAGCCATGCGTCGGCATGGCTTGCCGCCGCGTAGGCGTTGGCGCAATTCACTTGTGCCGTCAACGCCGGAACGGGCGTCTTAAAAGCAATCTGCTCTAGATGAGATGCGTTTCGTTAGTCTTGACGGCGACTCCGACCTATTGATATCCGTTTATCCGGATATGAAAATAAACTGTGAGAGTCTTTCCGGGCTATTCAAAGCCCTCTCCGAGGAGGTCAGGCTGCGCATGCTGGCCCTGTTGGCGTTCTCCGACAAAGGCGAACTGTGCGTGTGCGACATCATGTCCGCTCTGGACATTCCCCAGTCCACGGCCTCGCGGCACCTGGCGCACCTGCGCGGGGCCGATCTGGTCAAGGGCCGCCGCAAGGGGGCCTGGACCTACTACCGGCTTGTGCAGGATGGAGAGGGGCCTTGGAAGTGGCTGGAGCAGGCACTGAACGACCTGCGTCGCGAATGTCCGCAGGTCGAGCAGGACCTGGAGGCGCTCAAGCGCTATCTGGCGACCAAGCAGGAATCCTGCTGACCCTGACCGCAAGCCGCCATATCGGCGCATAAGGAGGTTGCACCATGGCCGAGACCGTGATCAAGCGCCTGTCCTTTCTGGACCGCTACCTGACCCTGTGGATATTCCTGGCCATGTTCATCGGCGTCATGGCCGGCTACCTGGCCCCGGGCGTGCAGGACGTCATCAACTACTTCCAGGTGGGCACCACGAACATCCCCATCGCCATCGGCCTCATCCTCATGATGTACCCGCCGCTGGCCAAGGTGCGCTACGAGGAACTGCATCGCGTCTTCCGGGATGCGAAGGTGCTGACCCTGTCTCTCGTGCAGAACTGGATCGTGGGGCCGATCCTCATGTTCCTGCTGGCCATCGCCTTTCTATCGGGCCATCACGAATACATGGTCGGGCTCATCCTCATCGGTCTGGCCCGCTGCATCGCCATGGTCATCGTCTGGAACGACCTGGCCGAGGGCGACTGCGAGTACTGCGCGGGACTTGTGGCCTTCAACTCCATCTTCCAAGTGCTCCTCTTCTCGGTCTACGCCTACGTGTTCATCACCGTCCTGCCCGGCTGGTTCGGCCTGGAGGGCGCGGCCGTGGACATCTCCATGGGCCAGATCGCCCAGAGCGTGTTCATCTACTTGGGCATACCCTTCATCGCCGGCATGCTCTCGCGCTACATAGGCTTGAAGACCAAGGGCCGCGACTGGTACGAGCAGAAATTCGTGCCGGCCATCAGCCCCTTTACGCTCATTTTTCTTCTGTTCACCATCCTGGTCATGTTCTCGCTCAAGGGCGAGTACATCGTGCAACTGCCGCTGGACGTCATCCGCATCGCCATCCCGCTGTGCGTCTACTTCCTGGTCATGTTCCTGGTCTCCTTCTTCATGTCCATGAAGGTCGGAGCGACCTACGAGCAGGCCACCACGCTCTCCTTCACCGCAGCCTCCAACAACTTCGAGTTGGCCATCGCCGTGGCCATCGCGGTCTTCGGCATCAATTCGGGCGTGGCCTTCGCCGCGGTTATCGGGCCGCTCGTGGAAGTGCCCGTGCTCATCGGCCTGGTCAACGTGGCCCTGTACTTCAAGCGCAAATACTTCCCCTACGCAGTGCAGAGGATCGGCGGCGTGTGCCACGTGACCTGCAAGCCGGACCCGAGGAGGTAGCCATATGCTCAAAGTGCTCTTTCTCTGCACGGGCAACTCCTGCCGCAGCCAGATGGCCGAAGGCTGGGTCCGCGCCCTGAAGTCCGATACCATCGAGGCTTGGTCCGCCGGCATAGAGAAGCACGGTATGAACCCGCTGGCCGTGAAGGTCATGGCCGAGGCGGGCGTGGACATCTCGGGACAGTATTCCAAGACTGTGGACGAGTTGCCCAGGCGCGAGTTCGACTACGTGATCACCCTCTGCGGCCACGCCAGCGAAAATTGCCCATATTTCCCGGGCAAGGCCAAACGCCTGCACGCAGGCTTCGACGATCCGCCGCAGCTGGCCAAGGATGCCAAGAGTGAAGAAGAGGCCCTGGTCCACTACCGCCGCGTACGCGACGAGATCAGAGCCTTTGTCGAGGCCATGCCGGGAAACCTCCCGGCGGAGTAGCCTGTTCCGGCGCTGACCAGCGTTTTCTCGCGGTGGGCTTGAATCGTGAGGATTCATTTCCACGCCTCAACGCGATGCTTGGACCTTTGGAGCATTGCCGGTGCATACAGAGCAAAGGGTTGGATCCGGCGTTTCCGCGTCAGGGGAAAACCGCTTCTGCTTCCGCCCAGGACCTGATAAGCACGCTCCAGCAAGGCTGGAGATAATCCAACGTGAAGAACTTTTCCCTGACCCTTAATATCCGTACGAAGATATTACTGGGCTACATAGTCTGTCTGCTCATCATGAGCGCCATTGGCTTAGTATCTTTGTACTATCTTCTTCTCGTGGGCGAAAAAATCAGACTTCTGGAGACGGCCGACGACTTCACCAATGCCGTCCTGGAAGCCCGCCGCTACGAGAAGAACTACCTTCTGTACGGATCACAGGAAGACTACGAAGAGAGCAGGGCTTGGCTTGCGCGGGGGTTCTCCATGCTCGACAATCAGGAACCCTTGCGTTTCACGCGCCAAAGCCCGGACATGCTCAGCCCGTTGCGCGACGATCTCGTGCGCTACGGGCAGATCATGGAAGCCATCCGAGTGCAGCGCACCGCCCGTGCCGAGGACGACTTGCGTGATGTCGGCAAGGACCTCGTGGACAAGGCGCTGCATGCCGCCAACGTGCAGCGGGTGGAGATTCTGCGCATCACGGACAAGCTCAAGGTTTCGCTGTGGGTCGGCCTTTCGGCCGTTGCCCTCTTCGGCTCCATTCTGCTCGTGTTCGTGAACCGCAAGTTCATCAGACCCCTGTCGCTCATCGAGCACGCCACCGAGCGCATCGCCCAGGGCCGCTTCGTACCGCTGCCGCTGCCGCCCGGGCGCGACGAGATCCGCCAAGTCATGGCGGCCCTGAACCACATGGCCACGGAACTCCTCAAGCGTCAGGGACAGCTCGTGCAGGCCCAAAAGCTCTCCTCCATAGGCACGCTCTCCTCGGGCATCGCCCACCAGCTCAACAACCCCTTGAACAACATCTCGACCTCCAGCCAGATCCTCAAGGAGGAGCTTGGCGGCGAGGCTCCGGAGTTCCAGCGCAGAATGCTCGCCAACATCGAGCAGGAAACCTTCCGGGCCAGGGACATCGTGCGCGGTCTGCTCGAATTTTCACGGCACAAGGACTTCAATCCGGCGTCCAATCGGGTCAAAGACATCGTGGAGCGCTCCATGCTGCTTATCAAGAGCCAGGCTCCGGCCGGCGTGACCCTGGAAACGGACATCCCCGAAGACCTTGTGGCATTCTGCGATAAGAACGGCATGCAGGAGGTCTTCATCAACCTCCTGCTCAACGCGGTGCAAGCCATCGACCAGCCGCCGGGCAAGGTGCGCGTGACGGCCAAGGACGTGCCGGGCCGCAACGAGGTGCGTATCGCCGTGTCCGACACGGGCAGGGGCATGTCCGAGGCTGTCAAAAGTCAGGTCTTCGACCCCTTCTTCTCCACCAAGGAGGTCGAGGTCGGCACGGGTCTGGGCCTGTTCATCGTCTACGGACTCGTGCTCAAGAACCGCGGGAGCATCTCGGTGGAGAGCTCCGTTGGCCAGGGCGCGACCTTTTTCATCACCTTGCCCAAAAGCGCGCCTGCCGAGCGCGCCGAGGTCGCCAGATGATCGAGGCGCGCATCCTGCTTGTCGAGGACGAGGAAATAGCCAGGTCCAACTACGAGTATGTCCTGGCCAAGGAAGGCCATGACGTGACCGGCGTCGGTGACGGACAATCTGCGCTCGCCGCCCTTGAGCGCAGCACTTTTGATCTGGTCGTCACGGACTTGCGCCTGCCCGACATGGATGGTCTGGATGTCCTCCAGAAAGCCAAGGAGCGCTTGCCCGAGGCCGAGGTTCTGCTCATCACGGCCTATGGCACGGTGCCCATGGCCGTTGAGGCCATGCGCCTGGGCGCATACCATTTCCTGCAGAAGCCCATCGGGCTCGACGAGCTCCGCGTCACGGTGAAAAAAGCTCTGGAGAAGGTTCGGCTGCGTCAGGAGGTCAACCTGCTGCGCGAGCAGATCGCGGCCTCGGCCGGAACCGCGCTCGTGGGGAACAGCCCGCTCACGCGTGCTCTGCGCCAAGCCATCGCCCAGTTCGCGGCCGTGGACTCCAACGTGCTCATTCTGGGCGAGACCGGCACGGGCAAGGAGCTGGTGGCCAAGCTCATCCACGTGCAGAGCCCCAGACGCGACAAGCGCTTTCTGGCCGTCAACTGCGCGGCCTTCAGCGAACAGCTCCTGGAAAGCGAGCTGTTCGGCCATGAGGCCGGGGCCTTCACCGGGGCGCGGAACATGAAGCCGGGGTTGTTCGAAGTGGCCGAGGGCGGGACGTTCTTTCTGGACGAGATTGGCGACATGCCCCTGCCCATGCAGGCCAAGCTCCTGCGGGTCCTTGAGGACAGGACGCTCATCCGGGTCGGAGGCACGCGGGAGATACCCGTGGACGTGCGCATCGTGGCGGCCACGAACAAGGACCTCAAGAGCGAGGTGGAGCAGGGCGCTTTCCGCCGCGACCTGTTCTACCGGCTCAACGTGATCACCCTGAATATCCCGACCCTGGCCGAGCGTCGCGAGGACATCCCTGTCCTGGCCGAGTTCTTCGTCGGCAAGTACGCCCGGCTCATGGGCAAGAACGTGGAGGGCATATCGGATGCGGCCATGGGCCTGCTCAAGGGCTATTCGTATCCGGGCAATGTCCGTGAGCTCGAGAACATCGTCGAGCGCTCGGTGGCCATGTGCAACGGCTCGCTCATTCAGCCCGCCCACCTGCCCGACGATGTGCGCGGCCTCGGCGTCCGCCTGACCCGCGCCACGGGCGACGAGCCCATGACCCTGCTCGACAACGAGAAGCGGCACATCCTGGCCGTGCTCGAATCCGTAGGCTGGAACAGGACCCGTGCAGCCGAGGTCCTCGGCATCGACCGCGCCTCTTTGTGGCGCAAGATCAAGCGCTACGGCCTCGGTTCCGGCACGGATTCCTGAGCCTATCGCTGCAAGGCTTCCTCTATCGCATCGATCGCGGTCTCGGCAAAGACGACCCGCACCGCCTGCCTGACATCCTCATCCAAAACCCGCCATTCGATTTCGTTGGGCTTGGGCAGAACCACGGTCACGACTCCGGCGCGCTGGGCGGCCAGGAGCTTCTCGCGCAGTCCGCCCACGGGAAGGAGCCGTCCGCTCAGGGTCATCTCGCCGGTCATGGCCACGTCGCTGCGCGCGGGCCGGTCCAACAGTAGCGAGACGAGCGCCACGGCGATGGTCACACCCGCCGAGGGGCCGTCCTTGGGGATGGCCCCGGCCGGGATGTGCACGTGGATGTCGCACTCCTTGAAAAAGTTCGGAGCGATGCCGAGTTCGCCGGCGCGGCTGCGGATATAGCTGAGGGCCGTCTGGGCCGACTCCTTGAGTACCTCGCCCAGGGAGCCTGTGAGCATGAGTCCGCCGCCGCCGGCCATGCGCGCGGTCTCGATGAACAGAATCTGGCCCCCGTACTCCGAGTAGACCAGACCCGTGGCCACGCCCACTGCGTCGGCCCTGGCCGCTGCCTCGGGCCTGAAACGCGGGGGGCCAAGCAGGGCGGTGACCTCGGCTGCGTCGAGACTGGACGGCAGGCGGAGCTTCCCGGCAAGCACTTGGCGGTCGACCTTTCGGCACAGGGAGCCGATCTCGCGGTCCAGGTTGCGCAGGCCGGCCTCGCGCGTGTAGCCGTCGATTACCGTGTCCAGGGCCGCGTCCGTGAAGCTCAGGTCCTTGGTTCTCAGCCCTGCGCCGTGCATCTGGCGCGGGGCTATATAGTCCCTGGCGATGCGCCGTTTCTCCAGTGGCGTGTAGCTCTGGAAGGGTATGGCCTCCATGCGGTCGTACAGGGGGCGCGGCAGCTCCTCGACGACATTGGCCGTGGTGATGAACATGACCCCGGACAGGTCGAAGGGCATGTCCAGGTAGTAGTCCAGAAATCGCCGGTTCTGTTCCGGGTCCAGGACTTCCAGGAGCACCGAAGCCGGATCACCGCGGAAATCCTTGCCTATCTTGTCCACCTCGTCGAGCATGAACACTGGGTTGTTCACCTCGGCCCGCTTGAGCTCGGCCAGGATGCGGCCGGGCATGGCTCCGACATAGGTGCGCCTGTGGCCGCGCAGTTCGGCTTCGTCGCGCAGACCTGCCATGGACAGGCGAATGAACTTGCGGCCCAGGGCAGCGGCCACGCCCCGGCCGATGGACGTCTTGCCCGTGCCCGGAGGGCCCGAGAAGCACAGGATCGGCCCGCGCGCCACTCGGCTCTTGGCCTTGGCGTCGAGAATGTCGCGGCTCACGGAACGGAGCACGTCGAGATTGAGAGGCTTGGGCAGGTAGTGGGCCGCGCCTTTCTTCAGGGCGTTCACGGCCGTGTCCACGGTGGCGAAACCCGTGACGAGGATGAGTTCGGTCTGCGGGCTGGCCGCCTTGAGACGCTCCAGGAGTTCCAGGCCGTCCATCTGGTTCATCTTGAGGTCGGTGATGACCAGGTCGCATTCGGTCCGGGCCAGGACTTCCATAGCCTGCCGTCCGTTCTCCGCCGTCAGGACTTCGTAGCCGTCCTTGCCGAGTACGTAAGCCATGTTGTCCAGGGCTATGCGCTCGTCGTCGACCACGAGCACCCGCCTGGGTCTGCTGCTGACCATGATGCTGGCGGCCAAGTGTTCCAGGACCCGTTCCTTGACCCTGGACAGGCCGAAGTGATCCTCATTGAGGACCCGCTCGGCCCTGGACAAATCCAGGTTGTCCGGGGTGGCCGCATTCCACGGCAGAGCGAGCACGAACTGGACCCAGTTATAGCCGACGCTGTACTCGGCCACGCTTGGATCGGTCTTGTCCAGCCGTTCGAGTTCCTTGGTCACGGCTTGGCGGGCATGCTCCGGAAGGCGCGCCTCGGCTATGGCCTTCCTGAGTTCCGCCAGCGGCTCAGGCTTTTCCTCGACCGGTCTCTGCGCCGTCTCCTCCATGCGCCTGAAGAAGGGCATGTCCGACCTCTCTTTGGGTTGGCGATTCTGCTCCACCGCTACAAGTTCGATCCTTTGATGTCCATGCGTTGCATTCTGCAATCCAGGTGTTGCGCATTGCAACGTAGGCCAAAGGCCCTTGTTTTAGCCAACTTTCCGTAGCGCATACTGCCAGACGTTCGCTTCTGCAACACTCTCGCCGGACAGCCCGCCATCAATTAAAATTATCATGATATATATTAAGTAATTACATGTTTGGCGCGCTTCTTGGTTTTAGGCCAATCATGAAGAAGAGGGCGACCATGCAGAATGTGATGGAAGACTGGGCCGCAGCCGTAGCCTTCGCCGAGCAGGGGGACTTCACCTCGGCCCTGCTTTTGGCCGAGGGAGTTCAGGAACTTGCCGAGCGCGGTTCCAAGAAGTTCATCGTCATCTCGCCCAATCTCGTTCTTCCCGAAGGCGTCGCTCGCCATGTGATCGACCTCGCCGAGCGCCTGGGCAGGGATGTTTTCCTGGCCACCTGCTTGCGTGGGCTGAGCGGCTCGCAGGGCAGGGCTCCCAGCCGGGCGCGCCTGAAGCGGGAAATCGCTGATTCGGCCGCATTCTACAGTGGATTCAAGAGCGCATTGGCCGCCAAGCGGCTGCAGTGCGCCAGATTGGCCAGCCTGGAAGGCGCCAAGCACATCATGGACATGCTGTCCATGGGCATGCGCGGCATCGAGTTCGCCATCGTGCATGGCGACAAGAAGATTTTCCTCGGCCAACGGACCGCCTTGACGGTCTTCTGCATCGAAGACCCCAAGGCTGGCTGAGACATCGCAGCATCATGTTGCCCAACCTCGCGCTTCGGGGATGGGAACAGGACGATACCAACACGAAACTGAAGGAGAGGACCATGAGTTCCGATTCGAACAAACTTGAAACTATCCCGGCCGCCGTGGCCTTCGCCGAGCGCGGCGACAGCAAGACCGCTATGGAGCTGATGGCCGGCGCCGCCGACCAGGGAACCCGTCCACCGACGCAGCAGCGCAAGGGCAACTCGCAACGCAGAGCCGCTGCCAAGCGCGCGACCCTCTTCGGCGCCATGAGCCTCGGCTTGTATGGTGTGCTCTTCGCCTACTCCGACACGATCATGCACTACTTCACCATGGGCGGCGTCCATGCGGTCCTGCCCATCGCCACGGTTTTTCTCTTCTCCTACGTGCACGGCACCTTCGCCGGCGAATTGTGGACATCCTTGGGCATCACGGCTTCCAAGAAGATCGGCAAGCCCGCGGCCAAGCAGGACGAAGTGCGCAAGCCGGCCCGCGACACGCGCCCGCGTGCGACCTTGAACGCCTAATGGAATCATCGTCCCGGCACGGGGCGTGCGTAGTCAGCTAGTATAAAGAGAATACTAAGAGCAGGAGACAATACCAATGCATGGCGCAGTACCCGGTGAGGTCGTTCAGTTCATCGATCTCAACCTCTTGACCTTCACCTTCCTTTTCTTCGTCGGCCTGGTCGGCGGCTTGGTCAGCGGCTTTATCGGTTCGGGCGGAGCCTTCGTGCTCACCCCCGGCATGATGAGCCTCGGCGTGCCCGGCACCGTGGCCGTGGCCAGCAACATGTGTCACAAGTTCCCCAAGGCTCTGGTGGGCGCCATTAAGCGCTTCCGCTACAACCAGGTGGACGTGAAGCTCGGCGTTATCCTCGGCGCTTCGGCCGAAGTCGGCGTGCAGATCGGCATCGGCTTCCAGAAATACATCCTGGACACCTTTGGCCCGGCCGGCTCCGACTTGTATGTGAGCCTGATGTTCGTGGCCGTGCTCGTCATCGTCGGCGGCATCGTCTTCCGCGACGCCATGAACATCAGGCGCTCTGGCGGCGAGGAGAAGGCCACCAGCCTGTCCAAGAAGATCCAGAGCATCGAGCTGTGGCCCATGATCACCTTCAAGCGCTCGGGCATCCGCGTATCCCTGTGGTTCACCGTGCCGCTGGGCTTGGCAACCGGCCTGCTCGCCGCGACCATCGCCGTGGGCGGCTTCGTCGGAGTGCCCGGCATGATCTACCTCCTGGGCGTGGCCAGCATCATGGCCTCCGGCACCGAACTGGTCATCGCCTTCGTCATGGGTCTGGGCGGCAGCGCCATCTGGGCCTACTACGGTCTGGTGGACATCCGCCTCACGCTCATCATCCTGTCCGGTTCGCTGCTCGGCGTGCAGCTCGGCGCTATCGGCACGACCTACGTCAAGGAGTACATGATCAAGGTGGTCATGGCCACGATCATGCTCATCGTGGCCGTAAGCCGCGGCCTGGCCATTCCCAAGTACCTGACCAAGCTCGGCGTGATGTCCCTGGGCGACACCACCGTGAGCATCCTCACCACCATAAGCTTCGGCATCATGCTCCTGGCCCTCGTCATCGGCGCGGGGATAATTCTCAAGTCCATCTTCACGGGTTTGCGCCAGGAACGCGCCCAGGCGGACGCGGCTGCAACCGGACAGGAAGCCTGATCGGCCACCAGCATTAGAGCAGGGATCAAGGCAAGGAGTAGGGCAAACCCATGATCAAGCGCATCCTTATTGCCGTCGACGGCTCCGAGACCGCCTACCACGCACTGGAGCAGGCCTTGGCTCTGGCCAAGGCCGAGCAGGCCGAAGTGCTCGTCGTCTCAGTGGTCCCGGCCTATCAGGGCGACCTGCGCCTCATGGGCAGCACAGAGGCCCTGAAGGGCATGCGCGAGCCGTTTGCCAAGGCGTTCGACAAAGCCATGCGGGCGGCCAAAGCCGCTGGAGTGCCATGCACCGGCAAGCTGCTGGAGGGTGAGCCTTACGAGGCCATTCTATCCCTTGCCGAGGCCGAGCAGGTCGATCTCGTGGCCATCGGCAAATGCGGGACCGGCTTCCACCATCTCCTGCCCATGGGCACGGTGGCCTCCAGGATTATCGGCTTGTCGACCTGCGACGTGCTCATTGTCCCGGATAGCGTGCAGCTCGACACAAAGCGCATTCTCCTTCCCTTCGACGGCTCGGCGCATGCGCGCAAAGCCTCGGACAAGGCCATGGAGATCGCGGCGCGCTATGGCTCGGAACTGGCCGTCCTCACGGCCGTCGATCTCCCCCTGGAGGGTTTCGCTCTGGATTCGAGCCTCATGGAGCGTTTCACGGCGGAGTCTCGCGGCCTGCAGGCGGAAGTGCTCCGCATGGCCGGTGGGCGCGGCGTGCGCCAGACCCGCGCACTCGTACGCGAAGGTCATCCACGAGCCGAGATCGTCGCGGCAGTCCGTGAGGAGCAGCCTGGTCTGATCATCATGGGCTCGCATGGTCGAAGCGGCCTCAAGGCCCTGCTCCTGGGCAGCGTGGCCCAGGCGGTCATCGCCTCGGGAGTCAGCCCGGTGTTGATAGCCAAGTAGCTTACAGGTTCGCAACGCAAAGGCCCACTCTGGTTTTTCCGGGGTGGGCCTTTGTATTTGAATGCTTGATGACCAAGCTAGTCTTGGATTTTTCCTATGCTTTCTTCAGCGACAGAGAAATGCGTTTGCGCTCCTTGTCCACTTCCAGGACCCTGGCCGTGACCTTCTGTCCCACACGCACGACTTCGGCCGGGTCCTTCACGTAGCGGTCGGCGATCTGGCTCACGTGGGCCAAGCCGTCCTGGTGCACGCCCACGTCGATGAACGCGCCGAAGCGGGTCACGTTGGTCACCACGCCCGGCAGGACCATGCCCGGCTCCAGGTCGCCTATGGCGTTCACGCCCTCGGCAAAGGTGAAGGCCTCGAATGTCGGCCGTGGATCGCGCCCAGGCCGGGCCAGTTCGGCCATGATGTCCGTCAGGGTGGGCAGGCCCACGTCGGCCGAGACATACTTTTTCAGATCGACACGCTCGCGAAGGCCGGCGTCGCGCATGAGATCGGCAACGCTCGCGCCCAGGTCCTTGGCCATGCGCTCCACCAGGGCGTAGCGTTCGGGATGCACGGCGCTTGCGTCCAGCGGGTTCCTGGCTTCGCGGATGCGCAGGAATCCGGCAGCCTGTTCGAAGGCCTTGGGACCCAGGCGCTTGACCTTGAGCAGGTCGCGGCGCGCGCCGAACGGGCCGTTCTCGTCGCGCCAGGCCGCTATGTTCTTGGCCAGGGTCGGTCCCAGGCCCGAGACGTGGGACAGCAGCGCCGGGCTGGCCGTGTTCAACTCCACGCCCACGGCGTTGACGCAACTCACCACGGTGTCGTCCAGGGCGCGCTTGAGGTCGGCCTGATCCACATCGTGCTGGTACTGGCCCACGCCGATGGCCTTGGGCTCGATTTTGACCAGTTCGGCCAGCGGGTCCATTAGCCGGCGACCGATGGACGCCGCGCCGCGCACGGTCAGGTCCAGGTCCGGGAACTCCTCGCGCGCGATCTCGGAGGCCGAGTAGACCGAGGCCCCGGACTCGTTGACCATGACCACGGCCACGCCGGGGAGCGCTAGTCCGCGCACGAAGGCCTCTGTTTCGCGGCCGGCCGTGCCGTTGCCCACGGCCACGGCCTCTATGGCGAAGCGCGCGGCCAGTTCGCGCACGCGCGTCCCAGCCTCGCGACTTTGCTTTTCCGAGCCCGTGGGAAAAATGGTCTCGTGGTGCAGCAGCCGGCCTTGTGCGTCGAGGCAGGCGAGCTTGGCTCCGGTGCGAAAGCCCGGGTCCAGAGCCATGATGCGCTTCTGCCCAAGCGGTGAAGCCAGCAGCAGCTCGCGCAGATTGGCGGCGAACACGGCGATGGCCTCGGCGTCGGCGCGTTTCTTGAGTTCAGCGCGCATCTCGTTTTCCATGGACGGCGCCAGCAGGCGCTTGTAGCCGTCCTCAATGGCCTGCAATACCTGCTCCTGGCACTGGCCGCGGCCCTTTACGAAACGCTTGTTCAGGAACCACAGGGCCATGTCCTCGGGCGGCCGGATGGACACGGACAGGAAGCCCTCGCGCTCGCCGCGCAGCATGGCCAGGATGCGATGGCCCGCCGCAGGGGCGGCCTTTTCCTCCCAGTCGAAATAGTCCCGGAATTTGGCCGCCTCGGTTTCATCCTTGCCCCTGGCAAGCCGGGAGTGGATCAAGCCGCGCTCGGCAAACAGCCTGCGCATGTCCGCACGGGCCACGGCATGCTCGCTCACGCGCTCGGCGATGATGTCCCGCGCGCCTGCCAGGGCCTCGTCCACGCTGCCGACGCCCTTGTCCGCGTTTACGTAGGCCTCGGCTGCCCTGGTCGGGACGATGTCGCCCTGCTCCATGATGGCCAGGGCCAGCGGCTCCAGCCCCTTTTCCATGGCGATCATGGCCCGCGTGCGCCGTTTGGGCCTGTAGGGCAGATAGATGTCCTCCAGTTCGGCCAGGCTGGGCGCGGCGTCGATGGCGGATTTCAGCTCGTCCGTCAGCAGCCCGCGTTCTTCCAGCGAGGACAGGATGGCCTCGCGGCGCTTGTCGAGTTCGGCCAGGACCTCCAGACGGTCGCGAATGGCCGTGACCGCCACCTCGTCCAGGGAACCAGTGGCCTCCTTGCGGTAACGGGCGATGAAGGGCACCGTGGCCCCGCCGTCAACGAGTTCGGCCACGGCCTGTATTTGCGACGGCTTGAGGCCGAATTCGGCCGCAACGCGTTCGATATGCTTCTGGCTCATGATCCCCCCGTGCCGTTGATCCGTGCTCTGGAGCAGCCGATCGGCTGCCCGCGCCGAGGACGCAGCCGCCCGTCCACCGGAACGGCAGGCGGCACAGTAGGGTCCTTGGCCCTGAAGCGCAAGTGCTTGCGATACGAGAAGGGATTCAGGATTCCGTGCGGATTAGCCCTGGCCGTTGGCCCGCCCACCAGCGCCGTTTTCATGGCTGTTCACCGCGCCGCCTCGATGGGCCAGCAGCCAGTAGCTTATCCCCAGGCTGATGATGATTCCCCCCAAGGCGGCCACGTGCTGCCACTCGGTCTCTTTGAAGTCGAGCACGATGACCTTGCGCGCGGCGGCCATGAGCGCCGTGGCCAGCACCAGCCGGATGTGTATGACATCCTGCTGCAGATACATGACAATGTTGGCGAAGATCTCGATGGCGATGAGCACGGCCATGAACGCACCGAAGGTAGCTAGGATGTCGTTGATCTGCAGGAGCATGAAGGGCGGCTCCAGCAGACGCTGATAGAGTACCCAGATCACGTCGAGAATGCCCCAGAGGATGACCAGGGTCATGAGCACGGCGAGCATGCGCACCGATAAGCGCAGGATGCGCTGAAGAAAGCAGATGAAGGGATCGTTTGAGCCCTGGATGTGGCACTCGTCGAAGTTATGGTCCATGGCCTGCCTCGTGAAGTGCGGGTGGGAGGCGGCGTGTAGCGGCCGCGCTGTCCAACCTAACACAAACCTGCTGCCAGGCAACGTACAAACGGCACGTCCACGAGGTCTTTGACTGGCTTTGGAGCGGCATGTATGCAGGCGCGATGCAATCGACCGTGGCCATGGCCCGCCTGGGGGCCTACGAAGAATCGGCGCTCCTGCGCGAGGCCGGCCTGCTCCTGGAGGCCATTGGCTTTCGGCCTGCTCCCGGCAGTTTAGTGCTGCTCAAACCCAATCTCGTTTCCGGAACCAATGCGGGTCTAAGCACGACGCATCCGCTGGTGGTGCGAGTCGCTTGTCGTTTGGTCTTGGATTATGGCGCTCGCGTGGTGGTGGCTGATTCGCCGGCCTTCGGATCGGCCGAGAGCGTGGCGGGTCAGAGTGGGCTTGTCGAGGCCCTGCGCGGTTTGCCCGTTAAGCTGACCACCTTGTGCAACCCGCGCAGGCTGCCCTTGCGCTTGGGCGGCAGTCTGGGACTGGCGTCTCTGGCTCTGGAGGCGGACGCCATCCTCAACCTGCCCAAGTTCAAGGCCCACAACCAGATGCGCGTCTCGGCGGCGGTAAAGAATCTCTTCGGTTGTGTGGTAGGCTGCCGCAAGGCCATTGCCCACGCCCGCTGGGGCGATCACGGCAACCGTTTCGAGAGCGCGCTCATGGACGTGGCGCAGGCCCTGCTGCCCAAGACCGTGCATCTGCTGGACGGTATCACGGCCATGCACGTGCGCGGCCCCATGAAGGGCGATCCGTATCCGCTGGGCATGCTTGCTGCCTCAGTTGACGGCGTGGCCCTGGACACAGCCATGTACGGGCTGCTGGGCCTGCGGCCAGAAGACGTGCCCTTATGGGCCGAGGCCCTGCGGCGCGGCGCGCCGGGCGCGGAGCTCTCCAGCTTGGCTTATTCCCTGGCGCAGCCTGCGGACTTTGACTTCTCGGGCTTCGTCATCCCCGAGGTCCTCGACGTGCAGACCTTCCACCCGTACCGGCTTATTCGCGGCAGGCTCAGGAGTTTGTGCGCGCGGTTCCTCTGATCAATATGCCGACCATAATCTGAACAATAGGTCTCGACAAAACGCAAAAGCCCCGGCCTTGCGGCCGGGGCTCGGGTGTGAGTGCCTCCGTTAGGAGGCTGGGGGCGCTATTTCTTCTTGCGGGCCTTGGCCAGCAGTTCCGAGGTGTGCATGACCTGGACCTTGCTGCCCTTGTTATGCAGGCCGCCGCGGATCTGCATGGTGCAGCCGGGGCATTCCGTCACGATGACCTCGGCGCCGGTGGCCTCGATGTTTGCGATCTTCTTGTCCAGCAGTTCCTTGGAGACCTGCGGGAACTTCATGGAGTAGGTGCCGCCGAAGCCGCAGCACACGTGCTCCTCTTCCATGGGCACGAACTCGTGGCCCGAGGCCCTGATGGCCTCGTGCGGCTCTTCCTTCACGTTCATGCCGCGCGCCAAGTGGCACGGGCTGTGGAAGGTGACCTTGCCCTGGCCCTGGTATTCGGCCGGGTCGAGTTTAAGCACCTTGGCCATGAACTCGCTCAGGCTGATGACCTTGTCCGCGAACTGCTGGGCCTTGACCGGGATCTTGCCGCCCTCGGTGAGTACGCGCGGGTACATCTCCTTGAGGTAGCCGCCACACGAGGCGCACAAGGTCAGCACGTAATCATACTTGGACTGGTCGAAGGCATTCACGTTCAGCTCGGCCACGTCCTTGGCTGCGTTGAACTCGCCCATCATGCGCACGGGCAGGCCGCAGCAGGTCTGGGCCATGGGGAAGTCGAGCTGCACTCCCTTGCCTTCCAGAATATCCACGACCGCTTCCAACTGCTCGGGATACACGAAGTCCTGCACGCAGCCGGAGAAGAGGGCTACCTTGTAGCGCGGGTTCGCGGGCGAGACCCTGTGCTTGATCTCGTTCCAGCGATCGCGGAAGGGCTTGTCGGCGATGGCCGGCAGGGCCCGGAAGTTGTGCTCCTTGGAGAAGATGAGCGGCAGATGGCGCAGGTAGCCCTGCTCGGCCTTGAGCGGCTTCTGAGCCAATTTGGCCGTGCGCAGCAGGCCGTGGAACAGGGCTCGGTTCTTGAGCACCAGGCCCAGAACCTTGGACTCCGCGGGATGGCCTTCCTCGTTCAGGATGTCGTTGTAGACTTCCTTGATGATGCGCGGCAGGTCGATGCCCGAAGCGCAGATTTCCTTACAGGCCTGGCAGTTCACGCAGTTCTGCACGAGCGCCTTGGCTTTTTCCTTGCTGTGGAAGAAGTAGGTCAGGATGAGGCCGATGGCCCCGATGTACACGTCGCCGTACTCGTGACCGCCCACCAGACGGTACACGGGACAGACGTTGGCGCAGGCTCCGCAGCGCACGCAGCGCAGGACTTCCTTGTAGCTCTCGTGCTTGGCCATGCTGCTGCGGCCGTTGTCCAGAAAGACAACGTGCATGACTTTCTTCTGGTCGGGGCACGTGGCGCACTCGTTGGCGCCGGTGATCCAGGTCACGTAGGACGTGATGTTCTGGCCGGTGGCGTTCTTGGGCAGCACGCGGATGATCTTGAGCGCGTCGTCCAGCGTGGTCGTGAGCTTCTCCAGGCCGACCAGGGCCACGTGCACGCGGGGCAGGGTGGTCACCAGCCGGGCGTTGCCTTCGTTTGTGATGATGCCGATGGAGCCGGTCTCGGCCACGGCGAAATTGGCGCCCGAGATGCCCATGTCGGCTTCCACGTACTTGGCGCGCAATTCGCGGCGGGCCACCTTGACCAGCTTGTCGATGTCGACTTCCTGGGCAGCGCCGGTCACGGCCGAGAAGAGGTCGGCTACCTGATGGCGCGAGAGGTGGATGGCCGGCATGACCATGTGCGTCGGGCCTTCCTTGCGCAGCTGGATGATCCATTCACCCAAATCGGTCTCGGTGACTTCCAGGCCGTACTTTTCCAAGTGGTCGTTGAGATGGGTCTCCTCGGCCGTCATGGACTTGGACTTGAGGACTTTTTTGACTCCGTTCTCCTGGGCTATGCGCGCGATGATCTCGTTGGCCTCGTGGGCTGTCTTGGCCAGATGGACCTTGACGCCCAAGGCTTCGGCCTTGCGCTTGAACTCGTCGTACAACTCGTCCAGGCGGGCGATGCCGGCGTCCTTGACGCGCGCGACCTCGTTGATCAGGGCCTTGACGTCATGGCCCTTGAAGGCGTTGGCCCGGCCTACGGGATAAGCCTTAGCGAACTTGTCCAGGGCCTGGCGTTGGAAGTCGTTGGACAGCGCGGACTTGATATGCTCGCGGTATTCCTTCAGGTCTTTTGCGTCCTGCATTACTTCTTATCCTCCCAAAGCAGCACGTGCAGCTCAAGCGGGCCATGGACGCCCAGGGCCAGCACGCGCTCGATATCGGCCGTGCGGCTTGCTCCGGTAACGAAGGCCAGATAGCTGGGGGCCTTGCCGTCCTTGACCATGAGGGCCTTGAGTTCGGCCTCCAGGGCGTTGGTTGTGGCCCGCAGAGTGGATTTGCGCACGACGGCCACGTGAATTTCGCTGACCATCGTAGCTAATCTAAGATCCTCGCTGGAAGAGTCCAGGACCACGGAGCCGGTTTCGGCGACGGCGTAGTCGGCGATGGTGAAGCCGATGTCGATGCCCCCAAGGTGCTTGCGCAAACCTGATTCAATCAGCATGATTCCGCGCTCGTCGGCCAGCTTCTTGAACTCGGAGAAGTTGTTCTTGCGCATGCCGGGCGCGGCGATGATGCGCGCCGTGGGCTTGGTTTCGCACAGGGCTTCGGCCTTGGGCGAAAGGTTCTCCTCGCAGCCGGAGACGAGCAGCTGACAGGCTTCTTTCTTCTCGCAAAGGTCCACGGTGTACTCGTAGGCCTCCTTGAGCGAGGCGACCTCCGAGACCTTGGCGGAGACCAGTTCCGCCTTCTGCCGGAAAAGGTCCGTCATCTCATTCAATTGCATATGTTCCTCCCCAGGGTAAGCGGCGCCGGGCAGGCGGTGCCCGCCCGGCAGCCAGACAGCGGGTTACTAGCCCGCCTTGATGACATCCATGACTTGCGTGGCGATCTCAAGCTCTTCGTTGGTGGGCACAACGAACACCTTGACCCGGCCGCCAGATTTGGTCAGGTCGCGGGCGCCCTTGGCGCGCTTGAGATTTACCGCCGAGTCGATGGCAATGCCCAGGGGCTCCAGCCCCTCGCAGCATTTTGCCCGCACGTGCTCGTCGTTTTCCCCGATGCCGGCGGTGAAGGCCAGGGCATCCACTCTGCCGAGCACGGCATAATAGGCGCCTATATAATGCTTGATGCGGTAGCAGAACATGTCGAAGGCAAGCTGGGCCCGCGCGTCGCCCTTTTCGCGCATGGCATGCACGTCGCGCATGTCGTTGGAACCGCACACGCCCTTGAGTCCGCTCTGCTTGTTCATGACCTGGTCCAAATCCATAACGGACAGGCCCTTCTGGCTGGCCAGATACGCCAGGATGGCCGGGTCGATGTCGCCGCAGCGCGTGCCCATCATGAGTCCTGCCAGCGGAGTCAGGCCCATGGATGTATCGACGCACTTGCCTCCGCGCACGGCGGCCATGGAGCAGCCGTTGCCCAGGTGCAAGGTGATGATATTACATTCCGAGAGGGGCTTGCCAAGCAACTTGGCGGTTTCCTTGGCCACGAAGCGGTGCGATGTGCCATGGAAGCCGTAGCGCCTGACCTTGAGCTCGGAGTAGTATTCGTAGGGCAGGGCGTAGATGTAAGCTTCGGACGGCATGGTCTGGTGAAAGGCCGTGTCGAAAACCACCACCTGCGGAATGCCCGGAAAGAGCTTGCGGGATTCCTCGATGCCTACGATATGTCCGGGGTTGTGCAGCGGAGCCAAGGGCGACACTTCCCGGATCTTCTCCACCACCGAGTCGTCCACCAGGGCCGGCTCGCTGAAGTACTCGCCGCCATGCACGATGCGGTGGCCTACGGCGTCGATGTCCGAGGTGTCCTTGACCACGCCCTTGCCGGGCTCCGTGAGCAGCTCCGCGGCCAGTTGCATGCCGGTCTTGTGGTCCGGGATGGGCAACTCGCGGACCGATTCGGTCTCATGCGCGCTGTCCGGGGCGTTCTTGTGCTTGATCCTGCCCGTGCCCTCGCCGATGCGTTCCACCAGACCCGTGGCCAGGACAGAGCCGTTGGCCATGTCCAGAAGCTGGTACTTGATGGAGGAACTCCCCGAGTTGATGACCAGTACGTTCATTGCTCTCCCTTAACACACTTTGGATTTGGACGGCTTGGACTGGGCCTGGATGGCCGTGATGGCCACGGTATTGACGATGTCCGGAACGGTGCAGCCGCGCGAGAGGTCGTTGACCGGCTTGTTCAAGCCCTGCAGTACGGGACCGATGGCCACGGCTCCGGCTGCGCGCTGCACGGCCTTGTAGGTGTTGTTGCCCGTATTCAGATCCGGGAAGATGAATACGGTGGCCTGTCCGGCGACCACGCTGCCCGGCAGTTTGGTCTGGGCCACCTCGGGGTCGATAGCCGCGTCGTACTGCAAGGGACCCTCGATGAGCAGTTCCGGGGCCCTTTCCTTGGCGATGCGTGTCGCCTCCATGACCTTCTCGACTTCCTCGCCCTTGCCCGAGGAGCCGGTGGAGTAGGACAGCATGGCCACGCGCGGAAAGACGCCGAAAATCTCGGCCGTGCGCGCGGACTGGATGGCGATTTCAGCGAGCTGCGAGGCAGTTGGATTGGGCACTACAGCGCAGTCGCCGAACACGAGCACGCGGTCCTTGAGGCACATGAGGAATACGCTGGAGACAGTGGAAACGCCCGGCTTGGTCTTGATGAACTCGAAGGCCGGCCGGATGGTTTGCTGCGTGGTGGTGATGGAGCCCGAGACCATGCCGTCGGCGTGATCCTTGTGGACCATCATGGTTCCGAAATAGGTCGGGTCGGCCATCAGATCGCGCGCGATCTCCAGGCTGATGCCCTTGTGCTTGCGCAGCTCGTAGTACGTGTTCACGTAATCATCGAAGGACGGCGATCTGATGGGGTCGACGAGGTTGGCTCCGCTCAGGTTGAGGTCGAGCTGCGAGATCTTGGTGCGCACCTTGGCCTCGTCTCCGAGCAGGGTAAGCTCGGCCACGCCGCGGCGCAGCAGGATGTCCGCCGCCTGCAGAACGCGATCCGAAACGCCTTCGGGCAGCACTATGTGCTGCTTGGCGCTCTTGGCCATCTGGATGAGGCTGTACTCGAACATCTTGGGCGTGATCTTTGTGGGGCAGGCGGCGATGAGGCGGCCGCGCAGCTCCTCGGTGTCCACGCACTCCTCGAAGGTGCCCAGGGCCGTCTGGATCTTCTTCTGATCCTCGGGCTCGATCTTGCCATACAGTTCCGTGAGCACCTGAGCTGTCTTGTAAGTATGGTCCTTGACCAGCAGCACCGGCAGGGGCACGCCTGTCCAACCCTCGATTAGCTTGGCCACGTTCTTGGACGGGCGAAGGCCACCGGTGAGCACCATGCCGGCCACATCCGGGAAAGAGGCTGACGAGCGCGAGGCGAAGGTGGACAGAATGATGTCCGAACGATCGCCCGGAGTGATGACCAGACTGCTCTTTCCGACGTAATCAAGAAAGTTGCCTACCTGCATGGCCGCGATGACGTAATCGTCCACCAGGGTTTCCAGGCGATCCTGGCCGTAGAGCACTTCCGCGCCAAGCCACTTTTGAACTTCCGCCACGCTAGGCTTGCCCAGGGAGGCCATCTCGGGGATGACATAGAAGAGCATGCCCTTGGCCGTCTTGCGCAGTTCGGCCAGCAGATGCCGGGTGTTTTTGGTGTCGGCGCGGTTGACTACCACGGCCAGGATCTCCGTGCCTTTCTGCAGGTAGGTATCCATGGCCAGATGCGTGGAGCTGATGATCTCTTCCTCGCTCTTGTGTTGAGCGTTGGCGACCAGCAGCACCGGGCAGCCAAGGTTGGAGGCTATCTCGGCGTTGATGTCGAACTCGAAGGCAGGGTCACCGCCCAGGAAGTCGGTGCCCTCCAGCAGCACGAAGTCGAAGCGAGATTCCAAGTCCTTGTACTTGTTCAATATGGTTTCAAGCATGGCCGTATGCTGGCCCTTGTTCACCAGATCGCGCGCCTCTTGGATCGTATAGGCGTAGGCATCCTCGTAACGCATGCCCAGGTAGAACTGGGAGAGGATGAGATTGATGTCGTGATCCTTTTTGGTCTTGGACGGCGTGCTGATAATGGGCCTGAAGAAGGCCACGCGCTGCACATCGCGCAGCACGAGCTGCATGATGCCGAGCACTATGGCCGACTTGCCTGTACGGCTTTCGGTACCGGTAATGTACAAGTTCTTGGACATGCTGCCTCCGAGCTGGTTAGCCTAGCGATTCCGCGTAGAGTTCCATTACATGGCGCACACGGCAACGGGCGCCCTTCTGGGAGAGCATGTCCGTGATCTGGAGCATGCAGGCCGGGCAACCGGTAGCCACGGTTTCCGCGCCGCTGGCTATAATGTTGTCGGCTTTGTTGCCGCCGATGCGTGCCGATACGTCATAGTGCTGCAAGTTGAAGCTGCCGCCGCAGCCGCAGCACGTGCCCGCGTCTGTCATCTCCTTGAAGGCGTAGCCGGGCAGCCCGGTCAGAATGGCACGGGGCTGGGAGGTGATGCCGAAGGAGTTCTTGAGGTGACACGGGTCGTGGTAGGTGACGACCTTGCCGCCGCCGGTCTGCTTTTCGGGTTTGATGCCGAGGACATCCACCAGGAACTGGTTCACGTCCATGGTCTTGTCAGATATCTCGCGCAACTGGCCGCGGGAGTTGAAACGGTCGGCCATGCGCGGCCAGAGCTTGCGAATCGTCGCGGTGCACGTGGCGCAGGCCGTGACGAAGTAGTCGAAGTCGCCCTTGCTGAAGACATCCAGGTTGAGCGCCACGAGCTTCTGGAAGGTGTCCGTGTCGCCACTGGACAGGGCCGGAATTCCGCAACAGGCTTGGTTGGGGGGCATGTACACACCAACGCCGTGGTGTTCCATGACCTTGAGCACCGACTGAGCCACGTTGGGGAAGATCTTGTCCATCACGCAGCCGGGGAAGAAGGCCACGCGCAGGCCGCTCTTGCCGGCCGGGGTATCCAGGCTGGGCACGAGCTTGTGGAACGGCTTTTCGGCCAAGCCCTTGAAGTGCCGGTCGCCTACGATGGGCGCTTGGAAGCGCGCGCAGGACGAGCCCAGCAGGTCGTTAACTTCCTTGGTGAACAGCTTCTGGAATTTGGCTCCAAAAGAGAGCAGCTGGTTGAAGAGCCTTGGGTTAGCCAGCAGGCCGCGGAAGATGGCCTTCTTGGCCGGCGACAATCCCAGGTAGCCCGTGAGAATGGCCCTGGCCTTGAAGAAGATGTCCAGGACCTTGACTCCGCTCGGGCAGTTGGCCTCGCAGGTGCCGCACAGCAGGCAGCGATCCAGGCGTTCCTTGACCCCAACGGGATTCCTGATGAGTTCGTTGGCCAGGCCGTCCAACAGGGATATCTTGCCGCGGGCTACGTCGGCCTCGCGCCCGGTTTGGGCGAAGAGGGGACATACGGCCTGGCACATGCCGCAGCGCATGCAGCCCACGAGCTGGTCGTCCAGCTCCTTGAGCAGGCCTGCTAATTCATGAATATCAGCCACGTTGTGCCCTCCTAGAAGCCGATGATCTTGCCGGGATTGAGAATGCCCTTGGGGTCGAGCACGGACTTCATGCGCCGCGAGTAGTCCAGGGCGCCCAGGCCGCATTCAAGCTTCATGTACTTGGACTTGGCCAGGCCGATGCCGTGCTCTCCGGAGAGCGTGCCGCCCAGGGCCAAGGCGCGGTCGAAGATGGCGTCAATGGCCTTCTCCACGCGGTGCCACTCTTCATGGTTGCGCTTGTCCGTGAGAATGGTCGGGTGCAGGTTGCCGTCTCCGGCGTGGCCGAAGGTGCCGATCTGCAGCTTGTACTCCTTGGCGATCTCGTTCAGGGCCTGCATCATGGCCGGGATCTTGGAGCGGGGCACGGTGGCGTCTTCCAGCACGGTGGTGGGGCTTACGCGGGCCAGGGCGGGCAGCGCGTCGCGCCGGGCTTGCCAGACATTGGCGCGCTCGGCGGCGTCCTTGGCGACCTTGACGGAGGTGGCTCCCTGCTCCTTGCAGATCTTCTCGACCTTCTGGGCATCCTCTTCGACCATGGCCGGGTGGCCGTCGACTTCGATGAGCAGCAGGGCCTGTGCGTCCACGGGCAGTCCGGCCTTGCGGAAGTTCTCGACCGTGCGGATGGTGAAGTTGTCCATGATCTCAAGGGTCGCGGGCACGATCTTGTTGGCGATGATGGCGGCAACGGCGCGCGAGGCGGCGATCATGTCGTCGAAGACGGCCATCATGGCCTTGGCGGCCTGGGGCGGCGGAACGAGCTTGAGGATGATCTTTTCGAATACGCCCAGGGTGCCTTCGGAGGCGACCATGAGCCCGGCCAGGTTATAGCCCGTGACGCACTTCACGGTCTTGGAGCCGGTCTTGATGAGCTCGCCATTCACGTCGAAAAAGTCCACGCCCATGACATAGTCTTTGGTCACGCCGTACTTGAGGCCACGCAGGCCGCCGGCGTTCTCGGCTACGTTGCCGCCGAGGGTCGAAACGGTCTGGCTGCCCGGATCAGGCGGATAGAACAGCCCCTTGGCCGCGACCTCGGCCGCGAATTTGGCGGTGACAACGCCAGGCTGTACCACGGCGTACATGTCTTCCGCGTTGATTTCCAAAATTTTGTTCAGCGCGCCGGTCACCACGACGACACCGCCCTTCTCAGGGATGGTGCCGCCAGAGAGATTGCTGCCTGCGCCGCGCACGGTGAGCGGCATGCCGTTATCGTTGCAGAATTTGACCACCTTGCCCATGGCTTCGCTGGTCTCGGGGCGAACGGCCACGGCGGGGGCCTGGCTGGGCAGCACGGCTGCGTCGTAGGAGTAGCTGTGAAGGTCGGCCTCGGCGGTCATCACGTTATCCTTGCCGACGATGGCCTCAAATTCCTTCTTCAAGGAATCGGGGCTCTTATTCATATGATCACCCTCCGGTGCTTTTTGAGTGGGGGCGGACCGAGATCCGCCCCCACATTTAGTTTAGAACAAATTGGGGAAGAAGACGAAGCTCATCAGCGTGGCGATGATGCCCACCACGATGCCGTAGAGCATGAAGGGCCAGAAGGTCTTGCGCAGGATCGCGCCTTCCATGCCGGACAGGCCCACCACGGCGCAAACGGCCACGATGTTGTGGATGCAGATCATGTTGCCCATGGCGCCGCCGGCGACCTGCGCGGCCACGATGATCTGGTGCGGCAGGTTCAGCTGCGAAGCCATGCCCCACTGGAATTCGGCGAACAGCAGGTCGGAGACCGTGTTCGATCCGGTGATGAACGCACCCAGGCCGCCAATGAAGGAGGCGAACATGGGCCAAGCCTGACCGACGACGCCTGCCATGGACTGTGCCAGGGCCAGGGGCATGGAGGGGTAGGCATTGGGGTTCAGCAACTGATCGGCAACGCCCGAACCGCGGAAGATCGACACCAGCGCCACGGAGAAGAACAACGCGATGGTCGGGTTCTTCATGCGTACGATGGAGTCTCTCCAGGCGGCCTTGACCTTCTCACCACGCATGCCGTGGAGGAAGATGGTCAGGATGGCCACCAGCACGAAGGGAATCGTGCCAGGCAGGTACAGGTACTGGATCGAGGCGCTCACGGAGGAGTAGCCCAGGATGTTCTTGAAACTGATGGCCTGAGCGGCGAGAATGCCCTTAAGGCCGATTTCAGGGATACGGGTCAGGACCAGGATGATGCCGATGAGGACGTAGGGCAACCAAGCGCGGAACTGGCTCATGCGCGCCTGGAACTTGCAACCCTCGGAAGCCTTGACGGAGCCGGTCCACTCGGGTTCCCACTTGGCCTGGGAGCCGAAGGTGAACGTGCCGTCCTTGGGCAGGGCGATGCCCTTCTTGGCGCCCCAGACCACCACGCCCAGGCCGACAAGGCCGCCGATGAGCGCGGGGAACTCGGGACCAACGAGCCAGGCGAAGACCAGGTAAGGAACGGAGAAGGCAACGGCCGCGAAGACGCAGAATTTCCAGGCCCGGAAGCCATCGGACCAGGAACGGTTGGGGCCGAAGAAGCGGGTGATGAAGCCCAGCATGAAGATGGGCAGAATGAAAGCCATGGGCACGTGCAGAAGCGTGACCCACTGGCCGATCAGCATGTTGAAGGATTCCATGTTGCTGAAATTCAAGGGCACGCCGCTGGCGACAGCCTTGGCTACCAGGTCCTTCAGGAAGCTCAGGCCCAGGATGATGGGCGTGCCCACGGCGCCGAAGCTGACCGGGAACGAGTTGAAGACCAGGCAGATGACCGCCGCGGCCAAGGGCGGGAAGCCCAGGGCGAGCAGCAGCGGGGCGGCCAGGGCGGCCGGGGTGCCGAAGCCTGCCGCGCCTTCGATGAAGGCGGCGAAGAGATAGCCGATGATGATGGCCTGCACGCGCATGTCAGGCGAGATGTTCTGCATCCCGCACTGAATGGTTTCCATGCCGCCGCTGTCACGCAGCGTGTACAGGATCAAGATCGCGCCGAAGACGATGATCAGGATGCCGATGGCGGTGATGAAGCCCTGAAGGGTCAACGCAGCCACATAGCCGACCGGCAGGTTCCAGACGGCAATGGCGCCCGCGGCGGCGGCGAGCCAGGCTACGGGCATGGCGCGAGTAGCCGGCCAGCGCATGCCCACCATCAGTACCAGCGCCAAAGCGATGGGTACGACAGCGACCAAGGCAAGGAGTCCAATCGACATTGCAAAACCTCCCCAGATAAGACGTTAAAGGATCAACACGAAAGTGAACACAACGCATGGTGAGGGTGTTGTGTCGCGTGCGCCGCGAGCATCCTCCGGGGCCAGACCGGTGGTCGCGCATGCCGCGCCGCGACAGGGCAAAGTGGAGCTGCACAGGTTCGACAGGCCAGCCTTCGCGAACTCGTTTCCGAGGAGGGACTTGGTCGTCATGGGTGCTTAACGTGCTCCTAACGCGTGTTTACTTCAGTATAAATATATTCAGCCAAGGGCTGTAGGCCCTGGCGTCGGTTTCAGCTAGGGCAATGTCCAGCGCAACGTGTAAGCCTGCATGAGCGTGAGAACGCTCATGACCAGGACCATGGCGATGGAGTGAAAAAGGGTGAAGCGAAAAAGGTCGCCCTCATGGCCCACAAGCCGGGTGGCGGCGGTGGCCACGGAGATGGATTGGGGCGATATCATCTTGCCGGCGACGCCGCCGGATGCGTTGGCCGCCACGCACAGCTCGGGAGATACGCCGATTTGTTGCGCGGTGGTTTTCTGCAGTGCGCCGAACAGAGCATTGGATGATGTGTCCGAGCCGGTCAGGAAGACGCCCAGCCAGCCCAGGATGGGCGAGAAGAACGGGAACATGGGACCCGTAAGCGTAAAAGCCAGCCCCATGGTCGAACTCATGCCCGAGTAGTTCATGATATAGGCCAAGCCCAGGATCATGGCGATTGTCATGATGGGGTAGCGCAGCTGGAACGCTGTGCGGCCGAAACAGGCCGTGGCCTTACCCAAACCATACCTGGGCAGGATGAAAACCGCGATAAGGCCGGCGAAGAGGATGGCCGTGCCCGCGGCAGACAGGAGATTGAAGGCGTAGGTAGCCGGGTAGGACGTGTCGGTCGCCGCGATGGGCGAGTCCTTGAGCACGGCGTCATGCAGACCGGGCCACTCGAATGACAGAGCGAAAATGGAATTCAGGAAATTTTTGATATCTTCCAGGCCCCACAGGAAGACCATCAAGGCAAGCACCAGCCAGGGCAGCCAGGCGCGGATGACCTCGGTCCGGGAGTACGCGCAGGTGGCGCGCGCCTGTGTGGCTGCCGGTTCGTCGGCGAAGCGCCAGATGGACTTTGGCTGCCAGACTTTGAGAAAGGCGCCCAGTCCCGCGATAGTCACGATGGCCGAAATGATGTCGGGCAAATACGGGCCCATGTAATTGGAGACCAGGAACTGTGAGCCCGCGAAGCACGCTCCGGCCACAAGGATGGCCGGCAGAACTTCCAGGGAGCGCCTGAAGCCGCACATGGTTACCGATAGCCACAGGGGCACGATGAGAGACAGAAGCGGCAGCTGTCGGCCGACGGTCCTGCTGATGGTCATCAGGTCCAGGTCAGTGACCTTGGCCGCGACCACGATGGGAATGCCGATGGCTCCGAAGGCCACTGGGGCGGTGTTGGCGATGAGGCAAATGCCGGCGGCATATAGAGGGTTGAAGCCCAGGCCCACGAGCATCGCCGCGGTGATGGCCACGGGCGTGCCGAATCCGGCCGTGCCCTCGATGAAGGAGCCGAAGGCGAAGGCAATGAAGATGGCTTGCAGCCGGCGGTCTTCCGTGATGCAGGCCAGCGAGTTCTTGATGATCTCGAATTCGCCGGACTCAACGGTCATGTTGTAGACCCAGATGGCCGTGACGACGATCCAGACGATGGGGAAAACGCCGAAAGCCGCACCATACGCCGTGGCGTCGAGCGCCAGCTCGGCGGGCATGCCCCAGAAAACCATTGCGAGCAGGATGGCGGCGCCGGTCGCGGCAAGGGCTGCAAGGTGCCCTTTGGACCGCCGCACCGCGAGCATATAGAAGAGAATACAGAGCGGAATGGCCGCCACGAAGGCGGACAGGAGGATATTCCCCAAGGGATTATATTCCTGAACCCATTGCATCCTGCGAATCTCTCCGTCGGGCTGTTCAAAAGCGCGTAATTAAAAGGCGGGCGCTCCGGGCTGCATGGCTCCCTAACGGAGCGCCCGCCTTTACTATCGAGGCAGCGGTCCTGACATATCAGGACCAGGTATCATGAGTCGCAACGGTCATTTTCGGCCGACGCTCTACTTCTTCGTCCGCTTGCTGAGGTCTCCCTGCTGTTCGCTCGTGCCAGCGCGGTTCTGGTCGCAGGCCTCACCGGAATCAGGTCGGGCCATCATGGGCGTATCGTCGCGCGTGCAGAACTCCGCACCTTCGCCGAAATCCACCGAACCATCGGCCTTGCCGCCCGCTGGCGCGAAGGACTCGAAGATGTTCGTGGCGGCCATGCGCTCCAACTCCTTGAAACGCACGTCCAATTCGTGAGCGACCTGGGCGCGCAGTCTCTTGGCGTCCTCGGGGAAGGACCGATCGAGGACGGCGAAGCGGTTCTGGGCCATCAGGAACTCCTCGACGGAACCGTCAGGAGCCTTGGAGTCGAGCTGGAAGGGGTTCTTGCCCTGGGCGGCCAAGCGCGGATCGTAGCGGAACAGCGGCCAGTAACCGGACTTGACCGCGGTGTTCATGACGTCCTGGCTCTTGCCCATGCCCTTGCGCAGACCCTGGTTGATGCAGGTAGCATAGGCGATGACCAGCGAGGGGCCGGGGAAGCTTTCGGCTTCCTTGAGCACCTTGAGGAACTGCTGCTTGCTGTAACCCATGGAGACCGTAGCCACGTAGACGTAGCCGTAGGTCATGACCATGCGCGCCAGGTCCTTCTTGCCGGTACGCTTGCCGGCCGCCGCGAACTTGGCCACGGCGCCCGTGGGCGTTGCCTTGGAGGACTGGCCGCCGGTGTTGGAGTAGACCTCGGTATCCATGACGAAGACGTTCACGTCCTCGCCCGAGGCGAGCACATGGTCCAGGCCGCCGTAACCGATGTCGTAGGCCCAGCCGTCGCCACCGAAGATCCACACGCTCTTCTTGGTGTACAGGTCGGACATGGCGGCGATCTGTCCGAGCAGACCATCCTTCTGACCAGCCAGCAGCTTCTTGAGCTTGTCGCCGTATTCCTTGGACTTGATGGGATCGTTCTTGCCGGCAAGCCAGCCCTGCAGGGCTTCCTTGACATCGCCGGAGGCATCGCTCTCCAGGGCCTTGGCGGCAAGATCGGCCAAATGCGTGCGGCGGGCGAACATGGACATGTTCATGCCGAAGCCGTATTCGGCCGCGTCTTCGAACAGGGAGTTACCCCAGGCCGGGCCTTGTCCGAGGCGGTTGGTCTTGTAAGGCATGGAAGGAGCCGACGCGCCCCAGATGGACGAGCAACCCGTGGCGTTGGCAATGAACATGCGCTCGCCGAAGAGCTGGGTGATGACGCGCACGTAGGGCGTCTCGCCGCAGCCCGAGCAGGCGCCCGAGAATTCCATGAGAGGCTCCTGGAACTGGCTGCCCTTGAGCGAGTCGCGCGGCAGCACCTCGGATTTGACCGGGATGCGCGCTGCGTACTCCAGGTTGGGCACCTGCGCGTCGCGCTGGGTATCCAGGGGCTGCATGACCAGAGCCTTTTCCTTGGGCGGACAGATGTCGGCGCAGTTGCCGCAGCCCATGCAGTCCAGGGTGTTGATCTGGATGCGGAACTTGTAGCCCTTGAGCTCCTTGCCCTTGGCTTCCAGGGCCGTGAAGTTCGCCGGCGCGCCGACCAACTCCTCTTCCTTGGCCAGCACGGGCAGGATGGCGCTGTGCGGACAGACGAAGGCGCACTGGTTGCACTGGATGCAGTTCTCGGGGACCCACTGCGGCACGTTGATGGCCACGCCGCGCTTCTCGAACTGGCTGGTGCCGAGGGGGAAACGGCCGTCGGCCTCGAAGGCGCTCACCGGCAGCTTGTCGCCCTGCTGGGTCAGGATGGGCTTGACGACGTTCTTGAAGAACTCGTTCGTCATGGGCTCGGCCTTGGTCTCAGCGGGAGCGTCCTTCCAGGAATCCGGATACTTGAATTCCTGCAGGGAGGTGACGGCCTGGTCCACGGCGTCGGTGTTCATCTTGACGATCTTCTCGCCCTTTTTGCCGTAGGCCTTGTGGATGGACTTCTTGAGCAGATCCACGGCCTTTTCGAAGGGCAGCACTCCGGCCAGCTTGAAGAAGGCCGTCTGCATGATCATGTTGATGCGGCCGCCCAGTCCCACATCGGTGGCGATTTTCACCGCGTCGATGTTGTAGAACTTGAGCTTCTTGTTCGCGATGGTGCGCTTGATGCCGGAGGGCAGGTGCTTGTCCATGTCCTCGAGGCTGCTCCAAGGCGAGTTGAGCACGAAGGTTCCGCCATCCTTGATGCCTTCGAGGATGTCGTAGATGCCCACATAGGCCGGGTTGTGACAGGCGACATAGTCGGCCCTGTTGACCAGGTAGGTGGACTGGATGGGCTTCTCGCCGAAGCGCAGGTGCGAGATGGTGATGCCGCCCGATTTCTTGGAGTCGTAGGAGAAGTAACCCTGGGCAAACAGGTCCGTGTTGTCGCCGATGATCTTGATGGCCTGCTTGTTGGCGCCCACAGTGCCGTCGGCGCCGAGGCCCCAGAACTGGCACTGGATGGTGCCCTTGGGCGTGGTGTCGGCGAAGGCGTTGTCCACCGGCAGCGAAGTGCCGGTCACGTCGTCTTCGATGCCCACGGTGAAGTGGTTCTTCTTAGCGCCGGACATGTTGTCGTACACGGACTTGACCATGGCCGGGCTGAATTCCTTGGAACCCAGGCCGTAGCGGCCGGCCAGGATCTTGGGCATGGCTTCGCCGCGCTCCACGAAGGCCGAGCACACGTCGAGGTAGAGCGGATCGCCGGGCGCGCCGGGTTCCTTGGTGCGGTCGAGGACCGTGATGACCTTGGCCGAAGCGGGCAGAGCAGCGAAGAAGGCCTCGCTTACGAAGGGCCTGTACAGGCGGACCTTGATCAGGCCGATCTTTTCGCCCTTGGCCGCGAGGTGGTTGATGACCTCCTCGATGGTCTCGCACGAGGAGCCCATGGACACGATGACGCGCTCGGCGTCGGGAGCACCCACGTAGTCAAAGAGCTTGTAGCTGCGGCCCGTGAGGGAGGCGACCTTCTGCATGTACTCGGCAACGATGCCGGGCACCTTGAGGTAGTAGGGGTTGGCTGCCTCGCGACCCTGGAAGTAGATGTCGGGGTTCTGGGCCGTGCCGCGCACGTGGGGGTGCTCGGGGTTCATGGACTTGGCGCGGAATTCCGCCAGGGCCTTCTGGTTCACCAGCGAGGCCATGTCCGCGTAGTCCAGGACCTCGATCTTCTGGATTTCGTGCGAGGTGCGGAATCCGTCGAAGAAGTGCATGAACGGCACGTTGGACTCGATGGCCGCCAAGTGGGCCACCAGGGCCATGTCGTGGGCCTCCTGCACCGAGCTGGAGGCGAGCATGGCGAAGCCTGTCTGGCGCGCGGCGTAGATATCCTGGTGGTCACCGAAGATGGACAGGGCGTGCGCGGCGATGGCGCGGGCGGTGACGTGGAACACGCCGGGCAGAAGTTCGCCGGAGATCTTGTACATGTTGGGGATCATCAGCAGCAGACCCTGCGACGCCGTGAAGGTCGTGGTCAGGGCGCCGGCCGCCAGGGCCCCGTGCACCGCGCCGGCGGCGCCGGCCTCGGACTGCATTTCGCGTATGGTCAGGGTCTGGCCAAAGATGTTCTTGCGTCCTTGCGCCGCCCAGTCGTCAGCCTCCTCGCCCATGGTCGAGGAAGGGGTGATGGGGTAGATGGCGGCGACTTCGCTCATGGCATACGCCACGTGCGCTGTCGCTGTATTGCCATCAGTCGTCATCATTTTCTTTCCCATATGGTGCTCCTTCGCGCTGAAAAGATGGATGTGGTCACTGGTCCCGCTAGCCGGAATACAGATCAGGTCGCCAGGGTCCTTCACCTATTAGCAAAGCAGGGGAAAAAGGAAAGCTGGATAATGTCCGAGCAGTCCCATCCCTCGGCGCGCGGCGGACCCTTCCGGCACGCCGATCCGGCCTTTGGCTTGGGATCAGCATCCAGACGCCTAACAACAAGAAACGTGCCATCTGGCACTATGTTTAAAAAATGCTTAAAGGTCAATATGTTGGAAATTTTTCACAAGCTGCATGCCATGAGTTTCGCCCTGACTCCTAAAAAGAAGAAAGGACTTCTCCCTGCTCGAGCAGGCCTGCCAACGGAGGTTAAATGCGGCCAAATGGGGGATGAAGGGCAGAGAAGCGAGGAACTGCCGTATACTCCAGCCAAGTCCGGATTATCGGAATAGTTGAGGTGCGGTCCGAAAAAAAAGAAAGCCGAATGCGACGCTGCTACTCGGCTTTCAAAGCGATGGAGTGTTTCTTGAGCAGTGAGTAGAGGTGCGACTTGGATAGGCCGGAGGCGGACAACATAGCCTCCACGTCGTTGCCGCACGTGGCCGACAGCTTTTCCAGGTAGTCTTTCTCCATGGACGTCTTGTATTCGCGGAGCGTCATGCTGCCTGATTCGACCGTAGGTGGGGTAAGGGTGGCAGCCGGAGCCTTTTGAGCGAGGTCGTCCTGAGACATGCGGGTGCCTTTGTGCAGACTGGCCCTTGTCACGGCGATGCGTACCTCATTGGGCAGGTGCATGGCATAGAGCACTTTGCTTTCGCCCGACGAGACGAAGGCCATCTCCAGCACATTGAACAGTTCACGCACGTTGCCAGGCCAGGAGTAGGCCCGCAGGTAATCGAACAGTTCCGGGTCAAAGCCCTTGTTGGGCACGCCGTAACGATCACAAAGGCGATTGACGTGATACATGGCCAGGGGCTTGATATCCTCGGACCGCTCCCGCAGCGGAGGGACGGTAATGTAGATGGTCTTGAGCCGGAAGAGCAGATCCGAGCGGAAGGAGCCTTGCTCGACCATTGCCGCGAGATTGCGGTTGGTAGCGGCAAGGAGCCGGAAGTCGCTGGTCGTCTCATGCACATCGCCCAATGGGCGGAAGCGCTTCTCTTGCAGGACGCGCAGGAATGCCTTCTGGATGGTCAAGGGCAGCTCGCCTACTTCATCCAGAAACAGTGTGCCGCCGTCGGCCGTGCGGATAAGGCCGATGCTGTCGCGGTCCGCGCCCGTGAAGGCGCCTTTCTTGTGACCGAACAGGGCGCTCTCGACCAAGTTCTCGGTGAGCGAGGCGCAGTCCACCACCACGAAGGCGCGATTCGCGCGGGCGCTGTTGGCGTGGATGGTGCGGGCCAGCAGCTCCTTGCCCGTGCCCGTCTCGCCGGTGATGAGCGCGCCAGCGTCCGAGCGGGCGGCCTGGGCCACCAAGTCGAAACACGCGCGCATGCCCGACCCGGAACCGACGACTCCGTTCAGATTCAGGGCCACGGGAGCAGGCCTGCAGCTCTTCTTTTGTTGATGGTATTTCAGGGCCCGCTCCAAACTGAGCATGGTGTCCTTGATGGAGGTGGGCTTGACCAGATAATCCCAAACACCGCCTTCGATGGCCAGTTCCGCGCCGTCGGGATCTCCCTGGCCCGTGAGGATGATGACCTCGGGCGAGGAGGGCGAGCCGATGATTGCGGGCAGGGCGTCCAGGCCGTTGCCGTCGGGCAGGCGCACATCCAGGAATACCACCTCCACATCTCGCTCGCTCAACAGCTTTCGGCCCTCGGCAAGCGAGGACGCGCGCAGGCTCGCCAGACCCATGCGCGCCACAATGCGCTGCAAGGTCTGACTTACCTGGGGATCATCGTCGATGACCAGCACCGTGGGCGTGGCCGTGCTCATTGCCTTGTCGACCATCCTTGATTAGACCTCCGCCGGAACGGCATCGAGCACAGCCCGAATGGCTTCGGATAGACCTCTGCCGCTGTAGGGCTTGGTCAATACGTGCCGAATGTTGGTAACCCCCATGGCCGCATCGATCGCTCCACGTCGGCCTGAAACCAGGATCACCGGCAAGCCTGGGCGAATCTGATGCAGAGTGCGCGAGAAATCAACGCCTGTAGCCTCGGGCATGTCGAAGTCCGTGACCACGAGATCGAACCGTGCGTCCTTATCACCGGAGGACAAGGCCGCCAAGGCCGCGTCCGCGCCGCGGCAGGCCACGACGCTGTAGCCCAGGCGTCCCAGGACCTTGGGGATGGTTTCCAACTGATCCAGATCATCCTCCACGAAGAGAATGCGTTCGCTGCCCGAGGGTGTGGGACGCTCGGCCAGCTCTTTGGGCTGGGCTCCCTCGTCCTCGTAGGGCAGGAATATCTCGAAACGCGTCTTGACCCAAGGCTCGCTGGACAGGGAGATGGCTCCCTTATGACCCTTGACGATGCCCTGAACCACGGCCAATCCCAAACCCGTGCCTTCACCCATGCTTTTGGTGGTGAAGAAGGGGTCGAATATCTTGGACGCGATGGAAGGCGGAATGCCGGGTCCGTTATCGCTTACACTCAAGCACAGAAACTCGCCAGGGGCCAAGGCGAGCAGATCGGCCCGCTCGGGTTGCAGCTCCACGCGGTGAAGCCCGACCTCGATAACCCCACCGGTCTCCCGCAAGGCCTGGAAAGCGTTAGTGCACAGGTTCATGACAACTTGTCGCAGCTGGGTCGGGTCGGCCAGGCAAAGCCCCAAGGATGGTTCCACATCCTCCCGCAGGCGGATGTTGCCGGGCAGACTGGCGCGAATAAGCCCCAGGGCCTGCTGCACGGTCGCGGCGACCTCCGTGGGCAGGAAGCCCTCGCGCGTGGGTCGGCTGTAGGTATGGATCTGGCTCACAAGATGGCTGCCCTGCTGGGCGGCGTTCAGGGCCCGCCGCACGTCTTCGGCCGGCTCGGACTCTTCCGGCAAATCCAGTAGAGCCAGCTCGGCGGAGTTGATGATCGTGGTCAGGATGTTGTTGAAGTCATGGGCGATGCCGCTGACGAAAGTGCCGATGGCTTCCATCTTCTGGGACTGTAGGAGCTGGCGTTCCAGGCTGACCTTGCGGGTTACGTCCTCGGCGGTGGAGAGCACGCCGATGACCCGGCCCTCGTAATCATGCAGCGGCAGCTTGGTCAGCTCCACGATGACCATTTCGCCGTTAGCCATTTTTAGCTCTAGGGGCGTGCGCGGACAGGAACGGTTTTCGTGCATGACCTCCGCATCCAGCCGCTCGGCGGCAAGAGCGTCGATTACGCGGGGAAGCAGGTCGCGGTTTGTCTTGCCGATGATTTCGTCCTGATCAGACAGGCCGAAGAAATCGGCGAAGGATTTGTTGGCTCCCATGTAGCGCAGGTCTTTGTCTTTCCAGAACACAAGCTGCGGGATGTTATCAAGAACCATACGCAGCATTTTCTGCGAGTCGCGCAGATCGCGTTCGGCCTTGCGGCGCGAGGTCACGTCCTCAACGATTCCTTCCAGGCGGGTCGAGCTGCCGTCCTCGGATGTTATCGACCGAAGATACGCCCGCACCGCAAGCTCCTGGCCATCGACGCGCGTAAGGCGGCATTCAAAGGCCGCGGCGCCGGGGCGGTCCGCGGCCGTCACGGCCAAGGCCTCCAACTCGGCGCAATGCAGATCGGCCAGGATCGTGCGCCCGGAAGTCATAAGTGCAACCGGCGTTGCGTAGCCGAGCATATGGGCAAGGGCTGGGTTGGCGTCCAGCCAGTCGCCTTCGGCGGTCACGCGGAATATGCCCAGCGCCGAATTCTCGAAGATGGAGCGGTACTTTTCCTCGGCCCGCCGCAGATCTTCCTCGGCTTTATGGCGATCCGTAAAGTCGTAGAGCACGCCCACAAGACCCTCCACCTCCCCACTGGCGTTGCGATAGGTGGCCTTGTGCATGAGCACGTTATGGCGCTTACCGTCTATGCTCTCCAGGACCTGTTCGTAGACGCGCACGCCCGGCCTGGCCAAAAGCTCCTTGTCCGCCGCGTCGGACAATGTCGCTGGATTGCGCAGCCGCGAGCCTCCGGCGGCCTTGATCTCCTTGGGCAGCGTGGCGTTCAGCGCATCGCGGTCCGTGCCGAACCAGCGCTGAAAGGCCTTGTTGAAGTCGGTATAAGCCCCGGACTTGCTGCGGAAGTAGATTGGTGTGGGAATGGTGTCCATGAGCAGCTCCATGAAATAGAGCTGGTCCTTGAGTCTGCGCTCGGCGTATTTGCGCTGGCGGATGTTCAGGGCCAGGAAGAAGAGCACCGCCGTGAGCACGCCCAGGCTGGCCATGATGGTCCAGAAAACAGGTTTTTCCAATTCGTAGAAGGGCTTGGGCTGGTTGATGATGATGCTTCCCGCAGGCAGTCGGTCATGGGGAATGCCATGGCGCGCGAGGACGTCGTTGTCGAAGTAGTACTGCTCGTCGGTGCGCTCCAGCACTGGGATGTCGTCAGGCGACTTGCCGGCCAGGATATCCAGGACCATCTGGGCCGCCAGATGGCCCTGATGCTCGCCCGAGAGGAGCATGCCGCCCAGCATGCCGTGCCCAAGCAGGAAAACCCATCCGCTGTAGATGGGCACGTCGGTCATTTCCGCTACGGCAGCCTCGACTTCCCAGGGTGTCAGGAATGTCCCGCCTTCATCCATATAATAGGGGATATGGTAGATGATGGTGTTTCGGTCGGCCGTTTCCACAGTCCGGGTGAGCTCCTCCATGTTGTTCACCCTGCGGTAATCGAAAATGAGTCGATCTTTGAACTGGGGCATGGCGTCGCGCACCTGGGCCTCGATGGCCACGGATGTGGTGGACTCGTCGCCGATGACCAGCAGCCGCTTGCGGCCTGGATGCAGGCGCATGGCGAGCTTCAGGGTCTCCGCCACGCGGGTATGCTCAAGTACGCCGGTAACGGCGGCCTGGCCGGCAATCGTTTCCGAATCAAAATGGTTGACGCCGCAGAAGACCAGCGGGACCCCGGGGAACAGTTCCTGGCGGTAATCCAGGGCGAAGCTGAAGGCATCATTGTCGGAAACGATCACCGCGTCGAAGTCGATGTTTCTGAACTTCACGGCCATGAGAGCGCGCAGTTGTTCACGCACGGCATAGTCCGGGTGCTTTTTGGCATCAAGGTATTCGACCTGCAGGTCGATCTGAAGTCCGCTTTGGACAAACGTTTGGCGGATGCCGTCAAGAATCGTGTCCGACCAGATGTAGCCGTTCTGGTAGGAATTGATATAAAGGATATTTCGCTTCTTGCCTTTGCCGGCCATAGGGGACTCGGCCCCCTTGGAGCCCGTTGCGAAAGTAAAGGGGAGCAGCAAAGCCAGCGCAACGATCAACCAGATCGGAGGGAAGGATAGAGAGCGTTTGATCATTATAGTATACTTCGCCTTGCAGTATGGTCGGGTAGGCCTTATGTAAGGAGCAACGCTCTCGAAGGCAACCCACCCAGCGTGCCTCGCCGTAGACAATGGTTGGCGCGAAAGCTGGAAAATGCGAGATGCGAGGGTGCGAGGTGGCATAAAAAATCGACTTGATCCGATTTGCCCCTTGCAATCTAAAAAAAATCGTATATAAGAGCGTGTCCCGTAAGCGGGGCGATGTTTTTAATTCCTGCCGACAGTCCCGATTAATGCGGACAGCCTTCGGCACGGCAGGCCCGATAACCCAAGGGGATCACCGCGGTTTACCGCGATTCGTTCCCAGCCCGGCGAAAGCCATCCTTCCGGGCACCCCAAGGGGAGTTATGGGCCGCCAGACGGGAATAGCGCGTATATTTTTTTATGGAGCGATCGGCGCTCAAAGCAGGAATGCGCTGATTGCGCCGCATGGCCTTTGTGACACGCTAAATTAAAGTACGGAGTTTGGCTCATGCCCACGATTAACCAACTGGTCAGGAAGCAGCGCGAGCTGCAGGTCAAGCGCAAGAAGACCCCCGCGCTGCAGGCTTGTCCGCAGCGTCGCGGCGTCTGTACCCGCGTTTATACGACCACACCCAAGAAGCCTAACTCGGCCTTGCGTAAGGTCGCGCGCGTGCGTCTCACCAATGGCCTCGAGGTGACAGCCTACATCCCCGGCGAGGGACACAACTTGCAGGAGCACTCCGTGGTCATGATCCGCGGAGGCCGAGTCAAGGACCTTCCCGGTGTCCGCTATCACATCGTGCGCGGCACTCTTGATACCGCCGGCGTTGCAGATCGTCGCCAGGGCCGCTCCAAGTACGGCGCCAAGCGGCCCAAGTAAGGAGGAGTTGATATGCCCCGTAAAGGTCCGGTTCCCACTCGCGAAGTTCTTCCCGATCCGCTCTACAGCAGCGTGCTCGTCAGCCGTTTTATGAATAGGCTGATGTACCAGGGTAAGAAGGGTGTGGCCGAGAAAATTTTCTACAAGTGCATGGATTTCCTTGGTGAGAAGACTGGCGATCAGCCTCTGGATGCCTTCGAGAAGGCTCTGAGCAACGTTAAGCCTCACCTGGAAGTCAAGTCTCGCCGCGTCGGTGGCGCGACCTATCAGGTCCCCGTCGAGGTGCGCCCCGATCGTCAGGTGTCCCTGGCCATTCGCTGGCTCATCAACTACTCCCGCTCCCGCGGTGAGAAGGGTATGGCCAGCAAGCTTTCCGCCGAGTTGCTGGATGCTTATCATGGCCGCGGCGGCGCCGTTAAGAAACGCGAAGACGTGCACAAGATGGCGGACGCCAACAAGGCCTTCGCGCATTACCGCTGGTAGGCTGGGAGTATAGACCGTGGCGAGAATTGTACCCATTGTTAAGCAGCGCAATATCGGCATCATGGCTCACATTGATGCCGGTAAGACGACTACCACTGAGCGCATCCTTTTCTACACCGGCGTTTCGCACAAGATCGGTGAGGTTCATGACGGCCAGGCCACCATGGACTGGATGGTTCAGGAGCAGGAGCGCGGCATCACTATCACTAGTGCGGCCACGACCTGCTACTGGAAGGATCACCGCATCAATATTATCGATACGCCGGGTCACGTGGACTTCACCATGGAAGTCGAGCGCTCCCTGCGTGTCCTGGACGGCGCTGTAGCCCTCTTCGACGCCGTGGCTGGTGTGCAGCCGCAGTCCGAAACCGTCTGGCGCCAGGCCGACCGATACAAAGTTCCTCGTATCTGCTTCATCAACAAGATGGATCGCATCGGCGCCAACTTCTTCCGCGCCACCAAGACCATCAAGGATCGCTTGGGCGCCAAGCCCGTGCCCCTGCAGCTGCCTATCGGCGGCGAGGATGAGTTCAAGGGCATCGTTGATCTGGTCATGGGCAAGGCCATCTATTTCGATGACCAGTCCATGGGCAAGGATTACCGCTATGAGGAAATCCCCGCCGACCTGATGGACCAGTACGAAGAGATGCGCCTGGAGCTCGTCGAGGCAATAGCCGAAGAAGACGATACGCTCATGGAGAAGTATCTCGGTGGCGAGACGCTCTCCACGGATGAGATCAAGGCTGGTATCCGCAAGGCCACCATCAACATGTCCATCACGCCGGTTCTGTGCGGCTCGGCCTTCAAGAACAAGGGCGTGCAGCCTCTGCTCGACTGCGTGGTGGAATATCTGCCTTCTCCGCTCGACGTAGCGCAGATGGTGGGCGTGGACCCGGACAAGGGCGATAAGATCGTCTGCAATACCGACGACAATGAGCCCTTGGCCGCTCTGGCCTTTAAGCTTATGACCGACCCTTTTGTTGGTCACCTGACTTTCCTGCGCATTTACTCCGGTCATATTGAGACCGGCATGACCGTGCTCAACGCCAATACCGGCAGGAAGGAGCGCGTCGGCCGTCTGCTCAAGATGCACGCCAACAAGCGTGAGGAAATCAAGGAGTCCTGGGCCGGCGATATCGTTGCCGCCGTGGGCCTCAAGGCAGTCTCCACGGGCGACACGCTGTGCGAGCCCAAGCGCGCTGTAAAGCTGGAGTCCTTGACCATTCCTGATCCGGTCATCGAAGTTGCCATCGAGCCCAAGTCGAAGGCCGACCGCGATGCGCTCTCGGACGCTTTGGCCAAGTTGGCTAGGGAGGATCCGTCCTTCCGCGTGTCCACCGACGAGGAGAGCAATCAGACGCTCATCGCCGGCATGGGCGAACTGCACCTTGAGATCATCGTCGACCGTCTGCTGCGTGAGTTTAGCGTGAACGCCAACGTGGGTGCTCCTCGCGTGGCCTATCGTGAGACCATCACCAAGCCGGTCAAGCAGGACACGAAGTACGCCAAGCAGAGCGGCGGCCGCGGCCAGTACGGCCACGTGGTCATCGAGGTTTCGCCTAACGCCGAAAAGGGCTACGAGTTCGTGGATGCTGTCAAGGGCGGCGTTATTCCCAAGGAATACATTCCGGCCGTAAACAAGGGCATCATCGAAGCTCTCAAGGGCGGTGTTGTCGCCGGCTATCCGATCGTGGACCTCAAGGTTGAGCTGACCTTCGGCTCCTACCATGAAGTCGACTCCTCGGAGCAGGCTTTTTATATCGCGGGTTCAATGGCGGTGAAGGAAGCCATCAGAAAGGCTGACCCGATACTGCTGGAACCCATCATGTCCGTTGAGATCGTAACTCCCGAGGAGTACCTCGGCGATGTCATGGGCGATCTGAACGGGCGTCGCGGCCGTGTGTCCGGCATGGAGGCCACCGGTGGCGCGCAGATCATCCGGTCGTTGGTGCCGCTGTCCGCAATGTTCGGATACGCAACCGATCTCCGCTCCCGCACTCAGGGTCGTGCGACCTTCACCATGCAGTTCGACCATTATGAGCGGGTGCCCGCCAACTTGGCGGAAGCCATCATCAAGAAGCAGCAATAGGGGTACTCACCATGGGTAAAGCGAAATTCGAGCGGAAGAAGCCGCACGTAAACATCGGCACCATCGGCCATATCGACCACGGCAAGACCACGCTGACGGCCGCCATCACCAAGACCCTGTCCATGAAGGGCTGGGCCCAGTTCACGGCCTTCGATCAGATCGACAAGGCCCCTGAAGAGAAAGAGCGCGGCATCACCATCGCCACGGCGCACGTGGAGTACGAGACCGCCAATCGTCACTACGCGCACGTGGACTGCCCGGGTCACGCCGACTACATCAAGAACATGATCACGGGCGCGGCCCAGATGGACGGCGCGATCATCGTCGTGGCCGCCACCGACGGCCCCATGCCCCAGACGCGTGAGCACATCCTGCTCGCCCGTCAGGTCGGCGTGCCGGCCCTGGTGGTCTTCCTGAACAAGGTCGACCTGGTGGACGACGAGGAGCTGCTTGAGCTTGTCGAGCTCGAAGTGCGCGAGCTTCTGTCCAAGTACGACTACCCCGGCGACGACACCCCGGTGGTGCGCGGCTCGGCCCTGCAGGCCCTGGAGTCCGACGACGTGAACTCCGACGCCTGCAAGCCGATCTTCGAGCTCATGAAGGCCTGCGACGAGTTCATTCCCGAGCCGCAGCGCGACATCGAGCGCCCCTTCCTGATGCCCATCGAGGACGTGTTCTCCATCTCCGGCCGCGGCACCGTGGTCACGGGACGCGTGGAGCGCGGAATCATCAAGGTCGGCGGTGAAGTGGCCATCATCGGCATCAAGGATACGGTCAAGACGACCTGCACGGGCGTTGAGATGTTCCGCAAGATCCTGGACCAGGGCCAGGCGGGCGACAACGTGGGCGTGCTGCTGCGCGGCGTCAAGCGCGAGGACGTGGAGCGCGGCCAGGTGCTGGCTGCCCCGAACTCGATCACGCCGCACAAGAAGTTCAATGCCGAGGTGTACATTCTGTCCAAGGAAGAGGGCGGCCGTCATACGCCGTTCTTCTCCGGATATCGTCCGCAGTTCTATTTCCGCACCACGGACATCACCGGTGTGGTGACCCTGGCCGAGGGCGTGGAGATGGTCATGCCCGGCGACAATGCCACGTTCATGGTCGAGCTGATCGCCCCCATCGCCATGGAGAAGGGCCTGCGCTTCGCCATCCGCGAGGGCGGACGCACCGTGGGCGCCGGCGTTGTCTCCGAAATCACGGAGTAAGACAATGGTTGCAATGACGAGCGATCGCATCCGCATCAAGCTGAAATCCTATGACTACCGCATCCTCGATAAGGCGGTGGCCGAGATCGTTGATACGGCGCGTAATACTGGAGCGGCCATAGCCGGTCCCATTCCGCTGCCGACCAACATTAACAAGGTGACGGTCAACCGCTCTGTGCACGTTGACAAGAAGTCGCGTGAACAGTTCGAGCTGCGCATCCATAAGCGCCTGCTGGACATCTTGGAGCCCACGCAGCAAACCGTGGACGCGCTCGGCAAGTTGTCTCTGCCTGCCGGCGTGGATGTCGAAATCAAGCTGTAGTGTGAGGAAGGACATGGCCAATCACAATCTAGGATTACTCGGACGCAAGCTGGGCATGACCCGGATCTTCGCGGACGACGGCACCATCACTCCGGTGACTGTCATTGCAGTCGGCCCCTGTCCGGTGCTCCAGGTCAAGAATACGGAGACCGATGGCTACACAGCCCTTCAGGTCGGTTACGATTCTATTCCCGAGCGCAAGATGAACAAGCCCACGCTTGGCCACCAGTCCAAGGCTGGCAAGGGTTTTTTCCGCTTCGCACGTGAGTTCCGTATTCAGGATGTTTCTGAATATGCAGTTGGTCAGGATCTGACCACCGAGCTGTTCAAGCGCGGCGACCGCGTCAAGGTCACCGGCACTTCCAAGGGCAAGGGATTCCAGGGCGTCATCAAGCGGCACAACTTCAAAGGCATGCGCGCATCGCACGGCGCCGAGAAGGTCCACCGCTCTCCGGGTTCCGTAGGTAACAACACGTATCCAGGCCGCGTCATTCCCGGCAAAAAGATGCCTGGCCAAATGGGCAACCGTCGCGTGACCTACAAGAATTTGGAGGTCATCGAGGTTCGGCCCGAGGAGAACGTCATCCTCATTAGGGGCCAGATCCCGGGTGCCAAGAACAGCCTGATTATGGTACGTAAGCAGAGCTAGGGGAAAGACCATGGCTGTTGTTAAAGTAGTCGATCAAGCGAAGAAAGAAATCGGCGACATCGAGTTGGCGCCAGAGGTCTTCGAAGTCCCGGTCCGCCCCGAGATTCTGAATCTCGTGGTACGCGCCCAGCGCGCGGCCGCCCGCTCCGGCACACATATGACCAAAAACCGTGCGCTCATCACTGGCGGCGGGAAAAAGCCCTGGCGTCAAAAGGGCACCGGACGCGCCCGCGCGGGTAGCTCCCGTTCCCCATTGTGGCGTCATGGTGCTACGACTTTTGGTCCTCAGCCCCGGTCGTATGCCTTCAAGGTGAACAAGAAAGTCAGAGCTCTTGCGCTGAAGATGGCCTTGTCCTCCAAGTTAGCCGGTAACGACCTCATGGTGCTGAACGGCATCATCATGGACGAGATCAAGACCAAGAAGTTCGCCGCGGTCGCCAAGGGTCTTGGGCTGCAAAAGGCCTTGATCGTCCTGAATGAAGTTGATAATACGCTCACTCTTTCGGCCCGGAATGTCCCGGACATCAAAGTACTTATGGCGGACCAGCTCAACGTATACGATGTGCTGAAGTACCCGCAGCTGGTGATGCTCCAGAGCGCCGTCGAGTCCGTACAGGAAAGGTTGAAATAACCATGGATTACACACAAATCCTCATTAAGCCTGTAATATCCGAGAAGGCTACGGCATTGAAGGACACCGATAATCAGGTAACCTTCTATGTCCACCCGGAAGCCAACAAAATTGAGATCGTGCGAGCTGTGGAAGAGGCCTTCAAAGTGAAAGTCGAGGCTGTGAACGTCATCCGCAGGCAGCCGCAGGCGAGAAAGCGCTCGGGCCGGAACATTGGCAAGGCGCCTGGCTATAAGAAGGCCTACGTCACATTGGCTAAGGGCGATAAAATCGAGTTCTTCGAAGGAGTGTAAGAGACATGGCTGTTCGCAAGCTCAAGCCCACGTCTGCGGGACGTCGCTTCCAGACGGTCTCGGACTTCGAGGAAATCACAAAGATCGCACCTGAGAAGTCTTTGACCGAAGGCCTTTGCAAGAAGGCTGGCCGCAACAACAATGGCCGCATCACTTCGCGTCGCCGTGGCGGCGGCCATAAGAAGCTGTACCGCATCATTGATTTCAAGCGCGACAAGGTTGGCGTTCCCGCCAAGGTCGCCAGCATTGAATATGATCCTAACCGTAGTGCGCGCATCGCACTGCTGCATTACGCCGACGGTGAGAAGCGCTACATTCTGGCTCCGGTTGGCATCAATGCCGGTGATAATGTCGTGGCTGGTGATACAGCCGATATCAAGCCCGGCAATGCCTTGGCGCTGATCAAGATTCCCGTTGGCACAATCGTGCACAACATTGAGTTGTACCCGGGCCGTGGAGGCCAGTTCTGCCGCGCAGCCGGAACGTATGCTCAGGTGATCGCGAAGGAAGGCAACCACGCCTTGTTGCGCATGCCTTCGGGCGAGGTGCGTAAGGTGCTGGCCACCTGCACGGCCACTGTCGGCCAGGTGGGTAACATCCAGCACGAGAACATCTCTCTCGGCAAGGCTGGCCGCAACCGTTGGCTCGGCCAGCGGCCCAAGGTGCGCGGCGTGGCCATGAACCCCGTCGATCACCCGCTTGGTGGCGGCGAGGGCAGAAGCTCCGGCGGACGTCATCCGGTGTCGCCGTGGGGCATGCCCACCAAGGGCTACAAGACCAGGAGCCGCAAGAAGCAGTCTTCCAAGCTGATCATCAAGCGGCGCGGCGAGAAATAGGAGTAGACCATGCCCAGATCGCTCAAGAAAGGGCCCTTTATCGATAACCACCTTCAGAAGAAGGTGGAGAAGGCCAACGAGACCAGGGACCGCCGGGTGATCAAAACCTGGTCCCGGCGTTCAACAATCGTCCCGGAAATGGTTGGTATGACTTTCGCCGTGCATAACGGCCGCAAGTTCATTCCTGTGTTCGTTAGCGAGAATATGGTCGGCCACAAACTCGGAGAGTTTTCTCCGACGAGGACCTATTTCGGCCATGCCGCGGACAAAAAGACCAAAGCGGGCAAGAAGTAAGGGGTGAACGATGGAAGCTAGAGCAACCGCTAAGTTCATCCGCATCTCTCCCCAGAAGACCCGCATAGTTGCTCGCAACATTAATGGTCTTCCAGTTGAAGATGCGATAAATGTGCTGAAGTTCACGCCCAAGAAGGCCGCATTCGAAGTCGGCAAGGTTCTGCATTCGGCCGTAGCTAATGCCGAGCAGATTCCAGGCGTGGACATTGACTCCCTGAAGGTCAAGCAGGTTATCATTAACCCAGGGCCAATGTGGAAACGCATCATGCCCCGGGCAATGGGCCGCGCCTACAGGATACTGAAACGGACCAGCCACATCACCGTGGTTGTCGAGGAAAGCTAAGAGGCGAACATGGGTCAGAAAGTCCATCCCTACGGTTTTCGGCTTGGGTACAACAAGAACTGGTTGTCCCGTTGGTACAGCAAGAAAGACTATCCTGCATTCGTGTACGAGGACGACAAAGTCCGCAAGTACGTGAAAAAGGCTCTGTACCACGCCGGTCTTTCGCGCATCGAAATCGAGCGCGCAGGGGGCAAGGTTCGCCTCATAATCCATACTGCTCGCCCCGGCATCGTTATCGGACGCAAAGGCATTGAGATCGAGAAGATTCGCGACACTCTCAAGCATAAGTTCCAGCGCGACTTCTCCATCGAGGTCATCGAGATCCGTCGTCCGGAAATCGATGCCCAGCTCGTGGCCGAAAACATTGCCTTGCAGCTTGAGCGTCGCGTGGCTTTCCGCCGCGCCATGAAGCGCACCGTGGGGTTGGCCCGCAAGTTCGGCGCAGAGGGCATCAAGTTGTCCTGTTCCGGTCGCTTGGCCGGCGCCGAGATTGCCCGTCAGGAGTGGTACCGCGATGGCCGCGTGCCCCTGCAGACCCTGCGCGCTGATCTCGACTACGGTTTCGCCGAGGCCCGCACCACCTACGGAGTCATCGGGGTCAAGGTCTGGATCTTCAAGGGTGAAATCTTGGATGAGGTTGAACAGTAATGCTTAGCCCCAAAAGAGTTAAGTTCCGCAAACGGCAGAAAGGCCGCCTGAAGGGGAATGCCACTCGTGGCACTGAAATCTCCTTCGGCGATATCGGCATAAAGACACTCGAGCATGGCAAGTTGACCGCTCAGCAGATCGAGGCAGCCCGTGTGGCCATCATGCGGCATATCAAGCGCGGCGGTAAGGTCTGGATCCGGATCTTCCCCGATGCGCCCATCACTGCCAAGCCTGCTGAAACCCGTCAGGGAAGCGGCAAGGGCGCACCGGTGGGCTGGGTCGCTCCCGTCCGCCCCGGTCGTGTCCTTTACGAGGTCAAAGGCGTTGCCCTGGAGCTTGCGCGTGAGGCCCTTGTTCGCGCCCAGCACAAGCTTCCGGTCAAGACCGCCATTGTACTCAAGGAGGGCCTTGGACAATGATGAAGGCAAAAGAAATCCGGGATCTCGATGCCGGTGCAATGGGGCAGAAGCTCGTGGACTACCGTAAGGAACTGTTCAACTTGCGCTTCCAACACGCCACGGCCCAGCTCGAGAATACGCAACGGATCAAGGCCGTGCGCAGGACCATTGCCCGCATCGAGACTATCATTCAGGAAAAGACTGGAGCATAGGGCATGAGCGAGAGCATGGAAAAGCGCAGCAACAAGCGGATCCTCATAGGCGAAGTGGTAAGTGACAAGTGCGACAAGACAATTGTCGTGCGTGTCGAAACCATGGTCAAGCATCCGCTGTTTGGCAAATACGTCCGCCGCCGGAAGAAGTTCATGGCCCATGACGCGGCCAATGAATGCAAGATCGGCGACAAGGTTGAGATCATAGAATCGCGTCCCTTGAGCCGCCAGAAACGTTGGCAGTTGCAAAGAGTGCTCGAGAAAGCGGTTTAAGGCAGGGAGTCCGCCATGATTCAGGTTGAATCCACGCTCGACGTGGCCGACAACTCCGGGGCCAAGAAAGTCGCCTGCATCAAAGTGCTTGGCGGCAGTAAGCGCCGGTATGCCTCCGTGGGCGACATCATCGTGGTTTCCGTCAAGGAAGCCATGCCCCACGCCAAGGTAAAGAAGGGCGAAGTTATGAAGGCGGTCGTCGTGCGCACCACTAAAGAAGTGGGTCGTCCTGATGGATCCTTCATCAAGTTCGACACCAACTCGGCCGTGCTGCTCACCAAGCAGCTTGAGCCCGTCGGCACACGCATTTTCGGCCCAGTAGCCAGAGAGCTTCGTCAGAAGAACTTCATGAAGATTGTCTCCCTGGCCCCCGAGGTGCTCTAAGATGAAGCAATTTAGAATTCACAAGGACGACAAGGTCCAGGTCATCGCCGGCAAGGATAAGGGCAAGATTGGTAAGGTCCTTAAGATATTGCGCAAGCATGACCGGGTCCTGGTCGAGAAAGTCAATTTGGTCAAGAGGCATACCCGTGGCAATCCCTATAGCGGTCAGCAGGGCGGGATTGTGGAGAAGGAAGCCCCCATCCATGTCTCCAATCTGGCAGTCGTTTGCGACGCCTGCGCCAAGCCGACCCGGGTAGGATATAAGTACACGGAAGACGGCAAGAAAGTGCGCTTCTGCAAGAAGTGCAATGAGATTATCAAGTAGCAGGTACGCAATGACACGCCTGGAAAAGCTGTATACGGAGAAGGTCGCGCCTGAGCTAGCCAAGGAGTTTGGTTACAAGTCGCCGATGGAGATACCTAAGATCAAGGCTATCTACCTGAACATCGGTCTTGGCGAGGCGAGCCAGAATCACAAGCTCATTGAGGACGCGCATGAAGAGCTTACCCTGATAGCCGGGCAGAAGTCGCTCGTCACCAGGGCCAAGAAGTCTATCGCAGCCTTCAAACTGCGCGAAGGCATGCCGATTGGCTGCCGAGTTTCCCTGCGTCGCGAACGCATGTGGGACTTCCTGGACAAGCTGGTCAACTTCGCCCTGCCGCGCGTGCGCGACTTTCAGGGCATTCCTGACCGCGGTTTCGACGGCAGGGGCAATTTCACCCTTGGCATCAAGGACCATACCATCTTCCCCGAGATCACGGTGGACAGGGTGGAGAAGGTCAAGGGCATGAACGTGACAATCGTCACCACGGCCGGTTCCGACAAGGAAGGGAAGGTACTGCTCTCCCTTCTCGGCATGCCCTTCAAGAAGTAAGGAGAGTTCAATGGCCCGTACCGCAATGATGGTGAAAGCCCGCCGTAAACCCAAATTTTCCGCTCGGGCGTACAACCGCTGCCCTATTTGTGGCCGCTCTCGTGCCTACCTGCGCAAGTTCGGCGTTTGCCGCATCTGCTTCAGGAACAAGGCCCTTTGTGGCGAGCTGCCTGGGGTAAGGAAATCGAGCTGGTAGGAAGGAGATACCCATGGCTGTAGTTGATCCTATTGCGGATATGCTGACTCGCATCCGCAATGCCCATTCCGCCCTACACGCGGAGACGAAAATCCCGCTCTCCAAGATTAAGGAGTCCATAGCCGGCATCCTCAAGGATGAAGGCTTCATACAGGACTACTCTCTTGCCGAGCGCGATATCATCATAAAGCTCAAGTACGTCAAGGGACAGCGCCTGATCAGGGGGATGCGTCGCATCAGCACGCCTGGTCGTCGCGTCTACGTTCCGGCGCAAGAGATTCCGGATGTCCAGAATGGACTCGGCATCTGCATTCTGTCCACCTCCAAAGGCTTGCTCGCCGGTGCTAACGCCAAGGCCGATAATGTTGGCGGCGAGCTTTTGTGCGAAATCTGGTAGAAGGTGGAGCCATGTCGCGAATAGGAAAAAATCCCATTGAGATCCCTTCCGGGGTTGAAGTCAAGGTTGGCAGCGAAGCCATTGAGGTCAAGGGACCCAAGGGCATGCTTGCCACGCCCGTACACCCTAAAATTGAAGTCACGGTCGAGGGCGGTAAGGTTCTCGTACTGCGCAGGGATGAAACCCGCGCTGCTCGCGAGCAGCACGGCCTGCGGCGCACCCTTATGGCCAACGCCATCCACGGCGTGACCAAGGGGTTCGAGAAGTCCTTGGAGGTCGTGGGCGTGGGCTATAAGGTCCAGGTCCAGGGCAAGAAGGTCGTTCTTACCGTAGGGTACTCCCACCCAGTGGAGTTTCCCATGCCCGAAGGCATCAATGCCAAGGCCGAGGGCAATAAGCTGACCATTGCCGGCATGAGCAAGGAGATGGTTGGTGAGGTTGCTGCACAAATCCGCCGGGTGCGTCCGCCTGAGCCGTTCAAAGGCAAGGGCATCAAGTATGTGGACGAGCAGATTCGTCGCAAGGCTGGCAAGTCCGGCGGCAAGAAGTAGGATGGCGCCATGAAGGTTACCAAGAAGGATCAGCGTCAGCGGAGAAAAATTCGCATCCGCAAGAAGATATCCGGCACGGCCGCCCGTCCGAGAATGGTGGTATACCGTTCGAACAAGCACATTTATGTGCAGCTTGTGGACGACGATGCTGGCAAGACTCTGCTGTCCACCTCCACGCTTGTGCTGAACAAGTCCGGCGAGCAGACCAAGCTCGACAAGGAAACTGCAGCCAAGGTTGGCAAGGATATGGCGGGTAAGGCCAAGGAAAAGAACATTTCTACCGTTGTTTTCGACCGCAACGGCTATCTCTACCACGGCCGCATCAAGGCCCTGGCCGACGGTGCCCGGGAAGGGGGGCTTGAGTTCTAATGAACCATCAGAAATCTCCTATGGATCGTGACGATTCCGGGATGATCGAAAAGATCGTCTACCTGAACCGCGTGGCCAAGGTCGTCAAGGGCGGCCGTCGCTTCAGCTTCAGTGCCCTGGTGGTCGTCGGCGACGGTAAGGGCAAGGTGGGCTATGGCCTTGGTAAGGCCAATGAAGTCCCCGAGGCTATCCGTAAGGCTAGCGATCAAGCCAAGAAAAGCCTGATCACCGTACCGGTGCTGGACGGCACCCTGCCTTACGAGGTTCTGGGCCGTTTTGGCGCCGGCCGAGTGATGCTCAAGCCCGCCTCCAAGGGTACTGGCATCATAGCTGGTGGTCCGGTTCGCGCGGTCATGGAAGCCCTGGGTATTTCCGACATCCTGACTAAGGCCATCGGGACCAACAACCCGCACAACGTGCTCAAGGCAACCATTGCCGGGCTCGACTCCCTGATGAGCGCCGATTATGTCTCCGGCCTGCGCGGCAAGGCGCTCTCGACCCCGCGGAAATAAGACCGCGGTACAAGGAACGAACCCATGAAGGTTAAACTGATCAAGAGCAAGATCGGCTGCACGCCCAAGCAGAGGGCTACCCTCGAAGCTTTGGGTCTGCGCAAGATCCGTCAGGTCCATGAGCTTCCTGATAACGGCGCCACCCGAGGCATGATCATGCAGGTGGCGCACCTGGTGGAGGTCACAGAGTAATGCGTCTTAACGAACTCTATCCGTTCGATGAAGAGCGGAAAACGAGGAAGCGCGTAGGTCGCGGCGGCGGCTCGGGTCTTGGCGGCACATCCGGCAAGGGCCACAAGGGCGCACGCTCCCGCTCCGGCTACAGTGCTAAGCCGGGCTTTGAAGGTGGCCAGATGCCCTTGGCACGCCGCTTGCCCAAGCACGGCTTCAAAAATCCGTTTCGTGTCGAGTATGCTCCTGTGAATCTGTCGCGCATTGCGGAAGTATTCCAGGGTGCGGCCGAAGTGTCCCTTGAGGACATGTACGCCAAGGGATTGTGCCCTCGCGGCGTAGCAGTCAAGATTCTCGGAAATGGCGAGCTCGCCGCTGCCATGAGTATCGAGGCGCATCGGTTCAGCAAATCCGCTTTGGAGAAGATCGCCAAGGCCGGAGGTTCGGCCAAGGCATTGGAAGGCTAGAGCTGTGGCTGCTTCCGGATTCGAGAATATCGCTAGGCTGCCGGAGCTCAGGAAGCGTCTTTTTTGGACCTTCCTGCTCCTGGCCGTCTATCGTGTTGGCATTCATATTCCAGTGCCAGGGGTGGACGCTCAGGCTCTCTCCGATTTCTTTGCTACCGTCAGCAACACCTTATTCGGCTTGTTCGACATGTTTTCTGGCGGTGGCCTGAGCAACCTGTCCATTCTAGCCTTGGGCATCATGCCGTACATTTCGGCATCCATTATCTTGCAGTTGCTCACGGTGGTCAGCCCGGAGTTGAGCAGGTTGTCCAAGGAAGAAGGTGCCGCAGGGCGCAAGAAGATCACCCAGTACACCCGCTACGGCACGGTGCTGATCACCGTCGTGCAGGGTCTGGCGATTGCCATCGGCTTGGAAAACATGACCAGTCCTACCGGTGCGCCCATTGTGGTCACCGCAGGCTGGGGGTTCCGCCTGGTAACAATCGTGACCATGACCGCCGGCACCATCTTCGTTATGTGGATCGGAGAGCAGATCACGGAGAAGGGCATCGGCAACGGTATCTCGCTTATCATATTCGCGGGTATCGTAGCAGGCATCCCCAGGGCACTCATCAATACCGGGCGGCTAGTGAGCACAGGTGAAATGTCCTTGTTCATCCTGCTGTTCATTATGGCCGTCATGGTTTGCGTGCTCGTGTTCATTGTATTCATGGAACGGGGGCAGCGCCGCATTCCAATTCATTACGCCAAGCGGATGATGGGGCGGAAGATGTTTGGAGGCCAGACCACCCATTTGCCTCTGCGCATCAATACGGCTGGTGTGATACCGCCTATTTTCGCCTCGAGCATTCTCATGTTCCCGGCCACACTGGCCAACTTCTCGGACATTGAGATCCTGCAGCGTATATCCGGTTGGTTCAACCCGACCTCGGTGCTCTACAATGTCCTCTTCGTGGGCATAATTATCTTCTTCTGCTATTTCTACACTGCGATCATCTTTGATCCGCAGAACATAGCGGAGAATATACGCAAGCAGGGTGGCTTTATCCCGGGAATACGCCCCGGCGCCAAGACCAAAGAGTACATTGACAAGGTTCTTGCCAGGATTACCCTGTGGGGCTCGCTGTACATCTCGGCCATCTGTGTGCTGCCCATGCTGCTGATCGCCCAGTTCAACGTCCCCTACTACTATGGCGGCACCTCGCTGCTCATCGTTGTGGGTGTGGCGATGGACTTCATGGGTAAGATCGAGTCTTATCTCATATCGCGCCAGTATGAAGGTCTTATGTCCAAGGCTGGTCGCGTCAAAGGCCGGACCGGGAAGTAGGGTGCAGTGAAGAAGTTTCGTGGCGTTTACCTGAAGAATGAGCAGGAAATTGCCATAATGCGCGAGGCAAACAGGATTGTCTCCCGCATCCTGGATGCTTTGGGCCGCGAGGTAAGGCCAGGGGTTCAGACCATGTTCTTCGAGGAACTGGCCCAGAATCTGTGTGCCGAGTATAAGGTTACGCCTGCCTTTCAGGGCTATCATGGGTATCCTTTTGCCTTGTGCTGCTCGGTTAACGAGGAGATTGTCCACGGCTTTCCTTCAAAGCGGATTCTTAATGAAGGCGATATCGTCAGCTTTGACATGGGCGTGATACATGATGGCTTTTTCGGAGATTCAGCCAGGACCTATACAGTGGGTGAAATTTCTGTTAAGGCCATGGACCTTCTGGAGGTGACTCGCAACTCCCTCCTGAAGGGTATCGCCCAGGCCCGTGAAGGCAACACGGTGCAGGACATATCCAGGGCCATCCAAGGGTATGTCGAGGGCAAAGGCTACAATGTCGTTAAGCGCTTCGTCGGGCACGGCATTGGCCGACGATTGCACGAAAAGCCAGAAGTGCCCAATTTCGTGCCTCCAGGAACACAGGAGATGCCGCTCAAGGCTGGGATGGTTTTGGCCATTGAACCCATGGTGACCGTGGGGCAGGCCGATGTTGATATCCTGGCTGATAATTGGACGGCGGTCACGAAGGACCGCCAACTATCCGCCCATTTTGAGCACACCGTGGCTGTGACCAAAAATGGACCGGAGATTTTGAGTGTAAGCGATTAGACATCGCTTACCTCTTTGTGTTGCAATACCGCGGCACGGCATGAATATATACGGAAGCCGCTCTTTGTATTGGCGGCTAGCGGACAACCAAGTGGAGACGGTACGATGAAAGTCAGGCCTTCCGTTAAAAAGATCTGCCCCAAGTGCAAGATCATAAGGCGTAACGGAATCCTTCGTATTATTTGTGAAAACCCCAGGCACAAACAGCGTCAGGGTTAAGAGGGGTAGATCGTGGCTCGTATAGCTGGTGTAGAACTGCCCAGGAACAAGCGTTTGGATATTGCGCTTACCTATATCTACGGCATTGGCCGTACCACCGCTCTCAAGATTTGCGATGGTGCCGGTGTGGACTGGGCTCGCAATATCGACAACCTGGATGATAACGAGCTCAATACGGTCCGTCGTGAGCTTGAGACGAACTATAAGGTCGAGGGCGATCTTCGCCGCGATGTGACAGGCAATATCAAGCGACTTATGGATATTGGCTGTTATCGTGGACTTCGGCACCGCCGTGGACTGCCTGTCCATGGTCAGCGCACGCATACCAATGCGCGCACCCGCAAGGGCCCGCGCCGCGCTGCAGTCGGCGGCAAGAAGAAGAAGTAGTCCGGGGCAGCAAGCCTCGGCAGGTAGCTAGCTGGCTCAATCGCTGGCTTACCAATCCCATGAGCATTGTAGAACCGGAGAAAGCCAATGGCTAAACCTCGCCGCGCAGGCAAGAAAAGGGAAAAGAAGAATATCCCTATGGGCATTGCCCATATAAAGGCTACATTCAACAATACGATTATTTCCTTCACTGATATGAAGGGTAACGTCATAAGCTGGGCCAGCTCTGGCGGAGCCGGCTTCAAGGGCTCGCGCAAGTCCACGCCGTTTGCTGCGCAGGTGGCTGCCGAGAGCGCAGCGCGGACTGCCCAGGATAACGGCATGCGTTCCGTCGGCATTCTGGTTACTGGCCCAGGCGCTGGCCGTGAAGCCGCCATGCGCGCTATCAACAATGCGGGTTTTAAAGTAACCTTCATTCGCGACATCACCCCCATTCCGCATAACGGCTGCCGTCCTCCTAAGCGGCGTCGCGTCTAGGTAGAGGAGGATATTTACAGTGGCCAGATATACAGAAGCCAAGTGCCGCATCTGCCGGCGTGAAGCCGGGAAGCTTTTCCTTAAGGGTGATCGCTGCTTCACCGACAAGTGCGCCTACGAACGCCGTCCCTATGCCCCCGGCATGCATGGCCGTGCGCGCAAGAAGATGAGCGACTACGCTGTCCAGCTGCGCGAGAAGCAGAAGGTTCGGCGCATGTACGGCATTCTTGAAGCACAATTTCATGATTACTTCGTTGAAGCCGACCGGCAGCATGGCGTTACGGGTACCAACCTGCTGCGCTTGCTTGAGTTGCGGCTTGACAACGTGATCTATCGCATGGGCTTCACCAACTCGCGCAACCAGGCCCGCCAGCTTGTGCGACATGGCGTGTTCGTGCTCAACGGTCATAAGGTGACCGTTCCTTCGCTGCAGCTCAAGCCGGGTGACACGATCACCGTGCGCGAGAAGAACAGGAAGATCCCCGTTATCATGGAAGCTCAGGAAGTCATCGCTCGTCGCGGCCTGCCTGCTTGGCTCGAGGTCGACGGAGCGAACTTCAAGGGGACCGTCAAGGACAGGCCCGTCAGAGAAGACATCCAGTTCCCGATTTCCGAGTCCCTCATCGTTGAATTGTATTCTAAGTAATAGGTGCACGGCATGCTCATCCATAATGGCGACAGACTCATCAACACCCGCAACTGGTCCGAGCTGGTTAAGCCGGAACAGATCGGCAGGGCCGCCAAGTCGACGAACACGTATGCTAAGTTCGTCTGCGAGCCCCTGGAGCGCGGTTTCGGCACGACAATAGGCAATGCCCTGCGTCGTGTGCTTCTGTCCTCCTTGCAGGGAGCGGCAATCATCTCCGTGCGCATCCAGGGCGTTCAGCACGAGTTCACCACTATTCCAGGGGTTCAGGAGGATGTCACCGACCTTATCCTGAATCTCAAGCTGGTCAGGTTTTCCATGACCACTGACCAGCCTCAGCACATAGTGCTCCGTGCCGACAAGAAAGGGGCGGTCACCGCGGCGGCGATCCAGGAGAACCAAAACCTCCGAGTGCTCAACCCGGGCCAGCATATCGCCACTTTGAGCGAGGAGATGGAGTTCAAGATCGACCTGGAAGTGCGCATGGGCAAGGGCTATGTGCCAGCTGAAATGCACGACGGCCTGCAGAACGAGATCGGGCTCATCCCTCTGGACGCGAGCTTCTCTCCAGTCAAGAAGGTCGCCTACACAGTGGAGCAGGCCCGCGTTGGGCAGATGACCAACTACGATAAGCTCCTCATGGAAGTTTGGACGGACGGATCGGTGACTCCCGAGGATGCAGTGGCTTACAGCGCCAAGATCCTCAAGGATCAGCTCTCGGTGTTCATCAACTTCGACGAGCACTCCTCGGACGAGGAAAAGTCCTATCAGCCCTCCAGCGGCGAAGAGAACCCGAACCTCTATAAGAACATCGACGAGCTGGAACTCTCGGTCAGGGCTACCAATTGCCTAAAGAGCGCCAATATCCGTCTCGTGGGCGAGCTCGTCCAGAAGACGGAAAATGAGATGCTCAAGACCAAGAATTTTGGCCGCAAGTCCCTTGAGGAGATTCGTCGGGTGCTCGAGAACATGGGACTCGAGTTCGGCATGCACGTCGACAGTTTCGACGAAAAATACCAAGAGTGGCTGAAGAGGAAAGACAGCGATGAGGCATAACGTATCCGGAAAGAAGTTCGGCAAGAGCAGCTCCCATCGCAAGGCTATGTTCCGCAACATGGCTAAGTCTCTGCTGACTCATGATCGTATAACGACCACCGAAGTCAAGGCAAAGGAACTGCGGAAGTTTGCGGATAGGCTCATCACTTTAGCCTTGCAGAACGATCTGCACTCCCGTCGTTTGGCTTACCGTGTCCTGGAAAGCCATACCCTGGTCCAGAAGCTGTTCGACGAGATCGGACCGCGCTTCTCGGGCATGGGGGGAGGATATACCCGCATTGTGAAGTTGGCTCTTCCTCGCCGTGGCGACTGCGCGTCCATGGCTGTAATCGAGCTGGCTACCGATCGCGGCACCAAGGCGACCAAGCCTGCTCAGAGCGCCGAGCCGACTCAGGCTGCGAGCTCCGAAGCTTCGAAAGCCGAATAGTCAGTAATGAAAAAGGCAGGCAAACAGCCTGCCTTTTTTTTGTCCTTGTGCATAGATAAAAGCTATCGAGACTATAGCCAATGGATATCCGAAGACTTGAAGCCTTCTGCAAGGTGTACGAATTGGGAAGCTTTTCCAAGGCGGGACAGGATCTGTTTCTCTCTCAACCAACCATAAGCGCCCATGTTTCCAGCTTGGAGGAAGAGTTGGGCGTTCAACTCTTCGATCGCCTGGGTCGCATGATTTTGCCCACACTGGCCGGCAAGGTTCTCTTTCGTTATGCCAAAGAAGCCTTTCTCAGCCTTGAGAATGCCAAGGCGGAGATCCAGCTGCTGCAGGATAAGATCTCGGGGGATTTGGTCATCGGCGGCAGTACTATACCCGCGCACTACATACTGCCCCGCGTTCTTGCCGATTTCACCAAACGTTACCCCGACGTGCATGTGGATCTCAGGGTCGGGGATACCGTTTCGGTAGTCGATATGGTCACTCGCGGTGATCTCATTTTAGGTGTTGTCGGCGCTGAACTGGATAGGCCGGAACTCGAGTTCATCCCGCTAAAGGATGACCAGCTCGTTATCGTGGCCTCGCCCAAGCTCAATCGGCCCATAGGCAAGACTCTCGGCACAAAGGAGATCTGCACATGGCCCTGGGTTATGCGCGAGCGTGGTTCCGGTACGCGTAAGGCCTTTGAAAAAGGCTTGCTGGCAATCGGCTTGGACATTCGCTGCCTGAATATCTCGCTTACGGTGGAGAGCACCGAGGCGGTGCTGCAATGCGTCCTGTCTGGCTTCGGAGTAGGCATCACTTCCCGCATAGCGGCTCAGGCCTATATCGACAGAGGCGAACTCCTGGAGTTGAATGCGCCTTCCTTGGCTATCAGACGCCGCTTTTATCTCATTCGTCACGAGAAGCGCCACATATTCCCTGTCACACGCTACTTCATTGATTTTTTGATGAATGCCTGCCGATGACAGGCGACAGGGATGACGTAAACGAGTTCTGGGAGGCAGCATGAGCAAGATCAGCCTGGTGGATAAGGTCAAGGCTTCGGGCTGAGCAGCCAAAATACCTCCGGGGGACCTGGAGGAGATTCTTGTCGATCTGCGGACGGATGCCGATCCGCGGGTACTCAGTGGTGTGGCGGCTAATGAGGATGCGGCCATCATCAGATTTCCCGTGGGCAAGGCCTTGGTTCAGACCCTCGATTTCTTCACACCCATTGTCAACGATCCTTACCGCTTCGGTCAGATTGCCGCAGCCAATTCCCTATCCGATATCTACGCCATGGGCGGAGAGCCACTGTGCGCAATGAACATCGTGTGCTTCCCAGCCAAGCGCATGGACAAGGCAATCTTGCGGGATATCCTGCGCGGAGGCTTGGATAAGGTGCGTGAAGCCGGAGCCCTTTTGGCTGGCGGCCACAGCGTCGAAGACGTCGAGATCAAGTACGGTCTCTCCGTTTCCGGTGTTGTGGACGAGGATCGATACGCAACCAATGGCGGTCTTTGCCCTGGCGACAGACTCGTGCTGACCAAGCCCTTGGGCACCGGCATTTTGGCTACGGCCATAAAGGCCCGCTGGGAAGGCCACGAGCGCATGGAGGATCTGCTGTATCAATGGGCAAGCCGGCTCAACCGAGTGGCTGGGCAGATCATCCGCGAAGTGGGACTCAAGGGCGCCACGGATGTCACCGGCTTTGGCCTGGGTGGGCATTTGTTGGAGATGGCCAACGCTTCGGGTCAATGCGTTCAGATCGACGCACAGTCCGTGCCGATACTGCCCGAAGCACTGGAATTGGCGGGCATGGGCCTAGTGCCCGAAGGTAGTCACGCTAATCGTAAATTCTGCAGCCATGCGGTCACTGCTTCAACGGATGTTGATCCGGTCCGACTGGATTGTATTTTCGACGCTCAAACTTCGGGAGGCATGATCCTGGCCGTGCCAGAAGCTCTGTTGGAACAGGTCCGGGCCATGCTGCAGTCCCATGGCGAACCGGCCGATTGCATCGGCCGGGTGCTGGAGGATCAAGCGGGTCCGCGTCTCCAGATTGTCTGAGCTGTTGCGGGCAGGCCCGTAGGCCAGGGTCCCGCGAATTTCATTTGCATATTGCTATAGTACGGCTATGTCATAAGCCTCTGTAGGTTGCTGAGTCAGCCGGGTATTTTGCACAAGCAGTGGTCGAATAATGCAAATCATTATAATATATGGCCCCATGATGTGACACAGTCGTACTAGGTCGGTGTCCAAGAAAACCCATGCCGATCTACTCCGTCGAGTTCGAGTTTTTTGCTTTTGAAAATGCTCTGCAAGCTATGCGTCGCATGGCTTGCCGCCGCGTAGGCGTTGACGCAATTCACTGACAACGCCACCCGCGACACTTGACTTTTGCGTCCCTCTCTCCTTATCATCATTCGATGAAGTCCATATCCCCTATATGCCCATCCAGTCCGCGCCTCGATGGACGTCGTCCCGAAAGCGTATGGCTTGATGGCGTGGGGAACGCAACCCTGCCGTCCCATTTTTCTTTCCTCTCCCGTCTTCCCGGGAACGCTCCCGCCTTCGCCTCCGCAGCCGCTGCTGGATAGCCGGGCCGCGCTCCCCAGCGCTCAGCTCGGCTGATCCTCGTGATCCGGAACAACTCGTTGGTCTTGGCCATATAGTCGCGACCACCCGCCTGCCTGCCGCTTCGCGCGCGCCATTTGCGCCGGCCGGGATGTCGCCCGTCACAACTCCCGCTGCACGGAGAAGATAGCATGTACGCACCGCGGCCCGCCGACCTAACGCTTTCGCATTCCATGCCCCAACTGCCGTTACGGCCTGTTTCGATCAGCACAAGCAGTATCCCCGGCTTCCGGACCGTACCGCGTACGGGCGTTATCCAGGTCATGCACCGCGCCCAGACCCTCGGCTTCACCCCCGACCATCCGGAGTGGGCCAACCTCGGGCAGGGTGCGCCGTCCACCGCGCAGCTCCCTGACGCGCCGCAGCGCATCAACTGCGATGCCTGGGAGCAGGAGTATGCGCCGGTCGCCGGCAGACAGGACCTGCGCATGGCGGTGGCAGAGTTTTACAACCACTTCCATCGCCAGGGGAAACGCTCCAAGTACACATGGCGCAACGTCTGCATCGCGCCGGGCGGGAGGGCGGCACTGACCCGCGTCGCCGCGGCCCTCGGCAATATTAACCTTGGCCACTTCATCCCGGACTACACGGCCTACGAGGAACTCCTATCCGTATTTCGTTCCTTCACCCCAATCCCCATTCGCCTGGACCCCGCAACCGCCTATCGGACGGCCCCGTCCATTCTGGAGCGGGAAATAGTCAGCCGGGGCCTCGGGGCGCTCCTTGCCTCCAATCCGTCCAATCCTACCGGACGGCTGGTGGCGGGGGAGGAACTCCGGCAGTGGGTGGAACTTTCCAGGTCCTACGGCTGCGCCCTGATCATGGACGAGTTCTATTCCCATTACCTCTACGGAAAGCGTGACCTTCGGGTCTCGGCCGCGGAATTCGTGGAGGAAGTGGACCGGGACCCGGTGCTCGTGGTGGACGGCGTGACCAAGAATTGGCGTTACCCCGGCTGGAGAGTCGGCTGGATTGTGGGGCCGAGCACGGTGATTGAGGCCGTAGCTAGCGCCGGATCGTTCCTGGACGGCGGAGCGAACCACCCGTTGCAGCGCGCGGCCATCAAGTTGCTCTCCCTGGAAGGAGCCGGCCGGGAAATCGCGGCCATCAAGACGGAGTTTAGCCACAAGCGGGACTATCTGCTGGGAGAGCTCACCCGCTTGGGCTTTGTTATTGAGGCCTTGCCAGAGGGAGGCTTCTACATCTGGGCGAGCCTCAAAGCGCTGCCCGAGGAGTTCCGCGATGCCATGGTCTTCTTTGAACGGGCTTTGGAGGAAAAGGTCATCGTGGTGCCCGGGGTGTTTTTCGACGTGAACCCCGACCGGCGGCGCCCCCACTCCTGCTACCGGGACCACATCCGGCTGAGCTTTGGGCCGGACATGGAAGTGCTCCGACGCGGCGTGATCGGGCTGGAGCGGATGTTCCGGAGCCGTGCCCGGAGGTACGATGGCGCTGGATCGGCGGCACGTGCCGGACTCCGTGGTGAGCATACGGCTTGCGCTCGCGCGGGAGATCGCACGCCGCCTCCTTAGCTGTCCCTGCTGCGGACGAAGCCCGCAGCAGGGACAGGATTGTGACACAGTCGTACCACAGCACCTTGCAAATATAATGAAAAATGGGGTGCAGGGAGCGCCGCTCCCTGCCGGGAGAGAGTCTGAGAGAGGGCAGCGCCCTCTCTCAGTTCAAACGCAAATTGCTCTAGAAACGTTCGAAATCCATGTCCCGCTCATCGCCGGGAATGGCCGCTTTGGCGGACGTGGCGGACAAGGTCCTGGCGCTGGACGGGCGATGGGCGAGGACGGTTTTCACGGCCAGACCATTCAATTGCACGTTGCCTGAGTTCTTGCCTGCTTGCGCAGCAAGGGCCGCCCTGGGCTGGACGCGGCGCTTGTCGTGACCGGTCGAGAACCTGAAGAACGAGATGGTCTGCAGCAGCTGCTCGGACTGGCTGGAAAGCTCCTCGGCTGTCGAAGCCATCTCCTCGGCCGCCGCGGCGTTCTGCTGCACCACGATATCCAGTTGCTGCACGGCGCGATTGACCTGATCGGCGCCGGCGTCTTGTTCCTTGCTCGCTGCGGCGATTTCTTGGACCAAATCAGCGGTCTTGCGGATCTCGGGCACTATCTTGCGCAGCATTTCGCCTGCCTGGACGGCCACGTCCACGCTGTGGGTGGACAGTTCGCTTATTTCCGCGGCTGCCGCGCCGCTACGCTCGGCCAGCTTGCGGACTTCCGCTGCGACGACAGCGAATCCGCGGCCTGCCTCACCGGCCCGAGCCGCCTCAATGGCTGCGTTCAAGGCCAGGAGGTTCGTCTGGCGGGCAATTTCCTCGATGATGGTAATCTTTTGGGCGATATCTTTCATGGCCTGAACCGAACGGTCAACGGCTTCTCCGCCGTGCTCGGCCTCCGTGGCTACACGCAGGGCGGTCTTCTCCGTCTGGATGGCGTTTTCGGCATTCTGGCGGATGCTCGCGGCCATCTCTTCCATGGAGGCGGTAATCTCTTCCACATTGGCGGCTTGCTCCGACGTTGATTGGGACATGGACTCGGAGGATGCCGAAAGCTCCTGGCTGCCCGAAGCCACGTTATCCGCCGCGGAGGTCACCTCGCCCACGACATCGCGCAGTTTCTCCACCATGGCACGCAGGGATTCGACCATCACGCCGATTTCGTCCTGCTGTTGGATATCCAGATTCGCATCAAGATTGCCGTCGGCTATATGTTCGGCCAATTCGGAGCTTTTGCGCATGGGGCCAATAATGCCGCGGGCGATTACCAAGGCCAGGAGCACGCCCAGGGGCAGGGCGACGGCGGCCGCCACCAGCACGCCTATGCGCGTCGTATTGGCTGCCTGGAGCATGCGCTCGTCGGTCATGATGTTTTCGTCCACAACCGCTCGGATGTCTTGCAGCAACCCCTGGACGGCTTGAAGATTCGGCAGCGTCTGGTCGGCGTAGATGGCGCGGGCTTCCTCCAGGCTATGCAGGCGGCTATCATGCAAGCCGATGACCTCGTCCAGGGCGCCGAGGGTGGCATGCGCGGCGGGCAAGGTATCCCTGCGATAGATTTCCATGGCTTGGTCAGGCCGGCGTGATGCGATTTGAGCGTTGACGGTCAGCACGCTTCTGTGCAGGGCCTCGTGCGGAGCAAATATCTGGGCAACGACTGCCTCAAGGGCTGGATCACTGCTGCGCAATTGGGCTGTCTGGTCGGAATGGAGCCATTTGCCGAGGCTGCATAGCCTGGGGTCGGTCTGTACCTCGGCCTTTGCGCCACTTCCTGCCGTGAGAGCTTCGTTTACCTGGTTTACCCAGAGCAGATGATCGACCTTCTTTTCACGCAGGAAGTTGCCCAGGGCAGGATCAACCTGTACCCGCTTGGCGCTGATCTGCTTGGCCGACTCGTGCAGCAGGGCGTGGGGCTGCTCTATGCTCTGGAGCAACGGTTTGATTGCCGGTATGAGCGTCTCTGCCTCTGTGCGCCCGTCGCTGTAGTACCACTTGCCGAAACCGCACTGTCGCGGGTCGGTTTGCGCCTTCAATTCAGCCGCTTGCGTATCGTTGAGGAAGCTGGAAACCGTGTTGGCCCAGTTGAGGTGATCGACGATTTTCTGAACGAACTCTGCGCGCAGCCTGTTACCCCCGATAACTTCCTCGGCATCTCCGACAATGCCTCCGATGCCTTGCACGGACCATGCGCCCACGGCCAGGAGTAAGGCCAAGACCAGGCCAAAGCCAGTAGTGAATTTCCATTTGAGTCCAAGGTCGCGCCAGCGCATGGTTGAGCCTCTTGAGTATAAAAGTCTTTAAACTTTCAATAGGATACAAAATGACATTCACGCAGGATAGAGAATATCGCGTGGGTGAACAGCACCGGTCAGCACAGAACATAAGTATTGCTATGCCTGATTTGCCGTTTACAGATATAAAATACCTGTACTGAATTAATAAGGTGAGAATCTATACCAAAATGGGTGGGAAAAGTAAATGGCTCTAGAGGCTGTGCAGTGGATAAAGTGAAAAAAGTAGCAAGAAGAAGCTAGTCAATTACCATCTGACAGATGCCAATTGGGTTAAAAAGCTATGCGGATGAACAGATATGCTTACTTTTTCAGCCCGGCCCGAGCGAAGTGCAGTGCCGAGTCCCTGAGATTCGTACTGCTATCACCAAAGACAACTTTGAGTTGGGCTGAACCGAAAAGGGCGGCGAAGATGAACTTGCCCAGTTCCGCGGGTTGACCATCGCGGATACTGCCGTCTGCTTGGCCGCGTTTGATGGCATCTACAAGGAGGTCGAGATAACGGTCGAAGATGAGTTTGACGTCGGCATTGGGATGCTCTTGGAGGTTGATAACCTCGAAGGGGTTGGTCTTTAGCAGGACCTTGAAATCGTTGCCGCGCGAGTCCAAAAAAGTAAAGAACGCGCGAATATAGCTTTCGACGGCGTTAAGCCCGTTCGTGGCGGCACTGATTTCGTCCTGCGCATGGCGATAAAGTGAATAGAGAATCTGGCGGATGAGGATGAAAAGCAAGTTTTCCTTGCTCTTGAAATGGTAAATGATCGTTCCGCCCGCAACCCCGGCTTTCTTGGCGATATCGGCTATGGGCGTCTGCTCGAAGCCTTTTTCGGCGAACAGATCCCGTGCGGCGTTCAGGATGGGAGTGATCTTTTCCATAAAGTTTACTGCTGACAAATTTACTAATGCAAAAAGTACCCACCAGGCATGCTATTGTCAATGATATTGAGTGGATTAATAAGGCGGAAGCTCCTTTCTCTTGAGGCTCCAGATCGGATTGGACACGCGCGCAACTGTCAAGGCTCTGCATTGTATTCTGATCGCAGCCAGCTCCAGGGATGATACGGCCTCTTATGCTCCGTCTGCAATCGTGCCTGGGCGTTCTTGCGTGCCCAAAAAAAGAGATTCTCGTTTGGCCCTGTAATTGAATGCGACAGCAGTCAATGAACACGTTGGTCATCAATCTTACCCGCTTTGGGGATCTGCTGCAGACGCAACCCGTGCTGAGCGGCCTGGCTGCTCAGGGCAGGACCGGCTTGGTCTGCCTGGACAATTTCCAGGCCACCACGGAGGTTCTAGCTGGCCTGGATACCGTCTACCCACTTCAGGGCGCGGCTTTGCTGGCGTCCCTGGATCGGGGTTGGCTGGAAGGGCTGACCGTTCTCAAGCGTTACCTCGCGAAAGTTACGTCGGAGTATCCCGACTGCCGCGTTGTCAATCTGACGCCCACCATCACGGCTAGATTGCTGGCCTCGTGCCTGGGGCAGCATCGCGTGGGATTCGGTCTGGATGGCCATGGCTTCACCACGCACTCCAACCCCTGGGCCATGTTTCTGCAGACTGCTTCCTCCAGCCGTGGGTGCAGTCCCTTCAATGTGGTGGATGTCTTTCGTCGGGTTGCTGAGCTGCCTCCGGCCAACGGCTGCTTTAGTCTTACGCGGCCTAGCGAGGAGGAGGTTTCAGCGACACGGACGGCCTTGGCTGGCGACGCGCCGCACGGGAGCAACGGCTTCGTGGCCTTGCAACTCGGTGCCAGCGAGGAACGCAGACGCTGGCCCCTGGAACATTTTGCCCGCTTGGGGCGCTTGCTGTGGGAAAAACTGTCCCTGACGCCCGTGCTCCTGGGCAGCCCTGGCGAGCGGCCGCTGGCCGAGCGGTTTTCCGCACTGGCCGACTACCCTCATGTGGACCGCATCGGTCGTACGAACCTGTCGAGCCTGGCCGCGACATTGACCTGTTGCAGGCTGCTGGTCACCAACGACACAGGGACCATGCACCTGGCCGCGGGACTGGACATGCCGGTGGCCGCCATCTTCCTGGCCACGGCACAGCCATGGGACACGGGACCTTACCGTCAGGGCAGTCTGAGTCTTGAGCCGGCGCTTGCCTGCCATCCTTGCGGATTCGGCATCACCTGCGAACATGGCCTGGCCTGCCGTCAGGCCATCAAGCCGGATGTAGTATTCGGGCTGGTGCGTTCCCGGCTGGAACAGGGTGCGTGGAGCCGGGCGCAAACGCCTGGGACGCGGGCCTGGTTGGCCGAGGTTGAGCCGTCCGGCTTCATGGGCCTGCGCTCGCTCACCGATGCTCCGGACGATGCGCGAACAGCCTGGGTCAGGTTGCAGCGCCGCTTCCTGAGCCGCTTCCTGGATGGTCAGGAGGTGGATCCTTCGACCGTTGGGTCTGAAGCGGTTATGGAGGATTCGATTTTGACCGGGGAGCTGAGGGCCGCGTGCGATCTCCTGACTCTGCTGGCCAGCCAGGGCGCGTTGTTGGCCAGGGAGCCCAGGCCTGCCCTTAAGGCAAAATTTCTCGGATACTGGCAACGTTTGCAGGCTTTGCTGGCCCAAAGCGGACGGCTCAAGGTGCTGGGAAGCATGCTTCTGTTCGAAATGGAAGCGCGTTCGTCCGATATGCAAGGCCTGTTGACCTGCCTGCGGAGGTATCTTGAATTGCTCCAGGGGCTGCGCTCCCTGGTCAGATAGAGCATTTTGCTTTTGAAAATGCTTTGCAAGCCATGCGTCGGCATGGCTTGCCGCCGTGTAGGCGTAGGCGCAATTCACTTGCGCCGTCAACGCCGGAGCGGGCGTCATAAAAGCAATCTGCTCTAGACTGGCATGAAAGTTGATATGTCACTTGCAAAGGCATTTGTGCAGAAAAAAATGCAGGAGGGACTCTGATGATAGTCATTGACGGCCAGCAGTCCGGTCATAGCATCGGCAACTTCGCCAACCTCGAGCAGCTGCTCGTCAAGGTGATGGATGATGAAACCCTGGGCAACAGGATCGTCACGGACGTCCTGGTGAACGAAGAAGCCTTCTCCGAGATATATCCGCATCAGGCTGAGGATATCGGCGTCCGTGACATCAAGAGCGTCGAGATCCGCACTGTCGGCGTGACCGAGATGGCCGCCAATATTGTGGAAGAGCTGTTCAAGGTCCAGAAGGTCATGTACGCGGGCTCTCGCCAGATTGCGGAGCTGTTCCGCCAAGCTGACGATGCCGAAGCCCTGGAACTGTATCAGGATCTCATCGACGTGACCCGCGACTTCATGGCCATGGTCGGCGTGCTGCGCGACGAGTTCAGCATGACGGACAGCGAGTACCTGAGCCAGCGCATGGAAGAACTGTCGGAGCTGTTCTCCGAGATCATGGAAGTCGTCGAAAATCAGGACTGGATCCTGCTCTCCGACTTGCTTGAATACGAGTTCGTGCCGGCGCTGGAGAAGTGGCAGGCCGTGTTGACCGGCATCCGTAGCGATATCGCCGCGCGGGTCAAGGGTTAGCCATGTATGAGTCCCTGCGGATGCTTGATCAGGCCTTGGATGTGGGCCGCAGGGAACTTGAGTTCCTTTTGGCGGGCGAGATCGAGCAGGCCGAGGCGCTGGCGCACGAGCGGGGCGATCTGATTAATAACGCCTTGGCCCAGGAAACGACTGGCCGTGATCCGCTAGTTCTACGGGACAGGATTGGCGAACTCCAGGAGCTTCATAACCGAATCACCAGCCAGGCCATGCGGCTGCGGGAAGAGGTCAAGGCTGATTTGCTCAGGACCAGGCAGGAAGGCAAACGTATGGACGGCTACAGGTCCGGAGTGCGCGGGGGAGCCGGAGTCCAGAGCCGCTTCATCAGCAAGCACGGTTAACGCCTACCCTCCTGTGTCGATAACGAAATACGCGCTGTCCGCTGACCGGCGGATGGCGACAGAGGCCCGTCGTGGAAGTAACCGCGGCGGGCGCTCGAGTGTATGCCTCCGGATCACACTGGGGGCCAAGGGCTGAGAAGTTCCGGGCCGTCAGACCGAGGCGTATTGACCTTTGGAGATACGCGCCGCGCCGAGAATTCCTCAGGCCTGCGCGGCAAGGCCAAGGACGCGGCCAACTCGGGCCCTGGCGCGGCCTGCGCCAGCCAGACCTCATAATCCTCACGTCGCAGCACAACAGGCATGCGCTCGTGTACCTGCGCCACCAGTTCATTGGCGGGGCAGGTCAGGATGACGCACGTGAAGAGAGTGTCTCCCTGTTGGGGATGCCAGGATTCCCACAAGCCTGCCAGACCCATGGGCTCTCCCGTGGTCAGTTCATAGAAGTAGGGCACTGACTCCCGGCCGGCTTTGCGCCATTCATAGAAGCCTTGGGCCGGGATGATGCAGCGCCTGCGGGCGAAGGCGCTACGGAAGGCAGGCTTGTCCGCGGCGCTTTCGATCCGCGCATTGACCAGCTTGTTGCCGATCTTGGCATCCTTGGCCCAGAAGGGCACCAATCCCCAACGGAACAAACGGCCCTGCCGCCGACCCGAGTCGTCCGGCTCGACGATCACGGCCAGCACATCCTGGCCGGGAGCTATGTTGTAGCGACCTGGCAACTCCGGCAACTCGACCCGGAAATGCTCCTCAAGTCGGGTCCTGGGGATGGCCAGGGCGAAACGACCACACATGTGCGTCTCCTGCGGCCTCCGGACGGGACGAATAAGATGGGTGACCATCGGGACGGCACATGCTATCCCGCCCCGCGGAGGACCTATGCTGCAACACAGCTTTTGTCACATTCCGGGCATTGGGCTCAAGAGCGAGCGTAAGCTTTGGCGGCATGGCATACATCGCTGGGAGGACTGGCTCTCCTGCGAGACCTCCGTGCTCTCCGAGGCGAAGCGCGCCCTGGCCAAACCGAGCCTGGAAGCGTCCGTGCAGGCCCTGGCCCGCCGCGACGCCGAACACTTCGCCGTGATCCTGCCGGTCAGCGAGCAGTGGCGGCTTTTCCCCGACTTCCGCGACTCCGTGGCCTACGTGGATATCGAAACCACGGGCCTTGGTTTCGGCGAGGACGCCATAACGAGCATCGCCCTCTACGACGGCCGCCAAGTGCGCACCTATGTCCAGGGTCGCAACCTGGAGGCCTTCGAGCAGGACATCGCGAGCTACGACCTGCTGGTGACCTTCAACGGCAAATGCTTCGACGTGCCCTTCCTCGAAAGACATTTTCGCACCCGCCTGACCAAGGCGCACATCGACCTGCGCTATGTGCTGCGCCAGATCGGCTATCGGGGCGGACTCAAGGCCTGCGAAAAGATGCTCGGCCTGGGCCGCGACGAACTCGACGGCGTGGACGGCTACTTCGCCGTCCTGCTATGGAAGGAGTACCAGGAGACTGGCGACGAGCAGTTCCTGGAAACGCTGCTGGCTTACAACGTGGCCGATGTGCTCAGCCTGGAGGCGCTTCTTGTGCATGCCTGCAACGCCCGGCTCGAAGACACGCCGTTCTATGCCCTTCATGCCCTGGAGTCGCCCGTTGCCCCCGCCAACCCTCACCTGGCCCAGGCAGCGGTTATCGAGCATATCCGCATGCGCTACGGGCTGTACGGCTGAGACATGGACGAGACGGGCTCGCAGCGCAGACTGACTGCGGCTACGTACAACATCCACGCCTGGGTCGGCACCGACGGCCAATGGAATCCCTCTCGCGTGCTGGAGATCATGCAGGCGCTGGACGTTGATATCCTGGCCTTGCAGGAAGTGGACTTCCTGTGGAGCGAAGGGGCCACGGCCGAGGAGGTCCTGTGCCGCGAGATGGGCTGCCAAGTCCTGCCCGGGCCGACCATGGTCCGTGGCACGAGCCGCTACGGCAACATGCTGCTCACGCGCCTGCCCGTTCTCAGTTACGATCAGCGCGATCTGGCCGTTGATGGGCGCGAGCCGCGCTGCTGCATCGACGCGCTGCTGGACGCCGACGGAACGAGCGTGCGCGTGCTGGCCACGCATCTTGGCTTGAAGCGCAATGAACGTATCTGCCAGGTGCGGTCGCTCCTGGCGGCCCTGGATGAGGACGGGGAGTATCCCACGATCCTGCTGGGCGACTTCAATTTCTGGATGCCGCTCTTTGGCGCCTCGGCCAGGCTGACGCACCGGGTCAAGGCCTCGCCGCTCACGCGTACCTTCCCGGCCAACCGCCCGCTGCTGGCCCTGGACCGCATATACCTTTCCGACGGCATGCGCTTCGGCCGAGTGGGATCGTTGGACACGCCGGCCACGCGCCTGGCTTCGGATCACCTACCCTTGCGGGCCGAGATCATCCTGTCCTGACGACGTGACCCGATAAACTTGAGCCCGCTTGGCAAGGACGCCGGCATGGTGCAGTCTCGGGCATGTCCATGTCGTTTGAAATGCGTGCTGGCTCTGGGCGAGAGAGTGCTCGGCCGCAGGGGCAAGCAGGCGGCCTCATGTTTGGGCCTTCACGGGCCTGATCACATCGAAAGACAGAAGGGGAGTGAGGCATGGCTCCACTCGGCAAGCTGCTCATCATCTTCGGCGTGGTGCTGGTCGCCGTGGGCCTGGTCATGCTCTTTTCGGATAAGTTGCCTTTCTTGAATCGCCTAGGCCGCCTGCCGGGCGACCTCGTCATCGAGCGGGAGCACTTCCGCTTCTATTTCCCCATCGTAACGTCCATCATCCTGTCCATCGTCCTGACCATTCTGCTGAACATCTTCAGGAAGTAGTCGCGGCAATCCGATACTGGACCCGCCGACGATCATCGCTGTTACGGCTGCGTGTGGCTAGTTGTAGTTCTTCACAACCATCTCCACGTTCGTCCCTGCCATCTCCGCGACCACCAGGGGCTCAACGTTTATGCTGAGCATGGTCGTAATGCTGGATGTCGTACATACAAGTGCCGTAGGCTCAGTCCAGTCTTTCAAACTGCCGCGTTCAGGGCAGTATCCATGCGCTTAATGAGAATTTCCGTGCAATCGATCAAATGCTCGATCTTGTGGGAGTGCACACGCAGGAAGAGAGCCTGCGAAGCCTTCGTCCAACGGACCAACGCTCATTATCCCGCCTAGGAATGGTAGATATTTGGGTAAGCTTAATGGGTATTCGATTCGCTCTGGTATTTAAGTCTTGGAATGTAATTCACATTAAGTTGAAGTCAGAGGAATCTTCACAAATCTCTTCAGTACATAAAGTTACTAGATATGGCTTTTATACACTCGGAAATGCGTGAGCCTGGATCATGAGAAAGAAAGATGCTGAAGAGGACACAGCCTTGGGATGCTTCCGAGTTCGTGACTCAACCAAGAATGACGCACGCTTGGGCTGGCTTGATCATCTATACAGGTCGAGGTGTTTCAACGAGGCACAACTCTCAAGATAGGGAGTAGCGCGGATGAACCATGACGGTCGGCGGGCTTACCTCGGGCTTCGATAAGCCCAGACTTTCGTGGTCGAGATTGACGCCAGCAGAGGTAAGCAGCCTGTTGCTCTCATAGATTGGAAGTAGGCGAAAACAATTGCCGTTTGCAACAACATGAATCAGGCGCGGTACACGTATCTGGATTGCCGACTTGCTTGCTAGTTCAGCGAAGACGATAAAGACCATTCGATGATTTAATTATGAAACGCTGCAGGACAAGGTAGACGTGATTTCGACCTCGTCAAATTTTCTACCCTAGAGAGTATGCGTCTAAAAAAACAGGTACCATAATTCTTTTTGTTGTCCTCTCTATTCAAACCATATAAACATGGTTAATAAATTTAATAATCAAAAATTGCTTCGCTTATAGGTTTTACTCACCGCCAAAGTCATGCGGAGGCACTTCATATGGCAAGCTATTCCATTCCCATATGGTTTTTTTTGCTGCCGCTCATCGTCGGCTGCGGCGGCAAGTCCGGCAGTGTCATATGGTCCCACTCCAAGGACGCAATATCCCTGGAGATTGTTGCGGATGGAAGCCTGAATCAATACGCTGGTGAACCGCACACGCTGGCGCTTTGCGTCCATCAGCTTTCCGATCCCGATAAATTCGGTGAACTCTCGGGGACCCCCTCAGGCGTGCTCGCCCTGCTCAAGTGCGACAGTTTCGATGCAAGCGTCTCCGGCTACAGGCGTATCGTCGCCCAACCAGGCGAACAGAAAATCCTTTTCCTGGACAGGGCCGAGAATGCCCGCTTTATCGGCATATCCGCCGGCTACTACAACGTAAATCCGGCTCAGGCCACCCGGCTGTTCGAGATCCCCATCGATGAGCACAAGCAGGGCTATATTCCATTTTTCAGGGATACCGTGCGCCAGCCCGGTCGGCTCAAGATCAATCTCCTCCTGGACCCCCAGGAGATTCAAGATGTCGGGGGAGATTAATGCGTACAGACAGGCCCATCCTCTGGCAGCAGGGACAGTTTCTCCAGCCCCAGCACTTCCAGCTCCTGGATCGCTATCATGAATCGCTGCTGAACCCCCTGCGGCAGTACCTGCGTCCCTACTTCTGGGGTGTCATTTCCCTGGAAATCCACGAGGCAGCCCTGAGCAACGCCAGGTTCGAGCTGAGCAAGGGGGAGTTCCTGTTCCCTGACGGCGAACTGGTGTCTTATCCGGGCAACGCCCTGCTGCGGCCGCGATCCTTCGAGGCCGAGTGGACCGATTTCCAGCGACCCTTCAAGGTCTACCTTGGCCTGCGCAGGCAGGATAGCCAGGACGGCAACGTCGAGGTCATCGATGGCCCGGACGGGCTGGCCGACATGCCGAAGCGCTACACCTCCCGCTCCGGACCGGAAGAGGCCGGCGACCAGTATGGCCAGGGCCCGGTGGCCCAGGTACGCTTCCTGAATTACGGGCTCAGGCTCTTCTGGGAGTCGGAGCTTGAGCGGGCCCAGAACTATAGTCTGCTGCCCATCGCCAGCCTGGAGCGCGACGGCGGTGAGGTCCGGGTCTGCAGGCGCTACATTCCACCGTGTCTGACCCTGTCAGCCTGCGGCTTGCTCAGGGAGATGGTGCGCAGCCTCAAGGACCAGCTTGTTTCGCGCTGCCGCCAGCTCGAGGAGTACAAGAGCCCGCGCGAGGTGCAGGTCAGCGCCCTGGATGCGGGTTATTTCGTGTTCCTGCTGGCCCTGCGCTCCCTGAACAGGTATTTGCCGCAGCTCTGCCATCTGCTCGAAGCGCCGCACATTCATCCCTGGGACGTGTACGGGGTTTTGCGCCAGCTCGCAGGGGAAATGAGCACCTTTTCCGAGGACCTGAACGCCCTTGGCGAGCGCAGGGATTCCACCCTGGCCGTTCCGCAATACGACCACGGCGAGCTTTGGCACTGCTTCTCAGAGTTGAGCGTGCTCGTCGAGCAGCTGTTCAGCTCCATCAGCGTGGGGCCGGAACACACCGTCCGCCTGGAGCCCGAGGGCAGCTACCTGAGCGCCTCCTTCGAGCCGCGTCACTTCCAGGAGAGCAACTCCTACTGGCTCGTCCTGCACACCTCGACCTCGCCGGAGGAGGTCCTGGAGTCCGTGCGCAACATGGCCAAGCTCTCGGCTGCGGCCAAGATCACCACCCTTGTGGCCATGGCCGTGCCTGGCGTGCCCCTGCACTATTTCCCGGTGCCGCCGCCGGGTCTGCCCAGGCGGGCCAAGTCCTTCTATTTCCGGATCGACCATGAGAGCCCCCAGTGGGGCGAAGTCCAGAGAACGCGCCGGGTGTCGCTTTACTGGGACTCCAAGCCAGAGGACCTGGCCGGCGAAATCGTCATCCTGAGGAATTAAACCATGCGGCTGGTCGATTACTTCATCGAGACATTCACCTTCACCAGGCAAATGCTGGAGAACGTGGAGGGCCTGAAGCCCACCGTCGCTCAGGTGCGCGAGGATGTGGACAAACTTCTTGCTCGCAGCGAACAGCGCAGCAACGAGGGCAAGTTCCCGGCCGAGGATTTCGACAACGCCCGCTTCGCAGTCTGCGCCTGGATCGATGAAACCATCCTGTGCTCCAGTTGGGAGAGCAGGGCAGGCTGGCTGCGCGAGCACCTCCAGCGCCGCTACTACAACACAACCAACGCCGGCGTTGAGTTCTTCGAGCGCCTCGGCAAGCTCCCGGCCGACAAGAGCCAAGTGCGGGAGGTTTACTTGTACTGCCTGGCCTTTGGCTACAGAGGCAGATTCTACTCCGAGGAGCAGAAGACATTACTGGACGAGATAAAGCGGGTGAACACGCGGCTCCTGCTGGGCGAGGATCGGCCTGGCGGATGTCCGTCCGGGGACCTCTTTCCCGGGGCCTATGCCCAGGACCTCGGCCCGGGACAGCGCAAGTCCCTTGTGCGGCTCGACCCGTGGCTGGCCGTGTTCTTTCTGGCGCCTCTGGGCGTACTGATCGGGCTGTACATGGTCTATCACACCTATCTGGACCGGGCCATGCGGGCCTTCCTGGGCGGGGCCTAGTATGAAACGGTTCCTCTTCGTGGCACTCATGGCCCTGCTGGCGCTCATTCTGCTGGCCGCCGCGCTTGTCGGCCTCCACGTGCTCGGCCAGCGTCTCGGCTGGCCGTGGTGGACCGGCCCGGTCATCCTGTGCGGCCTTTTCGGGCTGATCCTGGGCGCCCTGCTCCTCAAGCGCTGGCTTATCCGCCGGCGGGAGGAGGAGTTCGTCAAGCGCATCATCGAACAGGACGAGGCAACCATTGCCGCTGCCCCGGCCAAGGAGCGACCGCAGCTTCGGGACCTCCAGGAACGCTGGCGCCAAGCCATCGAGATTTTACGCACCTCACGCATCAGGCAACACGGCAATCCGCTCTACGTCCTGCCCTGGTACCTGGTCATGGGCGAGGCCGGATCGGGCAAGACGACCGCCATCAAAAGCGCTCGCCTGGCCACGCCCCTGACGGACGTCGGCCCTGCCCAGGGCATATCAGGCACGCGCAACTGCGACTGGTGGTTCTGCGAGGACGCCATCATCCTCGATACGGCCGGCCGCTACGCCATCCCCGTGGACGAGGAGCATGACAAGGAGGAGTGGCGCAAGTTCCTCTCCCTGCTCGTCAAGTACCGCAAGCGAGAGCCCTTGAACGGGCTGGTCGTGACCATTGCCGCGGACAAGTTGCTCGATGCCGGCCTGGACAAGCTCGTCGAGGAGGGCAGGAGCATACGGGCCCGCGTGGACGAGCTGATGCGGGCCATTGGCGCGCGTATTCCCGTGTATGTCCTGGTGACCAAGACCGACAAAATTCTCGGCTTGGCCGAGTTGGCCGAAACGCTGCCGGACAAGGCTCTGGAAGGAGCCATGGGGCAGGTTGTGCCTCTTCCCGGCCTGGAGATAGGTGAGGCCCTGGAAGGGGCCCTTGACGCGATCAGCGAGCAGCTGCGCACGCTACGTTGCCGCATAGTGCTCTGCCGGGAGGGATCTCCCTCCGGGCTGCTGCTCCTGCCAGGAGAGGTCGACGCCCTGCGTTCCGGGCTGCTCACCTTTGCCAAGGCCCTATTTGCAGAGAATCCATACCAGGAGACCCCGCTGTGCAGGGGGCTTTACTTTTCCAGCGCACGGCAGGAGGGCATCGCGCGCTCGCAGCTCCTGCAGGGACTTGCGACCCTTGACCAGAGGGGGCAGCAGCTGCGGGCAGGCGAGAAGGGGCTCTTCCTGCGCGGACTGTTCGCCAGGGTGCTGCCCTCGGATCGAGGTTTGTTCACCCCGCTGGCCGCGTTCCTGCGCCGGCGAAGGCTGTCGGAAGGTTTGGGGCTGCTGGCCTGGAACCTCGTCATGCTCTCCCTTTGCGGCCTGCTGACCGCCTCCTTCCTGAAGAACAAGACGGCCCTAGAGGATTTCACCGAGGATTTCTCCCTGGTGCCGAGCCTGTCTGACGATATAGAGCAGGATCTGCTGCTCATGGACCGCTTCCGCATAGAACTCGTGCGCATGGGCGAGCGTGACAGGGATTGGTGGTTGCCCCGGATGGGGTTGACCCAAAGCCTGCAGGTGGAGAAGGACCTCAAGCTGCGCTTCTGCGCGCTGCTCGAGGAAGGCGCACTGGGGCAATGGGACAGGCAATTCCAGGATATGCTGGCCCGGGTTTCCACCTCGGACTCGGATGCCGTGGTGGCCAAGCTCGCCGAGCATCTGGTCCGGCGCGCAAAGCTTATCGACGCAAAGCTAAAGGGCGCTGGCCATGCGCAGCTCGCCGCAATGCCCCAGCCGACCTATGAGCTGCTGCAAGTCTTCTCGCCCGAAGCCCTGTCGGAGGAGGCCTTCCTGGTCTCCGGGCTCGCCCTGGCCTGGCTGGAGTGGACCCCGGACCAAGCCAGCCTGATCCAGAGCCGGACAAAGGCTCGGGAACAACTGACGGCCATCGCCGCCAAGTCCAACGTAAGCCTGCATTGGCTCGTCAGCTGGGCCAATGAAACGGGCCTGGATGGCCAGCCGATCACCCTGGAGCAGTTCTGGGGCCTCGGCAGCCTGCATGGCCATGACAATGCCGGCCTGCCTCCGGCCTTTACCCGCCAGGGCAAGGCCCGCATCGATGCATTCCTCAAGGAGATCCAGGCCTCCCTGGAAAGGCCCCAGGACCTGGAGCCGCGCCGGGTGGAATTCGAGCGCTGGTACGAAGACCAGTACCTCCTAGCTTGGGAGAGCTTCGTCGGCAAGGCCGCGCAGGCTCGGCACCAGATTACCGATGCGGACCGCCGCAAGGATCTGGCCGGCGGGATGGCCTCACTGTCTAGTCCCTATTTCACCTTGTTGGACGTCATGGCCGAGGAACTTGGATTCCTCAAGGGCAAGGCCGGCCTGCCGGGCTGGGTGGAGCTTGCCTGGCGCCTGCGCGAAGCCAAGCTCCTGGCGCAGCGGCAGGAAGCGGACAAGTCCGCGCCGGTGGTCGTAAGGACCGTCAGGGAAGGGGAGCAGGGCCTTGAGCAGGCCTTGGGCAAGGGCTCGGGATCGGACATCAAACGGATTGAGGCCGTGCGCGCCGCCTCCAAGGAACTCGAGGCCTATGCCGCAGCGCTCGAGCAGATTTTGCCGGTCGCGACTTCTCCGGCCGTGGCCTATGCCGTGGCAGCGGACTTTTATCCCTACAGCACGGTGCAGCATGAAAGCAAATCGCCGTTCTACGCCGCCGCCAATTCGATCTCCAAGCTAAAGTCCATCCTCGGCACGCGCGGTGCAGCGGAACAGCCCTTCTGGGATCTGGCTTCAGGTCCTCTGCAGTACCTTCTTGACTACACCTCCCAGGAGGCGGCCTGCGAGCTGCAGACGCGCTGGGAGGAGGAGGTGCTGAGCCAGATCCAGAGCGTGCCCGAATCCAAACTCGGCAAGACCTTGTTCGAGCCATCGGCGGGGCTGGTCTGGAAGTTCCTCAAGGGCTCAGCCGCGCCCTTCCTCGGCCAGAACAGGCGGGGGCACTTCGCCAAGGTCGCCTTGGGCAGCAGCCTGCCCGTGAGCGGGGAGTTCCTTGCCTTCCTGAGCAGAACCAAAACCCAAGAGCAGATGCGCCTGCCGAGCTACCCCCTGACCATCAACGCCCAGCCGCTCGACGTGAACAGTGACGCGCAGGAGGAGCCCTCGGCCGGCATCCTTAACATCCAGTGCGCCAACGCCACGCACAGGCTGGAGAATTACAATTACCCCGTAAGCATGAGCCTGGACTGGGCGCCCGACGTGTGCGGAGACGTCAGCCTCGATATCAAGTTCAGCAGCTTCACGCTGACCAAGAAATACGCCGGCGTCAGGGGCGTGCCCATGTTCCTGGCGGACTTCAGGACGGGCGTCAGGCGCTTCACCCCTAACGACTTCCCGGACAACAAGGCCAGCCTCGAGGACCTGGGGGTGCGCGAAATCACGGTGAAGTACCAGCTCGAGGGCAGTGTCCCGATCCTGAAGCTGCAGGCCGTCAAGCCGCTCAAAGTGCCGGAAGTCATAGCCCAATGCTGGCGGTAGCGACCAAGGCCGCCGGCTGGGAGTGGCATGCCCAGGGCAAGCATCCCGCGCTGGCCGATTTCATCACCCTTGGCCGCCAGTGCCCAGTATCCAGGGGCCTCGCGGTCTGGATTGCCCGCTCATTTTCCAGGGTGGGCAGCGGGGCGGTGTCAGTCGGAGTGGCCGGAGAGGCCGGGGGAAACGGGGGAAACGGATGCTGGCAGTTCTGGATCGCGGGGGCCTCGCCGGATGCCCTGATCTGCGGCTGCCTCGCCGCGAGCACGGATTCGCTCGGCAGGCCGTACCCCTTGTTGCTGCTGGGACGGGGGAGCCTGCCTGGCTGGCGGGAGCGCTGGAGCGGGTTGCCGCCGGCGCTCTGCAGCACCTGGGCGGCCATGGCCACGATCGCCCATAGCAGGTTCGGTTCAATCCGTGAATTGAAGCAGGCCGTGGCGGCCGTCCCGGCGCCAGTGGTCCCGCGGGAGCCGGACGAGGCCCGGGCGGTTTCCCAGGACGGCCGGCTGCGTTTCAGGGAGTGCCAAGTCTCGGATGCTAAGGCGATAGAGGGCGAGATCGCTGGTTGCCTGCCCAAGGACGAGGCAAGGCAGTCAGCGCTTTGGCTCGCTCAGCATGCGGGCCGCCATGCGGCCCCGACCGCCGTGTTCCTCGGGCGGTGCGGCCAGAGCACGCTGCTCTGGCTCTACGCCAGGCCGCTCGGCCCGGAAGACTTTCTAGCGATGTGGAGCCGGCAGGCTATGCGAGGCAGCCATGGAACTCCTTGATCTGGGTAGACAGCCAGTCAGCGCCGAACGGCCGACCGGCGAGGATGTCCGCTACGAGCCGGACTTCGAGGCGCTGCAGCAGGAGATCGACAAGCTCTCCGGCTTATCCGGTCCGCTTGGGGTGGACTGGGACAAGGTCGCCTCCCTTTCCTCGGCCATTTTGGCCGGCAAGTCCAAGAACCTGCTTGTGGCGGTCTACCTGGCCGAGGCTCTGCGCCAGACCCGTCAGCTCGACGGCTTCATGGTCGGCGTGCGTATCCTCGGGGACCTCGTCGACACTTTCTGGGACACTCTCCACCCGCCCAAGAGTAGGATGAAGGGCCGGGTTAACGCCCTGGCCTGGTGGTACGAGCGGTCCAATGCCTTTCTGGCGGACTTGCGGCCCGAGCCGCTGCCCCAGGAAACGGTAGACTCCCTGCGTGCCGCCCTGCGGGCGCTCGATGCGTTCCTCGTGGACAAGCTAGATGACGGGCCGATCATCTCGAGGCTCGTCGAGTACGTGGATATGCTGCCGGTGCAGGCCTCCCCCCAGGCCAGCCAAGCCAACCAAGCCAACCAAGCCAACCAGACGTCCCTTTCGGAGCCCGCCAAGACCGGCTCTGCGCCAGGGACCGAACTTCCGCCTGCCCCGAGCCTCGGAGCAGGCACGGCCGCGGACCTGGAAAAGCTGCTCGACTTTGGCCTGCAGCAGGTCGGCCGGGCTGCGGCCGGGCTACTGATCCTGGATCAGGCCGACCCGCTTGCGTACCGGCTGCTGCGTATCAGCGCCTGGGCGAGCGTGACCGCTCTGCCGCAAGCCGAGGCTGGCAAGACCCTGCTGCCGCCGCCGGACCAGGCGGCCAGGGAGTCCCTGCAGCGCCTTGCGGCTGCCGGCGACCATGCGGGCGTAGTGCAGACCGTGGAAGCAAACGTGCCGCAAGCCCTCTTCTGGCTGGACCTGAGCCGCTTCGCTGTCCAAGCCTTTGCAGCGCTCGGAGACAAGTACCAGGCCGCCATGGCGGCGGTGCGCGACGAGACGGTTGCGTACATAAGGCGGTTGCCCGGGATCGAAACCCTGGCCTTCGTGGACGGCACGCCCTTCGCCGATAGGGAGACCAGGGCTTGGCTGAAGGACGCTGCCGGCTCCGCGAGCACGGAGCCGGCCGACCCGGCCGGGGCCGGCCCGGAACAGGAGATCGCCAAAGCTTTGGCCGAGGCGGCGGAGCTGTTCAAGAAGCACAAGCCTGCCCAGGCCCTGGGCCTCGTGCATGACGGCCTTGTCCACGCTGCGAGCGCCAGGCAGCGGCTGCTCTGGCGCATAGCTCTGGTCGAGTTGTTAACCAGGATCTCGGCCCCGGAGATAGCCCGTCCCCATTGCCGGGAGATCCTCAGGCTGATGGAGGAACATCGCCTGGAGGAGTGGGAGCCCGCGCTGGCCCTGCAGGGGCTGAGCGTGGTCCACGGGTGCCTGGAAGACGACGGCTCGGAGGATTCCAGGCTCCTGGCTGCCGAGGTCATGGACAAGCTCGCCAGGGTCGGGCCTGCGCAGGCCCTGGAGCTTCTCGGCAAAGCTTAGCAAGCCGGACCCTGACCGCTGTCGGAGGCGCCGACAGGTCCGGAGCCGCCGGGCTGCCAAGTGTGCAAAGGTCTTTTGGATAAGTGCGGAATTCGGGACGTGCTTCCCTGCTGACCGGGAAGCGGACGAAGCGGCCAGCGCAAGGCTGCAGCAGCGCGGTTCCGGGACGCTGGTCTCGGCTCGGTAACAGAACATGCAAGGCAGGAGGTGCCGGTTATGAAAGACGGTTCCGTGGCCCCAAAAGAGCGGGTGAACATTACCTACAAGCCCGCCACGGGCAGTGCGAAGGAAGAGGTTGAGCTTCCCCTGAAGCTTTTGGTCATGGGCGACTTCACTCAGAGCCAGGACGACCGCCCGGTCGACCAGCGCGAGCCCGTGAACGTGGGCAAGGAAAATTTCCAGGAGGTCCTCAAGGCGCAGAACCTGGGACTCAAGCTTACGGTCCCGAACCGCCTCGCCGACAAGGAGGGCGGACAGCTGACCTTGGACCTCAAGTTCCAGAGCCTCAAGGATTTTGATCCGGACAGCATTGTCAAGAACGTGCCGGAACTGGCCAAGCTGGTCGAACTCAGGGATGCGCTGTTGGCCCTGAAGGGACCCTTGGGCAACGTTCCCGAGTTCCGCAAGAAGATTCAGGAGCTGGTTTCCGATCCAGGAGCGCGCGAGCGCCTGCTCAAGGAACTGGGCCTCGAAGGATAAGGAGAAAGAACATGGCTGAAGAAGTGCTCAAGCAAGCCAAGCCGGAGGCCGCTACGGCAGGAGGAGAGCCCTCCCTGCTGGACGAGATCGTCCAGGCCACCAAGGTCAAGCCTTCCGATGAATCGTACTCCGCGACCAGAGTCGGCGTGCAGGCGTTCATCGACGAGCTCCTCAAGCCCGGCCGGGAAGGCATCCGGGTGACCCAGGCGGTCATCACCGAGATGATTGCGAACATCGACCAGAAGCTGTCGACCCAAGTCGACGCCATCCTGCACGACAGCCAGTTCCAGAAGCTCGAATCGGCCTGGCGGGGTCTCAAGTTCCTCGTGGAGCGCACGGACTTCCGGGAGAACATCAAGATCTCCATGGTCAACCTGAGCAAAGAGGATCTGCTGGCCGACTTCGAGGATGCGCCGGAGCTGACCAAGTCCGGGCTCTACAAGATGCTTTACACGGCGGAATACGGGCAGTTCGGCGGCCAGCCCTATGGGGCCATGGTGGCCAACTACGAGTTCGGGCCCGGGCCCAGGGACATCTCGCTGCTGCAGTCCGTGGCCGCGACCTCGGCCATGGCCCATGCCCCGTTCATAGCCGCTGCCGGGGAGTCCTTCTTCGGGGTGGATTCCTTCGAGCAGCTCCCGAACCTGAAGGACCTGAAGTCGGTCTTCGAAGGGCCGCAGCACGCCAAGTGGCGCGGCTTCAGGGAGTCGGAGGATTCGCGCAACGTGGGCTTGGTCCTGCCGCGCTTCTTGCTCAGGTTGCCCTACGGCCCGGAGACCATCCCGTCCAAGAACTTCGAATACCGCGAGAACGTCTCGGCCGGAGACACGAGCTTTCTGTGGGGCAACGCGGCCTTTGCCTTTGCCTCCTGCCTGACGGACAGCTTCGCCAAGTACCGCTGGTGCGCGAACGTCATCGGCCCCCAGGGCGGCGGAGCGGTGTACGATCTGCCGGTCTACACCTACGAGGCCATGGGCGCGACCCAGGCCAAGATCCCTACCCAGACGCTCATATCCGAGCGCAGGGAGTTCGAGCTGGCCGAGGAGGGCTTTATAGCCCTGGCCATGCGCAAGGGCAGCGACAATGCGGCCTTTTTCTCGGCCAACTCGTGCCAGAAGCCGAAGTTCTTCGGCAACACCAAGGAAGGCAAGGAGGCCGAGACGAACTACAAGCTGGGCACACAGCTGCCCTACATGTTCGTCATCAGCAGGCTGACCCACTACATCAAGGTCCTCCAGCGCGAGAACATCGGCACCTGGAAGCAGCGCACCGACCTGGAGACGGAACTGAATAACTGGATCCGCCAGTACGTGGCCGACCAGGAGAGCCCCTCGGCCGGCGTGCGCTCCAGGCGTCCCCTGCGCCGCGCGGAGATATCGGTCAACGACATCCCGGGCGATCCGGGCTGGTACGGAGTGACGCTCAAGGTCATGCCCCACTTCAAGTACATGGGCGCGAACTTCGAGCTGTCTCTCGTTGGCAAGCTGGACAAGGAATAGATCCTGTAGCGTAGCAACCGGTGACACCTCTACCTGAAACGGAGAAACTCATATGGCGCTGACCAGCTACATGACGATCAAGGGCAAGTCCCAGGGCGACATCAAGGGCGACTGCACACAGAAGGGCAGGGAAGGCAGCATCATCGTGTACGCCATCGATCATTCGGTGGAAATACCCCAGGACCCGCATTCGGGCCTGCCCACGGGACAGAGGCTGCACAAGCCCTTCATCGTGACCAAGCACAAAGACCAGGCCTCGCCTAAGCTCTTCCAGGCCTGCTGCACCGGTGAACAGATCGAGGTGAGCATCGATTACTACCGCATCAGCGAGAAGGGGCAGGAAGAAAAGTACTACACCGTCAAGATGCAGAACGCGATCATCGTGGGCCTTAAGCACCAGAAGCCCATGACCTTCCTCGAAGCGAACAAGCCCTACAAGGACATGGAGACCGTGCTCTTCGGCTACGCGAAGATGATTCAGACCTATGTACCCGACGGCATCGAGGCCGAGGATTCCTGGCTTACGCCCAAGTAACCGGGCGCGATGGACAGAGGCGGGAGCGGGACGCCGGAGCAGGACCACCGGCCGTCCCGTCCCGCCCCATGACGGGCAGGGGCGCTGTCCCCGGCAGGGAGGGCCATGATCGACATACGGCTGCTTGAGCGCATCCGCCTGCTGGAGAAGAATCCGGAAAGGCGAGGGGTGTCCGACAGCGTGGGCATCTACCGCTCGGTGATGAACCACCTGCGCCACATCCTGAACACGCGACAAGGCAGCGCGCCCATTGCCGAGGAATTCGGCATGCCCGACTTCACGGACCTGCCGAGTTCCTACGGCCTGGATACGATCAGGGACCTGGAGCGGACCCTGCAGCGCATCATCGAGAGCTTCGAGCCGCGGCTCGCGGATGTCCGGGTGACCGCCTTGCCGCTGGACGACAACCACCTCGGCCTGAAGTTCCAGATCACCGGCAGGCTGCTGCTCGAGAGCGCCTCAAGTCCGGTGGAGATCCAAGCCCTCGTATCGCCCGAAGGCAATGTCAGCCTGGGCGAGTGAGACCGGAGAAGCGATGCTCAACAGGTTTTTCCAGCAGGAGCTGTCCCATCTGAGGGACTTGGCGGCCGAGTTCTCCCGGCTGCATCCCGCCTTGGCCCCCATGCTCAGCGGTCCGACCAAGGACCCGGACGTGGAGAGGCTGCTCGAAGGTACGGCCTTCCTGACCGGGCTTCTGCGCTGCAAGCTCGACGACGATTTTCCCGAGCTGATCCATGGCCTCGCGCAGCTGACCTTCCCGCACAGCCTGCGGCCAGTGCCGTCGACCTCAATGGTCGTCTTCGCTCCCAAGCCGAACCTCAAGGAGACGATGCGCATTCCGGCCGGCACGGAGCTAGCTTCCATTCCGGTCGAGGGAACCAAGTGCCTTTTCCGGACCTGCTACGATCTCGATGTCCACCCGCTGAAGCTGACTTCGGCCAAGCTCGCCGAACGGACCGGGGGCAGCAGGTCCATCCAGCTTTCCTTGCAGCTTTCGGGGCTTGCCTTGAACAAATGGCGGCCGAAGTCGCTCCGGCTGCATGTGTCCGGCCAGTACGCGGAGGCCACGAATCTCTTCGAGCTGCTGCTGACCCGCACCGAGCGCATCGTGGTCCGGCCCCTGGACGGGGGCTCGCCCCTGGTCCTCCCTCCGATCCGCATAAAGTCCGCCGGCTTTGGCCGGGACGAGGCGCTGCTGCCCTATCCGTCGCAAGCGTTTCCCGGCTACCGCATCATCCAGGAGTACTTCACCCTGCCGGAGAAGTTCCTCTTCCTGGACATAAGCGGACTGGACGGGTGGCAAGACCCTGGAGCGGGGAGCCGGTTCGAGATCCACTTCGAGCTGGGCCAGATTCCCAATGATCTTCCCAGGGTGGGCGCGGAGAGCTTCCAGCTCTTCGCCACGCCGGTAGTCAACGTGTTCACCCACGACGCAGCTCCCATCCGTCTCGACCATCGGGCAAGCGAGTATCGAATCCTGCCGGAGGGCGGCAGCAGCGCACAGTACCAGGTTTTTTCCGTGGAGAAGGTCGTGGGAATAGCCCAGGGCTCGGTCAAGACCAGAGAGTACACGCCGTTCGAGATCATGAAGCCCTCCAGTACAGGGAACCCGGTCCATTACGTTAATCGCAGGATCTCACCGGTGAGCGGCCTGACAGAGGTGCTCCTCTCGGTTGCCTATCCTCCGGGCGAGCTGCCGCCTGAACGCGAGACGCTCGCCGTCAGCCTGCTATGCACCAATGCGCAGCTCCCCGAACGGCTCAGGCTGGGCGACATCAACCAGCCGACCTCGACTTCGCCGGAACTGTGCGAGTTCAGGAACATCCGCCAGCCGACCCCCCAGGTCGAGCCGCCCATGGGCCGCGATCAGCTCTGGCGTCTGCTGTCCCACATGACCCTCAACCTCATGTCGCTGGCCGACGCCTCGAACCTGAGGGAGATCCTCAAGCTCTCCGTCCATCCGTCGGGCCGCGACCGCACGCTTTTCGAGGGGAACATGAAGCGGCTGGACGGCATCGAGAAGCTGTCGGTCAAGGCCGCGGACCGGCTCGTGCGCGGCCTGCTCGTGCGCGGCAACGAACTCAGCCTGACCCTCAACCCGGACAGTTTCGCCAGCCGGGGGGACATGTACCTCTTCGGCTGCATACTCGACTATTTCCTGGGCACATACGCGCAGATCAACACATTCACACAGCTGTCCGTGCAGGACGCGCTCAAAGGGGATACCTACCGATGGCCGGCGAGAGCAGGCGACAAGCCCCTGATCTGAAGGGCGACCTCCTCGGGCAGGGCCGTTCGTACTCCTTTATCCAGGCGGTGCGGCTGCTCAGGCTCCTGGAGCAGGATGGAAGGGGCGCGGACCCCGAGAGTTTCCTGGCCGGGAAGATCATGGCCCGGCCGTTGCTCTCCCTCGGCTTCCCGGCCACGGACATCAGCTCCATCGAGGAAATCGGGGAGGGACAGGCGTCCTTCTACCGGATCACGGCGACGTTCATGGGCCTCTACGGAGCCTCCTCGCCGCTGCCGACGTTCTACACCGAGGATCTCCTGGACGAGGCCTCGGAGGATTCCTCCATCAGCAGGGATTTCCTGGATATCCTGAATACGCCCTTCTACCGTTTGTTCTATCGCTGCTGGAGCAAGTACCGCTGGTGGACGAAGATTTACGATGAACAGGACCCCGAGTACGTGGGGCGGCTTCTGTGCCTCGTCGGATTGGGCCACGATGGGCTCCGCAGCAAGCTGCCCTTCGCCTTCCGGCTGCTGCGCTATGCCGGGCTGCTCACGCAGTTTCCCAGGTCGGCCCTGGGCCTTGCGACCCTGCTGGCGGACGCGCTGAACATTCCCAGCCTATGCGTTGTCCCGCTCATCCCCCGGCGGGTGCGCATCCCGCAGGATCAGGTCTGCCGCCTCGGCGCGCAGGCCACCACGCTTGGCGAGGACTGCCACCTGGGCAGCGAGACCATGGACTGTATGTCCGCGTTCCGCATCACCACCGGACCGCTCACCGAGGATCGCTACCATGGCCTGCTTTCCGGCGAGCCAGACGCCGTGCTGCTGGGCAGTCTGGTCGAGTTCTACCTCCAGCAGCCGCTCGAGTGCGATCTGGAGTTGAGCCTGGCCCGGGACCAGGTCCAGCCGGCCCGGCTGGGCGAAGACACCTGGTCGAGACTTGGCGAGGACACCTGGATGTTTTGCGGTCAATACCCGGAAGCCGCGGCCGCGGCGCGCTTCCCGGTGGAACAGGGCCAGTCGTCAGCGCGGATTCATCATCGCCAACAGGAAGGTTGCTGCACATGATCGATGTTGACATCAAGGCCCTGCTCTCCAGGCTCGGCCCTTTTTCCACCACCGCGCTGCAGAACGCCGCGGGCCTGTGCGTCTCCAGGACCAACTACGAGGTCACGGTGGAGCACTTCTTTCTTAAGTGCCTGGATGATGCCGGCAGCGACATGCCGCTCATCCTGCGGCGTTTTGCCATCGACCAGGGCCGTTTGTCCGAGGCTCTGCTGGATTCCCTGGAGGACTTCAAGGCCGGCAACGCCTCCAGGCCGGTATTCTCGCCGCTGCTCATTGAACTTTTTGAGGCTGCCTGGCTGATCGCCTCCCTGGAGCTCTGCGAGACGCGCATCCGCTCGGCCGCGGTTCTGCTAGCCTTCCTGGCCAAGCCGGCCTTTTTCGGCAGCGGCCGATGGATGGACATGGTCAGAGAGATCAGCCGCGACGCCCTCAAGGCAGAGCTCGGCAATCTACTCAAGGGCTCGACCGAGGGAGCTGCCCCGGCTCCGGGTTCGGGGGCCAAGGATGGAGCGCCGGCGGGCGCCGAGGACTTCCTGGCCAAGTACTGCACCGACTTCACGGCCAAGGCCAGGGAGGGCAAGATCGACCCAGTTTTTGGCCGCGACGCCGAGATCCGCCAGATCGTGGACATCCTGGCCCGGCGGCGCAAGAATAACCCGATCCTGGTCGGTGATCCGGGCGTGGGCAAGACCGCGGTCATGGAGGGTTTGGCACTGCGCGTCGTGGAAGGCGATGTGCCCGAATCGTTGACCGGCGTCACGCTGCTGGGCCTCGAAATGGGAGCCCTGGAGGCCGGCGCGGGCATGAAGGGCGAGTTCGAGCGGCGGCTGCAGGGATTGCTGAACGCGGTCAAGGCCTCTGAACGGCCGATCATCCTGTTCATCGACGAGGCCCATACCCTGATCGGCGCGGGTGGCGCGACCGGCGGCTCGGATGCGGCCAACCTGCTCAAGCCGGCCCTGGCCAGGGGTGAAATCAAGACCTGCGCGGCCACGACATGGTCGGAGTACAAGAAGTACTTCGAGAAGGACGCGGCCTTGGCCCGGCGTTTTCAGCTCGTCAGGCTCGAGGAGCCGAGCGTCCAAACCGCGGCCCTCATCTTGCGGGGACTGCGCGACTCCTACGAGAAGTGCCACAAGGTCGTCATCCGGGATGACGCCATGGAGGCCGCGGCCGTGTTCTCTGACCGATACATCACCGGCCGATTCCTGCCGGACAAGGCCATCGATCTCCTGGACACCAGCTGCGCCAGGGTCAAGGTCAACCTCACGGCCAAGCCTGCGGTCCTGGAGGACAAGGAACGGTCAATCCAGGCCCTTGAGCGGGAGAAGAGAGCGCTCGATCGCGACCTTGCCAACGGCGTGGCCGTGGACAAGGAGCGCCAAGAGATGATCGTCAAGCGCATCGGGGAATTTACGGCCCAAGCCGAGGAGATCCGACAGCGCTGGCTCAAGGAGCAGGAGGCGGCCAAGGCGGTTCTGGCTTTGCGCGCCCAACTTCATGATGTGGGCCAGGACGGCGAGAGCCAGTCCGAGGATCTTAAGGCCAGGCTTGCCGACGCGGACAAGGCCCTGGCCGAGCTGCAGAAGGATGATCCGCTAATCCGCATCGAGGTCTGCCCGGACCTGGTGGCCCAAGTGGTCTCGGACTGGACGGGCATCCCGCTCGGCAAGGTCCAGCGGGACGAGGCCCAGACCATCATCCATCTGGAGGATCGGCTAAAAGTCAGGATCAGAGGTCAGGACCACGCCCTTGAGTCCCTGGCTCACGTCATCCGGGCGGCCAAGTCAGGGATCAAAAACCCGAACCAACCAATGGGCGTATTCCTGCTTGTGGGCCCAAGCGGCGTGGGCAAGACCGAGACCGGGCTGGCCCTGGCCGAACTGCTCTTTGGCGGCGAGAAGAGCGTGGTGACCATCAACATGAGCGAGTTCCAGGAGAAGCACACCGTGAGCCGGCTCATCGGCTCGCCGCCGGGCTACGTGGGCTACGGCGAGGGCGGCATGCTCACCGAGGCGGTGCGCCGCAACCCATATTCGGTCGTGCTCCTGGACGAAGTCGAAAAGGCTCACGTCGACGTCCTGAACATCTTCTACCAGGTCTTCGACAAGGGCATGCTCGCCGATGGCGAGGGCAAGGTCATCAACTTCAAGAACACGGTCATCATGCTCACGAGCAACCTTGCCACGGACGTCATCCAGGAGATGGCCCCTGGCGAGGAACGGCCGCCGGTGGACGCGGTCATGGCCGCGGTCCGGCCGATCCTGTCCCAGCATTTCAAGCCGGCCCTGCTCGCGCGTATGACCGTGATCCCGTACTACTCCCTGCCGCCGTCGGCCATGAGGCTGATCGTCGAGCTCAAGCTCGGCAAGCTCCGCCAGACGCTCATGGATACCAACCGCATGGCCATGACCTGGGCCGATGCCGTATCCGACCAGATCACGGCCCGCTGCACCGAGGTCGAGACCGGCGCGCGCAACATTGAATACATCCTGAACGGCAATGTCCTGCCCCAGATGTCCCAGATGATCCTTTCGCACATGAGCGAAGGCGGCATGCCCGCCAAGGTACATCTGGACGTGGCCAAGGACGGCGGGTTCTCAATGGTATTCGGAGCCTAGGGGCAGCCATGAAGAAGAAAATCGTCATTACCGCCCTGACCCAGGACGAGGGCGCGGTCATGCAGCTCATGAAGACCGTGCGGACATATGGCATGGAGCCCGGGGGCCACTTCTGGCAGGATGACCTGAAGAACTTGTCCTGGCTCGGGCCAAGCCTGGAGCTTGCAGCTCCGGATTGCGCCCTGTGGGCCATCCTGGGTCCGGCCGAGACTCTGACCAAGCCCTCGGTGCGCACCGGGCTGTCGCTGGCGGCCCTTCGGCTGCAGGCGGCCAGGGGCCACGGCTTGCCCCTGCTCGTCCTGCCGACAACGGGCGAGGTGGACCCGGCCGGGCTGCCCACGCCGCTCATGGCCGCCGAGGTCATCCCCGCGGGCTCCCCGACGCTTGGCTCCAAGCTCACGGCCAGGGCCAACATGCCGGTCAGGCCGGCGGAGGCCGAATACCGCCTGGATGTGCACGGGTTGCCGGGCCTGGGCCTGTGGATCGAGGCCGGACCGGGTAAGGGACGCACGTGGAGCGGGGCCATGCTCGGGATCACGGGGGCCGAGATCGCGGCTCACGGCGTAGGCCCTGCCGGAGGGCCTCCCGAGCGCTGCGTCCTCGAGTACCCCATGCAGGGCCTGAAGCTCGCCCAAAACGAGCGGGAGTATACGGCCTGGGGCGTGCGCAACGTCCTGGATGAACGGAGTTCCTACTACATCTCCGTCAAGGGTGACCCGGCGGGCCTGGTCTTCGGCCCCCTGCCCGAGGGCGACGAGGCCGAGGTCCATACCCTGAGCATGTGAGCCGCGTCCGGCCCGGCCGGACCAGGTAGAGAAGAGGAGCGACGGCCATGGGATTCCACAAGGATTGCTACTTCGACTTCCGCTGCGAGGGTCTGCCTCAGGAGACCTTCGACGTAGTCGAATTCAAGGGCCTCGAGGGGCTGTCCACGCCCTACATGTTCGAGGTCACGCTCGTCTCGCCCAACCCCGATATCGACCTGACCGAGGTCGTGCGCAGCCGCTCAACGCTCGTGCTTTTGCGCGAGGCGGGCGAGGAGGTGCTTTTTCACGGCATCCTGGCCGCCTTCGAGCAGACCCTAGCCTACAACACGGCCTACTTCTACCGGGCCGTGCTTCGGCCGGCCTTCTGGCGGCTGTCGCTCACCCATCACAACCAGGTATTCCTGGGCAAGAGCGTGCCGGAGATCCTGCAGACCGTGCTCAAGGACGGCGGGCTGGCCACGGACGAGTTCGAGCTGCGTTTGACCGGCAACTACGCGCCCTGCGAGTACGTCTGCCAATACCAGGAGAGCCACTTCGATTTCGTGTCGCGCTGGATGGAGCGAGAAGGCATCTACTACTTCTTCGAGCAGGGCCCGGACCGGGAGAAGCTCGTGCTGACCGACACGGCCTCGGCCCACGTGCTGGCGGCCAAGGGCGGCAAGTTCTCCTACTCCCAGACCTCGGGCCTGGACCACGCCTCCCGCACGGAGGTCGTAAAGAGCTTCACCTGCCGCCAGCAGATGCTCCCGGCCAAGGTCAAGCTCAAGGACTATAACTACCTCAGGCCCTCGCTCGACCTCACGGTCGAGGCTGCGGTCTCGGAGCGGGGCATGGGCGAGGTGTACCTGTACGGCGAGCACTTCCTGACCCCGGAGGCGGGTAGCCGTCTGGCGCGCATCAGGGCCGAGGAGCTGATGGCCGGCGAGAAGCGCTTTTTGGGCGAGAGCCTCATCCCCTACCTGCTGCCGGGCTTCGTCTTTGATCTTCAGGGCCATTTCCGCAAGGATACGAACGCCCGCTACCTGACGACCGACATCGAGCACGAGGGCAACCAAGTCGCGCTGTTGCCGGCCGCGGCCAAGGACGGATTGGGCACGCTGGCCACGGAGCCATACTACCGCAACAGCTTCACGGCCATCCCGGCCGGGGTCCAGTTCAGGCCGCAGCGCAAGACCGAGAAGGCCCGCTTCAACGGGAGCCTGAGCGCGGTCATCGATTCCGAGTCTGACGGCCCGTACGCCGACCTGGACGAGCACGGCCGCTACAAGGTCCGCCTGCCCTTCGACATCGCCGGGAGCAGGGCCGGCAAGGCCTCGCACCGCCTGCGCATGGTCCAGCCCTATGTCGGTTCGAACCACGGCATGCATTTTCCACTGCACAAAGGCACCGAGGTCCTCTTGACCTTCATCGACGGCGACCCGGACCGGCCGGTCATCTCCGGCGCCGTGCCCAACCCGGACAACCCGAGCCCGGTCACGTCGAGCAACCTGACCAAGAGCGTGATCACCTCGGCCGGCGGCAACACGATCCACATGGAGGACCAGGCCGGCTCCCAGCGCATCCTTCTGCACTCCCCGACCTCCGGCACCTTCCTGCGCCTGGGCGCGCCCAATGATCCCTCTCCGGAGGGCCACGGCGAGCATGAGAACGAGAATGAGAATGAAAACGAGAAGGAGAACGAAAAGGAGAATGAAGGCGGCAGCCTCGAGTACGAAGGCTCCCGCACGTGGCATGGCATCAGATTCCATACTGAAGATGCTCTCTATCTTGAATGCCAAGCCAAAAATGAAATCATCATGGGCGAGAGCTCCGAGACCATTCTGGGATCGGAGACCCTTATCAAGATCCTGGACGCAAATGACATCGTTCTTGGAGGCAAGATCGACATTCATGTGCCGCACAAGTTGGAATACAGCAACGGGCATACCGAGGTGAAAGGCGAGCATACCAAGGTCAAAGGTGAGAGTACTGAATTGGCGACCATGGTCCAGTACCTTGCCTCACAGCACACTCTGCTGGCAGGGCAGACCAGCAAGCTGGCGGGAGAAGTGAGCAAGCTGGCGGGGGAACAGAACGAAATCGCAGGTTCGGTCCAGATGCTGGCCGGCAATACCAGCCAGTTGGCTGGTGAGGTATCCAAGGTTATCGGGGCCGTTCAGGAGATCGGCGGCGAAAGGACCACCATCTCCGCTCAATTTACCCGGATGCTTGCCGAAGGATCTACATTGGTGGGCAGCATGACCGAGGCTGTGGGGGAGAGGATCAGCACAATAGGCGGGGAAACCTCGGTCATCGGCGAGAACATGCGCCTGGCGGGTGAGGACACCCTGATCACGTCCCTGTCCATCACGATCTAGGAGCCGCGGTGAAAGTCTTCAAGCCCAAAGAGCACGCGCTCATGGTCCGGCCCCTGGGCATCCAGGGCAAGACCTACATGGCGGCCACGGTCATGCTCTACTTCGATCTGACCGCGCCCGACGGCCTGCTGGGCGAGCAGGAGTTGTGGACCACGGTACCCGGGCTGCTCGGCCAGGGCACGGCTCTGGATCAGGGCGTGCCCAAGCCGCGCGGCGAGTTCCTCGTCACGGGCGCCTGCTGCGCGCCCAGAGGCGAGACCCGGCCGGCCTCGCAGGTCTCGGTGCGGGTCGGGCCGCTCAGCAAAACGATCAGCGTCATCGGTGATCGGCTCTGGAAGCAGGTCGGGAACGCGGCTATGAGCATCGCTGAGCCAACACCTTTCTCGGCCATGCCCGTTACTTGGGAGCACGCCTTTGGCGGCCCGGGCTTCCTTGACAATCCCCTGGGCAAGGGCGTCCAGCCGCTGGCCACGCCGGGCGGCGGGAGCGTCCTGCCGCTGCCCAACCTCGAGTACCCCGACCGCCTCGTAGGCTCGCCCGACGACCGACCGCCCCCGGCCTGCCTCGGCCCCGTGGACATGACTTGGCCGTTGCGGGCGTCCAAGGCCGGCACCTACGGCGACAAGTGGCTCAGGGAACGCTGGCCGTGGTTCCCGGACGACATGAACTACGAGTTCTTCAATCTCGCCCCGGCTGACCAGATACTGCCAGGCTTCCTCACGGGCGAGGAGGCGGTCGAGATCCGCAACATGCACCCGGACCTGCCCCTCATCGCCAGCCGCCTGCCCCGCGTCAGGCTGCGCCTGTTCGCCACGCTCAAGAAATCGCCCAAGGCCGGGCCCGAGGAGGACACCTTCCGGGAGATCGGCCTGCATGTCGACACCCTGTGGCTCTTCCCCGAGGTCCTGCGCGGGGTGGTCATGCACCGGGGACTGACCGAGATTTTGGACGAAGAGCTGGAGGACGTGCGTTACGTCCTGTCCGCCACCGAGAGCCCTGACGAGCCGGCCAAGCCCATCGAGCACTACCTGCAAGAGCAGCGCAAGCACGTGGACAGGATGGTGCCGTTCAACTCCGATCCCGGGGCCGACGCTCGCAAGAAGGTCGACCGGGCCATGCTCCAGTTCAAATCCCTGCCCAGAAAAATCGAGGAAGCCAAGCAGCAGGCCCTGGGCAAGACCCCGGTCATGCCCCGCACACCCGAGGACATGGCTGCCCTGTCCGACAGGCTCACGGCCGAGGGCGCGGCGGTACTTGACGAGCTGGAGCCCGTGGCCCGCGACCTGCACGCCCGTTTCGGCCATTTGGCAAAGATCGACCTTGAGGTCTTCGATACCTGGCGGGCCAAGCTGAAGGCCATGTCCTCGGAGGTCGGCAAGGCCGTGGACCAGGCCAAGGCAGCGCAGGCCAAGGGCGCGAAGGGCATGGACGAGCTCAAGAAAAGCCTCAAGGCCAACGTACGGCCGGACCTTCTGGCCAAAGCCGGGATCGATCCCGACGATCCCCTGCCGATCCGCAAGGTCAATCCCTGGCACGACGCAGGCTTTCCCGTGGCCATCGAGTGCCGGCGACGGCTGGAGGTCGACGCCAAGGCCATGGATGCACTCAGGGCCATGGGGCTGTCGCGCCGGAGCATCGGTAGGGCCTGGTTCGGGCTGAATGACGCCGAGCGGTGCTGGGATGGCACGCAGTGGGGCCTGAAGGACGGCGAGGTGATCCTGCCGGCCGGGCTCGTCTTGCCAAGGTTCAGGGAGGCGACCTTGACCGGCCTGGTGGTCTTGGTCGGCTGGAGCTCCGAGTTCTCAGCCGGAGATTTGCCCTTGTCTCCGCCCGTTGAGCGCGTCGCGGCCAAGGGCTCGGACGATGCGACATTATTTCTGCCTGCCGACGAGGGCGCGCCGGTTGTGGCCGTGGCCGGCGAGCTGGAGGCTTGGCTTCTGGCCCAGGAGGTCGGTGATGTCTGCGGCGTAATTGTGCTGCCAAGTCCTGACGCCGATCCAGGCAAGGCGGGCGACGAGGCCCTCAAGGCAGCGCGGGCCCTGGTGGCGATCCTGCCCGAGGGGCCGCCCCTGACAGAGGCCGACGCCGCGCCGTGGCAGGCCCTGCAACCGGCCGCGTGCGTGACCCGGCTGCCCAAGGGCGCGAGCGTGCTGCAGGCCCAGGCCAACGGCATCTCCCTGCGCGACCTGATCCTAGACGCCTTGCCGCCCGAGGCCGTGGGCCTGCTGCCGATCCCGACGGCGGACGAGGCGGACGGCCGGGAAGCACCCGGATTCCAGCCGCCTGCTCCAGGCGAGATCAAGGATCAGATTCTCAAAGCCATTGATGAGGTCAAGGCGGCGCTGATGCCGAAATTTGACGCGGCAAAGGCCAAACAAGCCGAGGCCATGGAGATGGCCCGAACCCAGCTCGCCAAGCGGGGTCTGGACCTTGACGAGGTCATGGCCAAATCCGCCGAAGCACCCAGGCCCGGATTGGCCGAGTCCGGGCAGCGCATGGCCGAGAGCCTCGCGCTTTCCAAACAGAAGGTCCAGGCGGCCGGGGGGCTGACCCCGGAGATCGCGTCCAAGTACGACGAGGCCGCGGCCCGGATCAAGGCCATGGGTGCTGACGGCGAGGCGCGCCTGACAAAAGGCTTGGCCGAGATCGAGGATGGCAAGAAACGCATTGCCGAGGCCATGGTCAAGGTCAGGGCGGGCGAACTGCCGCCCGAGGCCAAAGATAAGTTCGCGGCCTTCGGCATCGACCCGGATCGCATTGTCCGTCGCAGCCGGGAAGAGGTCGTGGCCATGCACGCCCGAGGCGAGAGCCTGGCCAGCGCGATTCTTTCGGAGGTGGACCTCTCCTATCTGGATCTGCGTGGTATCGACCTCTCCGGTGCGCAGCTCGGCAAGACCCTCATGTGCGGCACCAACCTGGCAGGCGCGAACCTCTCCAAGGCCATGGGCCAGGAAGCCGATTTCTCGGGCGCCTGCCTCTCCGGTGCCAACCTTACGGGTGCAGTGCTCCAGAAAACGTCCTTGGTCGAGGCAATCCTCTCCGGGGCGTGCCTCAAGCAAGCAGTGCTTAACGGCTCGGACCTGTCCGGTGCCGACCTTTCGGACGCGACCCTGGACATGGTCGTCATCCAGAAAGCCAAACTCGACGGCGCCGACGTGCGTCGGGCGAGTCTGAAGATGTGCGTCATCGAAGGCCCGGCGGCCGGGGCCGACTTCCGCGGCGCGCGCTTCACGCAGTGCGTGCTCAAGCGCATGCTCCTGGACGGGGCGGACTTCTCCGGCGCCGCGCTCAACTCCACCGTGCTCCAGGCCTGCCAAGGCGAGGGCGTTCGCTTCACCGGCGCGAACCTGGACAAGATCCGGCTCATCGCCGGGACCTCCCTGCCGGGGGCCGACCTGCGCGACACGCACATGCTCCACGGCTGCCTCAAGGACTCCTGCCTGGCCGGCGCGAACCTCTCCGGCTCGGTCCTGGAGTGGTCGATCATCGAAGGCTGCGATCTGAGCGGGGCGGGCCTCTACGGAGTGCGGGCCGTGCGCACCCGTTTCATCAAGACCAACCTGGAGAACGCCGACATGCGCTTCGCGAACCTCATGTCAGGCTCGCTCAGAAAGTCGCGCCTGGTCGGGACCGACCTGCGCGGGGCCAATCTTTACGGCGTCGACTTCTACAAGGCGGTCATGGGACGCACGCAACTTGAGGGAGCGAATCTCAAGATGTCGCTGCTGCAAGACCGGACGGAGTTCCTGCCATGACCAGAGAAGAGGTTCTGGAGGCCATCCGCCGCAACCGAACCATCGAAGACGTTGACCTGTCGGGCATCGACCTCTCGGGAACCGACCTGACCGGCGGCCGTTTTGAGGACGTCTCCTTTCGCGAGGCGAACCTCTCGGGCGTGAACATCTTGAGGACAGGCCTCAAGGGGTGCGACTTCTCGGGCGCGATCCTGGACGGGACGGACATGACCAAGGTGGATCTGCGCAAAATGCGCTTCACCGGCGCCTCGTTCAAGGGCGTCGTTCTGTACATGACCCTCTTCAACCATGCGGATCTGAGCGGCGCGGATTTCGGTGGCGGCAGCCTGCGCTGGTCGCTCATGCAGCACGCCATCCTGGATGGCGCGAACTTCCGAGGTGCGGCCTTCGAGAAGATGGTCCTCTCGCACAGCTCGGCCAAAGGCGCGAACTTCTCGGAGACGGACATGGTCAAGACCGTGTTCCACGACGCGGACCTGAGCGGCGCGAACTTCAAGGGCGCCAAGTTTCTCAAGGTGCTTCTTGCGGGATGCGCGCTGGCCGGCCAGGACTTCCGTGGGACGCGCTTCAACCAGGTCAACTGCTCCGGGTCCGACCTTACGGGCGCGGACCTGAGCGGCGCGGACGCGCGCATGTCCTTGTTCCAGGAGGCGGACCTGAGCGGCGCGAACTTGGAGGGGATCAACGGCGAGGACACGATGTGGCTCAAGGCAAAGCTGGTGAAGACGCGCCTGGCTGGCGCCGAATTGTCCCGAGCCTGCCTGAACGAAGCGAGCCTGACCGGGGCGGATCTCTCGGATGCGAACTTGACCAGCGCCACCATGACCCGGGCCGTCTGCCGGGCGGCCAAATTCGCGCGAGCCCGCTGTCCCTACGTCGACTTTTCGCACGCCGACCTGAGCGCGGCGGATTTCACCCAAGCCAGCCTGTTCATGGCCAGGATGCACCAGACCGTGACGGAACACGCGATCTGGACCGGCGCGGACAAGACGCTGCTTCGGGGCCCGGATCGGGATATGGCCGAGGCCGAGGATTTTAGCCCGCCGCGGCCGACCGGCGGATAGGAATGAGCCAGGGGGGAGCGATGGAGAACGTAGCGAGAAAGTTGGAGCCGGCCCGGCCGTGGATGGAATATGGACGGGTCGAGGCGTGTGCAGGTCGGCTGGCCAAGGTACGCATGGGGCTAGGGCTCATTACGGCCGAGCGGGCTGTTGGATGCCTCCTGGACCCCCATGTCGGGGACGAGGTGCTCTTGAGCGTGGATGGAGCCGGGAGTGCCTTCATTCTCTCGATCCTTCGCAGGCCCGAGGGAACGGAGGCGATCGTGTCCTTCGATGGCCCGGCCAGCTTCAGGGTCGCCCAGGGCAACCTGACCCTGGCTGCCCTGGGGGAAATCGGCCTGGCCGCTGGCCGGGTCGCAGTCGACGCGGAGAAAGCCGTGGTGAGGCTGGGCTTGGTGTCTCTTGTGGCCGAAAGGCTGGAGAGTCAGGTCAAGCGGATCAAGTCCGTGTCCAAGTCCGTCGACGCGGTCTGCCGCAGGCTGACGCAACGGCTGGGGAACTCCTTCCGCTACGTGGAGGAGCACGATGAGACTCAGGCTCAGACCCAGCGGGTGCTCGTGGAAGATCTCCTGACCATGCACTCGAAGAACGCCATGATCGTTTCTGAGGAGCATGTCACGGTCAACGCCGAGCAGATCCACCTGGGCTAGGAGGAAGGATATGTTCATGCTTAGCATGGGCGCCGGGATGAATCTCGGCTTCCCAGACGTCTGCCTCACCCCGGTCGGACCGGTGCCGACGCCGGTTCCCTACCCGGACCTGCAGTACTCCATCACTTCGGCGCCGGCCGCCTACAACGTGCTCGTGGATTGCATGCCGGCCCTTAACCAGCTCTCCCAGGGGTTGGTCAGCGTCGGCGACACGGCCGGCGTGTTGCTCGGCGTTGTTTCACACCTCATCGACGGCGAGACCACCTACATGGTCGGCTGCGCCACCATCCTGGTCGACGGCGTCCCGGCTCAGCGCCTGACCTCGGTCACGGGCCAGAACTGCCTGGGCATGCTGCCCAACAGCCCCGGCTTCTGTTGCGTACCCAGTCAGGTCACGGTTCTCTCTTTGGGCTGAAACGACTGGACGGCAGCACCGGGAGGCCGAGCGCTCACACAAGCCGTCCTAGAGCAGATTGCTTTTAAGACGCCCGCTCCGGCGTTGACGGCGCAAGTGAATTGCGCCTACGCCTACGCGGCGGCAAGCCATGCCGACGCATGGCTTGAGAGCATTTTCAAAAGCAAAATGCTCTAATCGCCCCAGAAACTGGTGCGGTCGAACTTGACCTTGCCCTCGCTCTTCTTGCGCTTGCGCAGCAGCACATAGATGGCCCCGGCCCCGCCGTGGCGCGGCTGGGCCGTGCAGAAGGCCAGCACAACACGCTTGAGCGGATCGCGGGTCAGCCAGGTCTGGGTTTCCTGCCGGAGCACGCCCAAGCCTCCGGGCGAGTTGAGACCCCGGCCGGTGACGATCAGCACCACACGCCGACCCATGAGATAGGACTCGCGCACAAAAAAGAGCACCGAATCCATGGCCTGCTCGGCGTTGCAGCCATGCAGGTCCAAATGGGCCTCCACGGATAGCGCGCCGGCCATGAGCTGGCGCAGGGTGCGTTCGTCCAAGCCGCGTACGTGGCCCTGAAGGAACTCGTCGGTGAATTCCAGGTCGAACTCCTGCTCGCCGGCCACGAGGCGGCGGAGCTGCTCCTTGGCGGCGGCTTCCCCGGTCTGCTCGCCAGCGGGCTGGAGCGTCTCGGGGGCCGGGGGGGGAGTCTTGGTCAGGTCGCGACCCGAGCGCCCCTTGATGGGCTGCACGCCACCCATGGCCGAACAGAACATGGCGCCCTCGTCCGGCTCGACCTCTGGGGCCGGAGCAGGTTGAGGCTTGGGCTTGGGCGCCTGCTTGGCCTGCTTGGGCGCGATCTTGATCTTCTTAAGCTTTTCGAAAGGCTTATTGTCATCCATGGTTGTATCCAAAAAGGCGGGTTAGTGCCGGGGAAGGTAGCCACTCGGAGCCGGGGTGGCAAGCCGGCAGCCCACATATTTCGGATCACCTTGGAATGTATATTGAATGTGCCATGCGGAGGTTGGGTCCGGAGGCAATTCTGACCATAAGGGGAATACATGCGCAAGCATTTGTATGTGCTGGCTGGCGCGGCGGGCGTCGCGGCACTCTATGTGGCGCTAGCGTGGTTTATGGGCGCGCAGGCTGAGCAGAAGTATCAAGCCCTGCTTGAGCCCGTGGTCACGCAGAGCGGACTAGAACTGGTTCACGAGGGCTACGAGAGAGGCGTACTCACTTCCACGGCAAGGACGCGAGTCGTGCTGCCGTATCCGGCGGACCCCAAGGCCACCCGAGAGGCGGGTGCGGCAGGGGCTCCCGAACGAGTGTCTCTGCTGCTGGAATCGACCATTATCCATGGACCGCTCCCGTTTCGGCAGCCCGAGGGACGGCTCGTGCTCAAGCCCGTGCAGGCGATCATCGAGTCGAAACTTGTGCATGAGCCCGCAAGCGTGATCCCACAGGAGCTGGATATCCGCTCGGTCGCGGTTGTGGGAGCCTTGGGAGGTATCACGGTCTCCACATCCGTACTGCCTGTGGAGATTGCCTTGCCTGGGGGCCAGGGGACACGGGTGTTCTGGAAAGGTATGGAACAGGAACTGCGCCTGTCCCGCGACATGGTTGAGCTTGAAATTGAAGCCAGAGGTGAGGGGTTGGAAATCGGGGATGCCGACGTCCGCCTTGCCGTGGGACCTTTCTCCCTGACCGGTGAGTGCCGTCGCAGTGAGGAGGGCTTGTATGTCGGCGAGATGCAGGGAAAGCTCGACAATATGACCATGGGCGCGGGCCAGGACAATAGTTCCATTGACTTCAAAATGGCCGAGCTGGATGTCGCGATGCGGGATAGCGCCGAAAACGGGTTGTTGGCGATCGAGTATGCCCTGAGCGCCAAGACCGTCCATGCGGGCGATTGGGATGCGGGTCCCTTGTCGTTGACCATGATCATGCGCAATTTCGATATCGCTTTGATCCGCCAATACCAGGCCAGTTTTCAGGAAATGCAACTCAAGGCCGGCGCGATTTCCGAGGAAGAGCAGCAGAAACTGCTCCTCGATTCACTGGACGGTTTGCTGCCCGGCCTGTTGCGGCCCTCGCCGGAATTCGCCTTGAAGGATTTGGTGTTGCGCACGCCCCATGGTGATTTGACTGGGCTGTTCAAGGTGGCGGTGCATGGCGAGACGGTCCAGGAAAACATCACGCCGGCCCAGGTGCCCATGCTGTTGGATATCAAGGCGGACGCGGCTGTGGACGAAGGATTATTTCTTGCGCTTGCGGAGCGGTTCATCAAGCCTCAATTGGTGGAGGCCGGTGCCGAGCCCGAGGTTGTCGATGACGCGGCCAAGCAGTCGGCTCTCCAGACCCTGGACAGTCTCGCGGCCCAGGGCGTGCTCTTGCGGGAGGACGGCCACGTGCGCTCAGGCTTCACCATCAAGAACGGCGTGATCGCAGTCAACGGCAAGCCCATACCCATATCCTTATCCGGGCAGTAGCCGCATCCAGACCTGAACTGACAGGAGCGGCGGCCTTGCCCGCCGCTCCTCCCTTGCCATTCCAGCTTGCTTTGGAGCGTATCTTCAAAGTCCTTATGCTGGTCGCACGGCCAAGCCAAAAACTATCGAATCATAAAAATGCGGGGGCAAGGGCCACTGCCCGGCCGGGAGGAGTGCGAGAAGGGCGGAGCCAGCCTCAACTCTTCTGATGACAGCTCCTAGCTGTTTGTTTGCACTTGGTTTCCTTGCCTACCCTAATATATAGTGCCTGACACTGCAGCAGAGTACATTGTTGTCAGATCGTTGACATCGGCCTGCGCAGAATTATCTAGGCTTCCGGAATCGTTTCTGTTTCGGAATATAGCCTAAGGAAATCGAGCCCAGAGGAGAACCGAGCGACAATGAGCGTCAAGTACAAGGACTACTACGAACTGCTGGGCGTGAAGCGCGGCGCCTCCCAGGAGGATATCTCCAAGGCATTCAAGAAGCTGGCAAGAAAATACCATCCGGACCTCAATCCCAGCGACAAGACGGCGGAGGATAAGTTCAAGGAAATCAACGAGGCCTACGAGGTTCTCAAGGACCCGGAGAAGCGTAAGATGTACGACTCCCTGGGTCCCAACTGGCAACAGGGCCAGGATTTCCAGCCGCCTCCGGGATTCGAGAACATGAACTTCGGGTTCCAGTCCGGCGGAGGCCGGGGCGGGGCGGGGTTCGACTTCAGCGACTTCTTCGAGAGTGTCTTCGGAGGCGGCGGAGGCTTTAGTCAGGCTCGCGGCGGCTTTGGTGGAGCCGGGGCTGGGCAGGGCTTTTATGGTGCCGGTAGCCGCACGGCACGGCCGCGCAGAGGCCAGGACGCCGAGGCCGAGATCGAGCTTTCGCTGGAGGAGGTCATCCGAGGCGGCTCCAAGGCCGTGACGGTCACCGAGCAAGGGCCGGGTGGCATGCCCGTGCCGCGCACGCTGAACGTGAACATCCCGGCCGGCATCAAGGAAGGCCAGCGCATCAGGCTTTCGGGTCAGGGCGGCCCCGGCATGGCCGGCGGACCGGCCGGCGACCTGTACCTGCGCGTTAAGCTCGCGCCGCACCCGCTCTACAAGGTCGAGGAGGGCAACATCGTGCTCGATCTGCCCCTGGCGCCCTGGGAGGCGGCCATGGGCGCGACGGTCAACGTGCCTACCCTGGACGGTCAGGTGGAACTCAAGGTCCCGGCGGGCATGGGCAGCGGCCGCAAGATGCGTCTGCGGGGCAAGGGCCTCGGCGCGGCGGGCCGGCGAGGCGACATGTACGTGCGCATCATGGTGCAGGTGCCGCAGGCCGAAGACGAAGAGATCCGCCGATTGTGGAGCGAATTGGAGTCCAAAACGGGCTTCAAGGCCCGGAACTTCTAGGCAAGGGGGAAGCACGGCATGACTCCCGACATCACGAGCGCGCGCAATCTGCCTTCCCGCTCCAAGCTCTATTCCCGGCGGCAGCTACTGGAGATCACGGGAGTGGGCGAGGTGCGCCTGACCGAAATTCTGGAGCTGGGCTGGATCGACCCCATCATGGCAGGCAATGACGAGCCGTTGTTTCTGGTCCGCGACGTGTACCGCATCGGCAAGCTTCAGCGCATCGCCACCGACTTCGATGTCTGCCTGACGGGTGCAAGCATCATCGTTGACCTGTTGGACCGCATCGAGACGCTGGAGAAACGCGTGGAGGAGCTGCGCAGGCTTTTGTAGCTCTTGCCGGTTTCCAAACAGGATATAAATACCATGTATATGCGGCACCGACGGAAGCGACGACTCGACATCGCAATCGAGAAAGGAGCCTAACATGGACATGAACAAGTTCACCCAGAAGTCCAGGGACGCCGTAGCCGAGGCCCAGGCCGAGGCCGTTCGCCTTGGACATCAACAGATAGACGCCGAACACCTCCTGCTGGCCCTGGTGCGGCAGGAGAACGGGCTTGTGCCCAATCTTCTGAGCAAGGCCGGATACGATCCCGAAGCCTATGCCAAGGCCGTGCAGGACGAGCTTGAGCGCATGCCCAAGGTCAGCGGACCCGGCGCGCAGCCCGGTCAGGTCTTCGTCACCCAGCGGCTGAACCAGGTGCTGGTCAAGGCCCAGGACCTGGCCAGGCAGATGAGCGACGAGTACATGAGCGTCGAGCACATCTTCCTGACCCTGGCCGACGAGCCCAAGACCACGGGCGTGGGCAAGGTCAATGCCCGCTTCGGGCTGACCCGCGACAAAATCCTCACGGTGCTCACGGAAGTGCGCGGCAAGCAGCGCGTGACCTCGGACAACCCCGAGGAGACCTACGACGCGCTCAAGAAATACGGCCGCGACCTGGTGGAGGAGGCCCGCAAGGGCAAGCTCGACCCGGTCATCGGCCGCGATGCCGAGATCAGGCGGGCCATCCGCATTCTGTCCCGGCGGACCAAGAACAATCCCGTGCTCATCGGCGACGCGGGCGTGGGCAAGACGGCCATCGTGGAGGGCCTGGCCCAGCGCATCCTCAAGCAGGACGTGCCCGAGGGGCTCAAGGACAAGACCATCTTCTCCCTGGATATGGGCGCGCTCATCGCCGGGGCCAAGTACCGAGGCGAGTTCGAAGAGCGCCTGAAGGCCGTGCTCAAGGAGGTCGGCCAGTCCGAGGGGCGCGTCATCCTGTTCATCGACGAGATCCACACCATCGTGGGCGCGGGCAAGGCCGAGGGCGCCATGGACGCCGGCAATCTGCTCAAGCCCATGCTGGCGCGCGGCGAACTGCACTGCATCGGCGCGACCACGGTGGACGAGTACCGCAAGAACATCGAGAAGGACCCGGCCCTGGAGCGGCGCTTCCAGCCCATCCTGGTGGACGAGCCCAGCGTGGAGGACACCATCTCCATCCTGCGCGGCCTGCGCGAGCGCTTCGAGGTGCACCACGGCGTGCGCATCGCCGACGCGGCCCTGGTGGATGCGTCCGTGCTCAGCAATCGCTACCTGACCGACCGCCAGCTCCCGGATAAGGCCATCGACCTCATCGACGAGGCCGCGGCCATGATCCGCACGGAGATCGACTCCATGCCCACGGAGCTGGACGAGATCAACCGGCGCGTCCTGCAGATGGAGATCGAGCGCGAGGCCCTGCGCCGCGAAACCGATCCCAAGTCCCGCGAACGGCTGGAGGTTCTGGAGCGCGAGCTAGCCGACCTCAAGGAGCGGCAGTCCGTGCTCATGGCCCAATGGGAGAAGGAAAAGGGCGCGGTCGAGCGCATGCGCCAGGTCAAGGAGGATATCGAGCGCACCCGCCGCGAGGTGGAGGAGGCCGAGCGCAGCCTGGACTACAACCGCGCGGCCGAGCTGCGCTATTCCAAACTGCATGCCCTGGAGAAGCAGCTCGCGGCCATGGAGCAGGCCACGGACGGCGGCAAGGGCGCGCGCATGGTGCGCGAGGAGGTCGGACCCGACGACGTGGCCGAGATCATTTCGCGCTGGAGCGGCATCCCGATTTCGCGGCTCATGGAGGGTGAGCGGGAGAAGCTCATGCGTCTGCCCGAGGAACTGCACGAGCGGGTCATCGGCCAAGAAGAGGCCGTGGACGCCGTGGCCGACGCGGTGCTGCGCGCCCGCGCGGGCCTCAAGGACCCGGCCCGGCCCATCGGCTCGTTCATCTTCCTGGGTCCCACGGGCGTGGGCAAGACCGAACTGTGCAAGACCTTGGCGGCTGCGCTCTTCGACAGCGAGGAGAACATGGTGCGCATCGACATGTCCGAGTACATGGAGAAGCACACCGTGGCGCGGCTCATCGGCGCGCCTCCGGGCTACGTGGGCTATGAGGAGGGCGGCCAGCTCACCGAGGCCGTGCGCCGCAAGCCCTACTCGGTCATCCTGTTCGACGAGATCGAGAAGGCGCACCACGACGTATTCAACGTGCTCCTGCAGATCCTGGACGACGGCCGGCTGACCGACTCCAAGGGCCGCACCGTGGACTTCAAGAACACCATCGTCATCATGACCTCCAACCTCGGCGCGGAGTACATGCTCGAAGGCATCACGCCCAAGGGCGAGTTCCGGGACGGCGTGCGCGACAAGGTCATGGACACCCTGCGCCGCAACTTCCGTCCCGAGTTCCTGAACCGCGTGGACGAAGTCGTGCTGTTCAAGCCACTCCTGCAGGAGCAGCTCAAGCAGATCATCGATCTGCAGCTCGCCGGCCTGCGCAGGCGGCTGGCCGACCGCAAGATCGAGCTGGATATGACCGACGCGGCCAAGAGCTTCGTGGCCGAGGAGTCCTACGACCCGGTCTACGGCGCGCGGCCGCTCAAGCGCTTCCTCCAGTCGCGGCTGGAAACGCCGCTGGCCAGGGAGCTCATCTCCGGCCGCTTGGGTGACGGACAGAAGGTTCTGGTGGACGTGCGCCTGGACAAGCTGGTTTTCCAGACCGACGGGCAGACCGAGAGCCAAACCGAGAGCCAAACCAAGGGGCAGGCCAAAGGGCAGATAGCGGTATAAGCTTGCAGCCCTGGTAATCCAGAGCTGCTGAGCCATCCGCTTATTTGAAAATGAACCAGCTTTGACATCGCTAGCTGGACAGAAGGCCCCGGCATATCAATTTGATATGCCGGGGCTTTTTCATCCGACGGCTGGAGAACTTCGCAAACTAATCGCGCGGGCCCTGGACTGCGCCTTGAGTCGAATAGGGTCCTGCGGCGAGCTTGGGGCTAGGGCAGTTTTCTGGTATAATTTAGAGCATTTTGCTTTTGAAAATGCTCTGCAAGCCGTGCGTCGGCATGGCTTGCCGCCGCGTAGGCGTAGGCGCAATTCACTTGCGCCGTCATCGCCGGAGCGGGCGTCATAAAGGCAATCTGATCTAGTTTGTTGCCGAGGAGCCTTGGAGATGAGCCAGGGTTACAACGGACCAAAAAACAAAACAAAGCCAATCGCCCGCAAGCCCTTGGGCATGAGGGGCTGGACGAGTATCGCCATGGCCTGCGTGCTGCACGCGCAAGCAGACTCAATGGCCGTTTTTCCGTTGAAATAGATCCTGCGAATGTGGGATGAAACAGGGGCTCTGGAAATAGTCAGAGCAAGGGGAACAGCATGCATGCAGTCTGTCTGGTGGGCAGCGCCCGCAGGAAGGGCAACACGGCGGCCATGGCTTCCAGGTTCTGTGATGGGCTGACGGCGGGCGGAGCCACTGTGTCGGTGCACAGGCTCGGCGAGATGCGCTATTCCGGGTGCATCGGCTGCTTCGGCTGCAAGACCAATGCGGACCATTGCGTGCTCAAGGACGACCTCGCCCCGGTGCTGGAAGAAGTTCGTGCGGCGGATGTGCTGGTCATGGCCACGCCCGTGTATTTCGGCGAAGTTTCGTCACAGCTCAAGGCCTTCATCGACCGTAGCTTCTCCTTCCTGCAGCCCAATTATTCCAAACTCATGAAAAAGGGCAGGCTGGCTCCAGGCAAGACCCTGGTCATGCTGATCGCCCAGGGCCATCCCAAGGCCGACCTCTTCACCGACATCTATCCCCGCTACGAGTATTTCTTCACCCGCTATATCGGTTATTCCCGCTCGCATATGCTGCGGGCCCTGGGCGTCTACTATCCGGGTGACGCCGAAGGGCGCGAAGATGTCATGGCCGAGGCCGACGCCTTGGCCTCTCGGGTTCTCGCCGGGGAGTGATTGTCTTGAGTGGTTGGCTGAGGCGGACGTGAAAACGCGGTTTACAGGTATGTGCTCGGCGTATAAAGTATTAGAGCTCTTTGAGTATAAGATCGGAATTCAGTTGAGCCTTGTTTTGGTCGTCAACTAATACACGCTTATTGCGTCATAAACATGCAAAGATGCGTCGATAATTGCTTCACTTGAGGGCAGAATCATACTGTCCGCGGGTCGGAGCATGACACGTTTGAAAAGATCATCCTGTCCAGGCAGAAGCGCAAGGGCCTGCAGCGCTTCATGCAGGGCGAAGAGCGGCTTTGCCTTGTGCGCAACGAGTTCGGTATCTTCCCAATGCTTCTATCTTCCCTGTCTCCGGCTGGCGCGACCCTGGAGTTCAAGCGGACCGTCGACGGCAACCACTTCCAGCCGGAGCAGCAGGTAACGCTCGTCGGCGTGGACAATCGCTTCGAACACCTGCTGCGGGAAATCGTCGGCCGAGTGGTCTGGTTCGACATGAGCTACATGGGTGTGACCTTCGATGCCACGTTGCCTGCCGACCTTGACGAGTTACGCCAGGACCTCGGAGCCTGAATCCGAACTGGGGAATCCAGCATACCCCAGCAATATTCCTAATCCTATTTCACCGCCAGAAAGCGATCCATCTCGCGCACCTTGGACAGTACGCGCTTGAAGATGCGGCGCACTTCTCCCAAGTCCGCCAGTGCATACGTGTGCCTGGTGCGCAGAAGTCCGCCTAGATCCACGACCTCGTTGAACAGGTACGGCAGATAGAGCGGGTCCTGTTTGAGGAAGGCCTCCACCTGCAGCAGCGTCTCATGGATATCCTGCCGGGAGGCTGCCGGCGTGTCGAACAACCGCGCCAGGCGCTTCTCCACATTGCGCAGGGATGCGGTCCAACTTGGCGAGCGGGCTTCGAACACCGGCCTCGGACTTGGCTGCATGCATTCGGCCAAGACGGCCTGAAATGCGGATCGAGGCTGGGCGTCCAGATTTGCGAGGCAGGCCACGGCTTCGTCCGGGGAGATTCGCGGGGCGCCCTCGATGGCCGCGCCGCCGCCCCAGACGTTGCGCACGCGCGCTCCGGACTGGGCGATGGACGCTTCCAGTTCGCGCTTGGAAGCCGCGTATTGTACCGAGCTGTAGACTTCGCCTCCGTCAGGGTCCTTTAACAGCACATGCTGATTGGGGTTAAAGCTCACCTGACGGCCGTGCTTGAAGTGCCCCGGCGCATGCACCGAATCCCCGCGCCAGCCGAAATCCTGCCCAAGCAGGAGAAAGTCGGAAACGCCGCAGCAGGCCAGGAAACGGAACATGGCCACGCCCACGTTGCCGCCGGCGTCGATAACCAGCTCCCGGTCCTGACCTATGTAAGTGGACAGGCCGCCCACGGTCCACAGGCCCAATGCTGGGCCGGGATAGCGCTCCACCACGCACGCGTCCATCTTGGTGGAGTAGATGAACGGGATGTTCGCGGCCCAGGCGCTGTCCAGGTGTTCGTAGACGGATTCCAGCGTGCGGTTGAAGTCCAGGCCCAGGCTCAGGTGGGGCGTGATGCCGGTCTTGCGCAATGCGGGCAGGGTCTGGAAGCCGCAGACCACCAGCGCGTTGCAGGTTCCCAGGCACTGGGCCAGGGCCGGACCGATCTGCGCCAGCGACGGACCAGCGCCCACGATGACCGCTGTCAGCCCTTTGGCTCGGCCCTGCAGGGCCAGCAGGCTGCGATGCGCCGAGGCCCGCCGGAAATTGCGCAGCTCGTTGCCGACCATGACGTCCTGTTTGCGGCGCAGGGTGGACAGTTCCACGGTGAAGGCTTCCAGGGCCGCGTGAACTTCTTCGGTCCAGCGCGCGTATGCCGGGCCGATCTGCTGGCTGGGCGTGTCGCCGCGCAGATACACCTTGCCGAAGAACACGTGCATGTCGAGCTGGTGAATGACCCGCTCCATGCATTCCTTATCCGGGGCTACGAAATGGAGCTTGCCAGCCGCGATGAACGGCCGGTAGTCGGTCTGGCTCAGGCAGGCCAGAAGCATGTCCGGATCGGGCTCCAGGGCAAGTACCTTGTGGCTGTCCGGAGTGCCGGTCAGCACACGGTGCAGCCCATAGCCGAGGTTCACGCCTACGATGAACGTGGCGGCCCTTTCGGGGCTTTCCTCGGGAATCCACCTCTGGTAAACCGCCTGGGGAGAAAGGGTTTCGAACAGGCAGGCGCCCGAGGGCAACCGCCAGTCCAGAAACCCAAGACGGTTCTTGACAATGCGCGCCTCGTCGGCCGCAAGATCGCTCGAACCCTCGCGCGTTGCCGTCAGCCAGGCGAGCAGCGCGGGATTCACGCGGGACAGGGCCGCAAGGTTATCGGCGAGAAACTGCTGGCTCATGGTCCGCGCAAAGCAAGTTCCCTGCCAGGGCTTCCCTCCGCCCGGCACGGCCGCGGCGCAACTTCCCCAGCGCGTGGGAGCGCGAATAACATGCCCATACACACGAATGTCCTCTCGCTCGTCGGCAATACTCCCCTGGTGGAGATCGGCCGACTCAATCCGTATCCCGATGTCAGGATTTTGGCCAAGATCGAGTCCAAGTCCATCGGCGGATCCATCAAGGACCGCGTGGCCCTGGCCATGATCGAGGCGGCCGAGCGCTCCGGCGAGCTGACCCCGGACAAGATCGTCATCGAGGCCACCAGCGGCAACACGGGTATCGGTCTGGCCATGGTCTGCGCTGTGAAGGGCTACCGCATCAAGCTGCTCATGAGCGAGAGCGCATCCGAGGAACGCAAGCGCATCCTGCGCGCCTACGGGGCCGAGATAGTGCTTACGCCCGGCCACATGGGCACGGACGGAGCCATCGAGGAGGCCTACCGTCTGGCCCGCGAGGAGCCGGGCAAGTACGTGCTCATGGATCAATACAACAACGAAGCCTGCGTCCGCGCCCACCACGAGGGCACGGCCCGGGAAATCTGGGAGCAGACCGCAGGCCAGGTCACGCACATGGTGGCCACCCTGGGCACCACGGGCACGGCCATGGGCCTGGCCAGCGGGCTCAAGGCCTTCAATCCGGCCATCTTCGTCGCGGCCGTGGAGCCCTTTGCAGGGCACAAGATCCAGGGCCTCAAGAACATGCAGGAGTCCTATCCTCCGGGCATCTACGACAAGAAGGCCCTGGACGCGGTGCTCAATGTAGAAGATGACGCCGCCTTCGACATGGCCCGACGCATGGCCCGAGAGGAGGGCCTGCTGGTGGGCATGAGCGCGGGGGCGGCCATGGCGGGCGCGTTGCGTCTGGCCAAGGACCTGACCGGAAGCGGCCGGCGGGCCACCATCGTATTCATCTGCCCGGACAGCGGCGAGCGTTACCTGAGTACGCCGCTCTTCGCCGCGCCGACCCAGCAGGGCTTGCGCGTGCGCGATCTAGCCAGCGGGCAGGCGCGCGTGCTGGAACCCGGCAAGGCCGGCCTTGGCTTGTTCACGCCCGGTCCGAGCCTGGACCAGGCGGGCGATCTTGAGGTCTGGCGGCGCGTGGTGCTCCTGGACGTGCTCTGCCGGCATCTGCGCGCGAACGGGGTGCAGGCCAAGGCCTGCGTTGGCTTGGCCGACCTGGATGATCGCGCCTTGGCGGCGGCCCGGGCTGCCGGGATGCCCAGGCGCGAGTTCGCCCGTCGCACGCGTGAGGAGATTCAAGGTTTGGCGGCCATGCTCGGCGTGAGCGAGGATGTCCATTTCGCCCTGGCCGGCGAGAGCACCGAGCGCGCTCTGACCCTGTGCCGCAGGCTGCTGGCCCGCGGCTTGGCCTACGAGAAGCTGCGCAGCGTCTACTACGATGTCTTGCGGGATAAGGCCTATGGCCAGACCGGCTCCATGGATCTGGAGCGCTTGAGCCTGGGCAAGACCGTGGATCTGCGGGACTATGTCAAGGACAACCCGCGCGACTTCACGCTGCTTAAACGGGTCACCCTGCAGGATCTCAAGGCCGGCGATGCCCTGGAAACCGAATGGGGCAAGGTGCGTCCCAGTTGGTTCCTGCAGCAGGCGGCCGCGGCCCTGGATGGCCTGCCGGTCTTGAGCGTGGCCTTGGGCGCGGAGACGCACCGCTTCCCGCACCTGGAGAATTTCCGGGCCATCTGGACCCTGGGCGCGGGCGTCGTTCCCACGGCCTGGCTCGTGGCCCAGCCCGTGATCGGCGTTCTCGATTCCGCCGGGGCCGATGCGCCGGGCGTTCAGCAGCCAGTCTTCGGCCTGCGTGAAGCCGTGGGAGCTGTCTCCTCGGGAGCGGCCCTGCGCATGTGGCTCTTATCCACATCCTATCACAAGCCGCTTTCGCTGCAGAGCCTGCCCATGTGGTCAAGGAACTGGCGCAAGACGCAGGAATTGTACGTCACCTTGAGCAGCGCGGAGCGGAAAAAAGGCGAGCCGGGCCAGGCCGTGGCCCAAGCGGCCTACGACCTGCGCCAGGGGTTGTTCGCGGCGGTGGAAGACGATCTGTCCCTGCACCGATTCTGGCCCGAACTGTTCAAGTTCGTGCGCACGATCAACGCAAAGCTTGCGGTCGGACAACTCAGCGGGGCCGACACTGAGTTGTGCCTGCGCAGGCTGACGGCTTGCGATCAGGTGTTGGGCATTCTGGACCACTCGCAGGCGCCCGTGAGCCCGAGCATGCTCACCGCGGAGCTTGCCGAGCTTGTGCGCCTGCGCGAGGAGGCCCGTGGGCGCAAGGATTTCCCCCAGGCGGACGACTTGCGCAGCAGGTTGTGGGAGAAGGGCTACAGGCTTGAGGATACGCCCTCGGGACCCAGGCTATACGTCAGGAGTTGACGGTATGCGGGGGCGGCTCGGCTGACGGCTGCAGCGGCACGACTTCCGCGGCCTTGCGGCCGCCCTCGCCGGGCTTGAGGGTGAAGGTGACCTGTTCGCCCTGAGCAAGAGTCTTGAACCCCGGCCGCAGAATGTCGGGCCAGCTCACGAACACGTCCTCTCCGGTCTCATCGCGGATGAAGCCGTAGCCCCTGCGCTCGTGGAACCAGACCACCACGCCTCGGCGCTTGGGCGCCTTCCCTGCGATATTGGTCTGGCTTGGATGGTCGGGCATGGAAAGTGGGTTCATTTCATCCGGTAGGTGATGCGACCTCGGGTCAGGTCGTAGGGAGAAAGCTCAACTTTCACACTGTCACCGGGCAGGATGCGGATATAGAACTTGCGCATCTTGCCGGATATGTGGGCCAGCACATCATGTCCGTTGCTCAGCTCCACACGGAACATGGCGTTGGGCAGGGCCTCCTGCACAACACCGTCCACTTCAATGGCGTCTTCCTTGGGCATTCCCTGACGTCTCCTGTGGCCTGCCCCGTTTTCCACCGGGAGGCATTCATGAAGAAACATTCATGTTCAGGCCAATCCCGCCGGTAAGCGTAAACGCTTTCGCTGTCAACTGGAAAGTATGGCACAGCGTAAGCGCAGTACTTATGGCTTACTGCTTCATGCGGGTCATGCACTCCAGGCGCAATGCTTCCAGGTCGCGGTCCATGTCAGCCTGTCGCTCACGGCAGAAGTCGAGATAGGCTACATAGAGCCCGGCCTGCGCCATCTGGTCGTTTTCACAGGCGGCATGCAGACGCTCGGCGGGCATCTCGTCCAAGACCTTGTCCACGAAGATACCGATCCACTTGGCGAAGAACTCACGCGGCGGCGGGGCAATGCCTTGAGCAAAGGCGTCCAAGGTTTCGTCATCCAGGGATTGGCCCACGGGGAACATGCAATCCAGCATGTCCCGTCGTTCTTCGTGACCCATGCTGGGCGCGACCATGCTCATAAGGGCCTTGAGCAGGAAGCTTCTCAGTGCGTCTTTATCCATGCGGCCTCCGCGAGATGCCATTGAAGATTGCGGCCATGCAGGAACATATGCAGTTTTTGCGCTGTATGGACAAGTCTGGTTGAAGAAAAAGGCCGCCCGGCTGACGCTGGGCGGCCTGATGTACAGCTATGGGCGGCTAACGTCTGGCCGCTGTGGAGAAGGCTGTCTTGACCGTGGGATCCAGGCCGGCATCTCCCCATACGCCCGGTATAAGGGCGCGCAGATTGGAACTGGCGGGCAGTTCGTAATCGTAACCGGCAATGACGGCCGAGTCCTTCAGGCGGATAACGCGCGCGTTGACGTAGAGCACGTCATAGGCCGTGGTGTAGGAGCCCACGAGTCGGGCTTTGCCGGGAACCTCCGTCTGGGCCTCGTCCGGGTTGGCTAGGCGCTTGGAGACGGGGTTGAAGCCATGCTGGGCCAGCTTGGAGGATATCTGTTCCGGGATGAGTTTGCCCAGGGTCGACTCCTTACTGGGATCGCCCAAATAGATGAAGTCGGAGATGATGATGCCGTCCCCTTCCACCAGTACTTCCTCCAGGGCGTCGACCATGACGTTGGCGGCGCGATAGTTGGCGTCCACCAGGCAGGTGCGGGCCGAACATTCGCCTCGGGTGAAGGTCTCGCCGATGATCTTGGCCTGCTTTTGCGAGCAGGCGGCGAGAGCCAGGGCCATGAATAGAGGGAAACAAAGCAATACGCTGAAAAGACGCATGCGGGCATCCTCGGTTGTCGAGTAAATCGGACGCGGCCGGAATGCGCATCCACCTGCAGCTCTCTTCGGCCATCCGGCGGAAATGTTTAGTCCCGATTACAGGAAAACCACAGTAAAGACGATGCGCGCCAGTGCGAGCCTTTAAAGGGCGACAATGACAGCCGAGATCAATCGGCTCATGGCCTCGCCGCTGAGAGCCGCCATGGCCAGGATCTCCTCCAGGCTCGTCTCGGCCATGCAGTCCGGAAGATTTTTATTGGTCAGGCAGGAAATTCCCAGCAGGCGCAGTCCCATGTGCCGGGCGGCGATGGCTTCCAGGACCGTGGACATGCCCACGGCGTCGGCTCCCAGTCTGCGGTAGGCCCGAGTTTCTGCCGGCGTCTCGAGCTGCGGCCCGGGAACCTGGATGTAGACGCCGCGCTCCAGGCGGATACCGAGCCGCAAAGCCTGCTCCATGGCCAGTGCGCGCAAGCCGGGATCCCACACGGAGCTCATGTCCGGGAAGCGTGGTCCCCACGCTTCCGTGTTGGGGCCCGTGAGCGGGCTGACGCCCGTGGCGTTGATATGGTCCGTGATGCACATGAGCGAGCCTGCGTCACATTGAGGGTTGATCGCCCCGGCGGCGTTGGTCAGCACGAGTGCATCCACTCCCAGGCGGGCCAGGACGCGCACGCCGAAGCAGACTTCGGCCGGGGAGTAACCTTCGTACAGGTGAAAGCGGCCGGAGAGGGCGAGCACGCTTCGACCTTCGATGGTCCCGCAGATCAGGGCTCCGGCATGGCCGGGCACCGTTGATTTGGGGAAGCCGGGTATCTCTGCATAAGGTATTGTGCATGCATTTTGCAAAGAGTGCGTCCAGCTACCCAGGCCCGTACCCAAGACAACGCCCGCGCGGACAGGGGGCGTCAGGGATATTCTGGCGCGGAGATATTCCGTGGCGGCTTCCACTAA